>JBQGON010000020.1:0-21187 GCA_052087065.1 Vibrio sp. | reverse complement strand
AAGGAGCATCAATCTTTGATTAAATTGGTTGAATTTATTCTGCGAGAACAGATGGCTTATGATTTAGAGCTGACAATGGCGGAAGATGAAACCCCGCCAATGCAGTTGAATTCACAAAGTTCAGTGGCGCTCGGTTGGACATCTTTCTTAGGGGAAGACGTGCAAGATCAACATGTATTAATTCAAGTGAGACAATAACCATGATTCCAGCAAATGCAACCTCGCTAACTTTATTAGTGACCAATGTTCAATTACTTGAATCAGGATTAACCGCGCAGTCTCGGTGGACGCCAGAAGGCGGAACCATCGGGTCTGATAGTTTCTCGACTTGGCGTTTAAAAGATACCCAAGGCAAAGTGCAGCCAGTGCACTGCGAAGTAGTCACGATAGATGGCGCTTATTGTTTGCGCGACCGTTGCGGTGAAACATACGTAAATGGCTCGCATATGCCACTGGGTATGAACCAACTGGCTCAATTAGAACATAAAGATGAAATCAGTGTTGGCCCATATAGCTTAAGAGTTTTAGTGGGGGCAACAGAGGATGAATCGTCGGATGGTCCGCTTGAGCTGATGTTTTCTTCTAACCAAGTAGACTTATTAGCCGACGCTTCAGAAGAAGAGCAGGGAGAGCAATCCCAAGCTGAGATCAAAGTGGATGCGGATCCATTACTAGCTTTAGAAGCGTCAGCGAGTTTTAGTGAGGAAAAAGAATCTCTCATTGACGATCCTATCGTCAATGAATTGGAAGAGCCGACGTCTCTCGTTCCTGAAGACAATTTGGTTCTGAATGATTTGACTTACACTCCTCAAGCTGACAGTGAGTATGAAATGACATCATCTATCCGTTTAAAGCGCATTTTGGGTTTCGGAAGTAAAAAGAAACACATTGAGGCAGCGCCAGTTGCACAGCAGCCATCGCCTCAACCTTCACTTTCTACACATAATAACGACATGACGACTAACAACGTACCAGAGGGCTCCGCAATGGATGAAAAAGCATTAGATTTACTAGAAGAAGAAGTAGCAAGAAGTATTCAGCCGGATCAGAATACGAGTTCTTCAGCGCAAAATGATACCCAGTCAAAATCAGGTAGTCAGCACTTACTTACTGGTCCGATGCTGCAAGGGTTAGGTGTCGATATCTCTGATGACAGTGATATGCAACGTATGCATTTATTGTCACAAGAGCTTGGTGAATCACTACAAGCTTGTATTAAAGGACTGCTGGATTTGAACCAACAAGCCAGTGATGGTCGTTTTAGCACAATGAATCGTAACTTACAGCCGATTGAAGATAACCCGTTGCGTCTTGGCATGTCATATGAAGATACGATTCATACCATGTACGATGCGAAGAAAAGCCTCGTGCATCTATCGGCTCCCGCCGCCATTTCCGAGAGCTTAAAAAACGTCAGCGATCATAATGAAGCGATGCAATTCGCTACTTCAGAAGCCTTAGCGCAAATACTTGCGGCTTTTTCTCCACAAGTATTGTTACGTCGTTTTCAGCATTACAAACGTAATACAGATAAGAACGCAGGCGATAATGACGCTTGGGCGTGGGAGATGTACTGTAACTACTACGATGAATTGACCTCTGATCGCCAACGTGGTTTTGAGAAGTTGTTCTGGGAAATTTTTGAGCAAGCCTACGATAAGAAAATTCGTGAAAAGCAAATGGAGTTGTAATTGTGAAAAAACTGCTGTTGTTGCTGTTTCCATTGCTGGTGCTGACCGCGTGTAGTAGTGGCTCTTCTGAAACTGAATCAGAACAAGCTAACAACCCAGCGAAACAGCAAACGAAAGTCACGTTTAGCTTAGTCGCAGACGAAGGCGTTAACCCAAGTATTTGGGGCGAAGCCTCGCCGATCGAAATTCAAGTATTTGAATTACAAGATGATTCAATGTTTATGTCGGCCGACTACGATCAGTTAAAAAATGACTATGAAGACGCTTTGAAAAGCAACTATGTGAAAAGCTATGACTATGTGCTGATGCCGGGTCAATTTAAGTTTGTGGATTCGATCCCAATCAGTAAAGAGACGCATTACATTGGTGTGGTCGCGCATTTTGCTGACCCAGAGCTGAGTGAATGGAAAAAAGCGGTAAAAGTCATCAATAAAGGGCGTATATACCATTTATTGATGTTGTTTAAAGACTATAACGTCAAATTAAAACGGGTGGAATAATAGACCATGTTTGCACGTAATCGCGTTATCTGGAATGAAGGCCTTTTTATTAAGCCGCAACATTTCCAGCAACAACAACGCTACACGGAATATTACATTGATGAGCGTATCAGTGCGGCAAGCCGTTATTTGTACGGAGTGTCAGAGTTGTCGCTGAACCCTGAGTATTTGTCTTTTGGTCGTATTGCCATTGAGAGTGCTGTTGGCATCATGCCTGATGGCACTGCGTTTCGTATTCCTCAGGAAGATACGCTACCCGATGCATTGGAAATTGAAGATGCGTCATTGGCTAATCAATTGATCTATTTGGCAATACCACTGCGTAGTGAATCTTTGATGGAAGTGAATTGGCCAGAAGAAAAAGGCACAGGACGCTACGAAAGTCGTCGTTTAGATGTACGTGATGTCCATACACCACAAGGTGATACCACGACATTAGATGTCTCGCCTGTCAAAATGCAGCTCATGTTGGAACGTGATGATCGCAGCGCGTATGCCTCTATCGCCATTGGCCGAATTATGGAAAAACGTCCAGACGGCAGCGTGGTTCTCGACCCTGATTTTATGCCTTGCCATTACAATGTGGTTGGTCATACCAACTTGCACCGCTTTATCAATGAAATGTCAGGCTTGATGAGAGAGCGCGCCAAAAACATTGCTCAGCGTATTTCAGCACCCTCACAAGGTGGGGTTGCCGATGTATCCGATTTTATGTTGCTGCAATCACTTAACCGCTTACAGCCGCAAATGCAGCATCTAGCAGAATTGCGTAGCTTGCATCCAGAGCGTTTGTTTGAATGTTTGTCTTGTGTGTGTGGCGAGCTCTCGACTTTTACTTCTGAAAGTCGCGTTCCTCCAACCTTGCCAACGTATAACCATGATATGCCAGGTGAGTCATTCGGGCCGCTTATTCGTAATCTACGTCAGAGCTTAAGTGTGGTACTAGAGCCTCGCGCCGTCGCGATTCAGCTCGATAAACGTAAGTTTGGTCTCATGGTTGCACCAGTCCACGATCCACAATTGATGGAGAGTGCCGAGTTTATTATTGCGGTCAAAGCGCGGATGCCACAAGAAGAGCTACGTCGTTTATTTACTCAGCAAACCAAAGTCTCCTCAGTTGAGAAAATCCGTGAATTGATTTCATTGCAACTACCAGGTGTTCCTTTGATTTCTTTGCCTGTGGCACCACGTCAGTTGCCATATCATGCTGGATATACCTACTACCAATTGGATAAATCAAGCCAAGCATGGGGAATGCTGAAAAACTCCAGTGGATTTGCTTTCCACGTTGCAGCGGCATTTGAAGATCTTGACCTGCAATTTTGGGCTATTAGGAGCTAAACATGGCGTTAGGAAAAAAAGATCAACAATACAGTGATTTATTGTTTGATGACGTCGATCAAATTAACTATGACCAAGATTATTGGTTTCAGTTGCGAGGGGATAACCCGAATACATTGATCGACGCGGCAACTCCCTTATTTGGATTGTCGCTGCGTGTTCGTTCATTAACGGACTGCGACAATATCGAACAAATTTATCATCAAACGATTGAAGAAATTAAAGCGATTGAAATTGAGTTATCAGAGCAAGGCTATGAACACGCAATTTTAATGGCATATCGCTACATTCTCTGTGCATTTTTAGATGAAGCGGTGATGGGGACTGAGTGGGGAGCTTCCAGTGTTTGGGCAGAGCACTCAATGTTGTCTCGCTTTCATAACGAAACTTGGGGTGGAGAAAAAGTCTTTACCATTTTAGGTCGTCTAGAAGATGAGCCGAAACGTTATAAACCATTACTTGAGTTTATCTATCACTGCTTAATTTTAGGTTTTGAAGGAAAATATCGAGTCATGGATGGCGGACACATTGAACGCGAGCGTGTGATCACGCGTCTTTATGAGTTGATTCAAGGCATCGAAGAGAAGCCAACAGGAGCACTGACAAGTGCTACTGATCATGTAGTGCAATCACGGTATAAGTTGAGCCATCAATTACCGATATGGTCAATATTTGTCGGTTACGCCCTACTATGGGTTGGCGTTTTTTTAGGGTATAGCGTTGTACTCCACGAAAAAACGTCGGATGTTGTCAATCAACTCAATCAATTACTTTAATAATAACTTTAGGCTAGGTGTACGTTGTGATCCGAATTGAATTACCCACTCTCATTGCAAAATTAAATGCGCAGAGCAAACTCGCGCTTGAGCAGGCTGCTTCATTATGTATTGAGCGCCAACACCCAGAAGTGACATTAGAGCATTATCTGGATGTCTTGACCGATAACCCGCTATCGGATGTGCGTATCATTATAAAGCAAGCGAATATTGAGCTCGATAGTATCAAGCAGGCGTTATCGGCAAGCTATGCCCGAGAGCAAAGTTTAGATGCTTATCCAGCGTTTTCTCCATTACTCGTGGAAGTGCTGCAAGAAGCTTGGTTGCTATCGACTACCACATTAGAGCAAACAGAATTGCGTTCTGGCGCCGTATTTCTTGCTGCGATCACACGTGCTGATCGTTATCTTCCTTTGAAACTGATTAAGCTCCTTGATGGTATCAATCGCGAAAATCTTACAAAGCACTTTGCGACCATCTTGTCTGAGTCGGCAGAAACCGCGGTTGAAAAAAACGATAAAAATGCCGCGCAGGCATCGGCCCTCAACAGTGACTCGTCACCACTGCATAAATACTGCACCAACATTACCCAGCAAGCGCGTGATGGTGAGCTCGATCCGGTGTTGAGTCGTGAAACAGAACTCAACCAAATGATTGATATCCTGTGCCGCCGTCGTAAAAATAACCCGATCGTCGTGGGTGATGCTGGTGTCGGTAAAAGTGCGATTGTCGAAGGTCTAGCATTGCGTGTTGTCGCTGGAAATGTCCCTACGCAATTAAGCAATATCGATTTGTATTCACTTGATCTTGGCTTATTACAAGCGGGTGCCTCGGTCAAAGGTGAATTTGAAAAACGCCTCAAAGGGGTGATTGATGGCATTAAAAACTCACCAAAACCAATCATTCTATTCATTGATGAAGCCCATACATTGATTGGTTCAGGTAACCAAGAAGGTGGCAGCGACGCGGCAAACCTATTAAAACCTGCGTTAGCGCGTGGTGAGCTAAGTACAATTGCGGCAACCACTTGGAAAGAATATAAAAAATACTTTGAGAAAGATCCAGCATTAACGCGCCGCTTCCAACTGGTTAAATTGGATGAACCGAGTATTGACCAAGCGGTTGATATTTTACGTGGTTTAAATAGCGTCTATGAGAAAGCGCATAACGTTTTGATTTCTGATGACGCCCTAAGAGCCGCATCGGAACTGTCGGCACGTTATATTTCTGGACGTCAATTGCCGGATAAAGCTATCGACGTACTAGACACCGCGTGTGCTCGTATCGCCATCAATATGACGACACCACCAACGCGCATTAGTTTATTGGAAACCGAGTGTCACCAGCGCACACTTGAAATTCAAATGTTGGAGCGAGCGATTTATCTCGGACAAGATGTCAATACAGAGCGTCTTGAAGAGCTGCGTCAGCAAGAAGATCAAGCGGAAACAGAAGCTGCGACGTTGACTGAAGCGTGGAATACACAGCGCGCCGTGGTCGAAGCGATTGTGGCAATGCGTGCAGAGCTTATGGAAGCGGTTGATGCTGAAGAAGTGGATGCGGAAAAGATTGAATCCTTGACGGCTGAATTGAAAAGTAAATACGTTGAGCTAGATGCAATTCCGCACCAAGAACGTTTGATGTATCCGCAGGTAGACGCTGAACAAATTGCGAACGTCATTGCTGATTGGACTGGGGTTCCTGTCGATCAAATGAACTCTGATGAATTGCATAAAATTACCCATTTGAGCGAAATGTTAGGTAAAAACATCAAAGGGCAAGGGACAGCGATTGAACGTGTGCACCGTCATTTATTAACTGCACGCGCCGATCTACGTCGACCAGGCCGACCAAAAGGTGCGTTTTTGCTAGTAGGTCCAAGCGGGGTCGGTAAAACGGAAACGGTAGTACAGCTTGCCGATCAACTTTATGGCGGTCAGCAATTCTTAACGACAATTAATATGTCGGAATACCAAGAAAAACACACCGTTTCTCGCTTAATTGGCTCACCTCCAGGCTATGTCGGTTATGGAGAAGGTGGTGTATTGACCGAAGCTATTCGTAAGATGCCTTACTCGGTTGTGTTGCTAGACGAAGTCGAAAAAGCGCATCCAGAAGTGTTGAATATCTTCTATCAAGCATTTGATAAAGGTGAACTCAATGATGGTGAAGGTCGTAAAATCGACTGCCAAAATGTGGTCTTTTTCTTAACGTCGAATTTAGGTTTCCAAACCATTGTTGACCATGCGGATAATATTCCTGCCTTGGATGACGCGTTATATCCAGAATTGGCGGCTTTCTTTAAACCAGCACTGCTGGCTCGTATGGAAGTAGTTCCTTATATGCCGTTAGACAGTGCCGTATTGAAAGAAATCGTTAAAGGTAAACTGTCTCGTTTGGAAACGCTATTTACTCAGCGCTATGGCGCCGAGGTTATTATTGAAGATGCCTTGATTGAAGAAATTCTCGGACGAGCAACGCGAGCTGAGAATGGTGCACGTATGTTAGAAGCCATTATCGAAGGGCAAATGCTACCTCCAGTTTCTTTGGCATTACTCAACAAATTGGCAGCTCAAGAACCAGTGACTCGTATTGTATTATCAGCCTCTGACGGTGAGTTCATCGGAGAGGTTGAATAAGCATGAGTAATTGGCTAGCTTTCGCGACCGACCTTGTAGGATTGAGAAAGCCCCAACCCCTTGTGACACGATTTGTTGATGTCGTGTCACAAGAACTCGGACTCTCAAACTGCATGCTGCTGGTGCCGTCGTCTGACGGGCGCCAGCTTATCTCGCAGGATGTGAACTCCTCTTACGCATGGGCGGTGACGGATTTTGATAATCCGTTCGCTCATGTGTTGCATTCTTCTAATGCGATGCATCTAGGAGCGGATGAACTGATTTTTTGGCAGTCTAATCGAGCGTTCGCGCAGTTGACGGCGAACGTTGGTATGTTTGATTCTGTCTTAATCCAACCATTACCTCTCGGAGAAAAACAGGTTCAGTCTCTCTTGGTGATGGTGGGTAAAAGCGATGTCGTGACCGGCGCTGTTAAAGATGAAGCGTTTATGCGTTTTGCCCATGTGTTTTCACATCAGTGGGCATTGCTCAATGATATGGAACGCGAAGAAAAAGATCGTCAAGCATTGTCTGAATCATTATCTGATTACCGACGCAGTTCTACTCAACAATCGCTTTCCAACCAGTTATCACATCAGCTCATTGGTACGAGTGAGGTGATGCAACGGTTGCGTGATCAAATCGCTAGCGCCGCGCAGTCGCAGCTTTCTGTCATGGTGCAGGGAGAAACCGGGACAGGTAAAGAATTGGCCGCACAAGCGGTGCATGATTTATCTTCACGAAAAGATCAGCCTTTTATCGCGATTAATTGTGCCGCTATTCCTGAAAATTTGCTCGAGAGTGAACTCTTTGGCTACTCGAAAGGGGCCTTTTCTGGGGCTGATAGTGATAAGCAAGGTTTGATTGCGCAAGCGAACGGCGGAACCCTCTTTCTGGATGAAATTGGTGATATGCCACTCGCGCTACAAGCTAAGCTGTTACGTGTCTTGGAATCGCACACTTTCCGACCGGTCGGTGGGAAAGAAGAGCATTCCTCTGATTTTCGTTTAGTTTCAGCCACGCACGTCAATCTCATTGAACAAGTACGCAGTAAAGCGTTTCGTCAGGATCTGTATTACCGTTTGTTCCAATATCCGATTACGCTACCCAGTCTTGCGTCGCGCTTAGAAGATATTGAACAACTTGGTCAGCACTTCGTCGATTTATACAATCAGCAGCAAGGTAAACACGTTCGAGGATTAGATTTTCGGGCGATTGACTGTCTTAAACAACACGATTTTCCCGGTAACGTCCGTGAACTTAAGCATTTGATTGAGTTTGGTTGTGCACAAACGGCGGATGGTACGCAAGTCAAAGAAGAGTGTTTTGCGCATCGTATCCAATCGCTATCACAGTTGGCTGAGCCAAAAACGTCACATGAACCAGTCGCGACTGTCGCCCATGCCTCTTTATCTGCGGCACCTTCGCAAGGAGGGCGAGATTTTGCTGTCGTGAACGATCTTAAGCAGGCATTAAATGAATTTGAAGCAAGGATTATTCGTGAACGTTTATCTCTTTTTGAAGGGGATCGCGCCAAAGCGGCAGAAAGTTTGGGGATCCCAAAGCGTACACTTGCTTACAAATGCCAAAAATTGGAGATCAAATCCTAATGAATAAGTTGAGTGTGGCTCTCTGCCCTATTTTTTTAAGCACTGGTGTGTTTGGTGCCTTTACCGTTTCGGCAGCATCACAAGACCAACCGCTACAACAGGCGCAGCAATGCAGTAAAATTACTGGCCGTCTCGAACGGTTGGACTGCTTTGATAAGGTATTTAAAACCCCAATTAATATAGAACAGAGTCAAGGTCAGGCGTACCCAACCGCATGGCAACGTGCTATGCAAGCGGCTCACAATGCAGGCGATGAGCATCGCTCTCTGGTTACCGAAGGAGAAGGTCGCGGCAGTAGCGCGTGGATTGCATTAACGGCAACCAATGCAGCTACGCAGTTTGCAGGCAACGCCAAACCAGTATTATTGATGAGCTGTATGCATAATCTTAGCCGTGTTGAAATTGCGCTACCGAAACCCGTTAAAGACGGACGTATCCGTATTGCGGTGGCTGGTGGACAAGAGCAATACTGGCGCAGTGACGATGTGGGCGTACTGATGTCGTCGGCACGTGGCTTACCGGCGATACGAATGATGAAAGCAATGACGCAAGGACCAAGTTTGACATTACGCTCGAATGCTCGCTTTGCGGATGGTTTGCACTTTAACACGCGTGATATTGCAACACAGCTATCTGCTTTACGCGATCGTTGCGGCTGGTAGGAGGGTTCATGGAATTATCAGAATACCGCCGTTGTGTTACCCAACCGATTCCCGGTGAATCACCGGTCGGCGAGCGTTTGTTTGATGAGCCATTATTTGATTTTGTTGAAGATCAAATGATGAAGGTCGGTTCCCTGTCGCACGGCAGTGTGCAGTGGGAAGAAGTTGAGCATAGTACGGTGAAATTACTCGAAGAAAAGAGTAAAGATATCAAGCTATTGGTTTACCTTCTGCAATGTTTACATCATGATGTTAGTCCGTCACGCTTTAAAACATCATTTGATGTTATGACCGACTTTATGAGTCATTATTGGGAAGAGAGTTTCCCCGCGCCGGGTAAGCGAGGCAATTTACCACGACGCAAGTTTTTCAGTCAGATTGTGCAACGGTTTGCTTTATTGCTGGAAAAAATGGAGTTTAATCGTTACGACTCAACGGCGAGAGAAGCCTTGCTTGAGAGTGTTGAAGCTTGGGAAAAAGTGATTGAGGAAAAAGGCTTAACTTCCGATTCAGTGACGTCAGTGACCAACAAAATCCGCACTGAGCTGCGGCGTATTGAAGAGCGCCAAACGGTCGACAACGAGCAAGCGCAAAATCCTGCTACCAATGAGCCAGTGCGTACTACAACCACGACTACTACTAATAGCAGTTCGTTATCAATTGATAACTCGAGTGATAAAGCGGCGAAACAGACTTTATTAAAGGTCGCCGATTTTTTAGCCGAGCAAGATTTTGGTATCGCTTTGTCTATTCGGCTGCGTCGTTATGCGGTATGGGGTGGCATCAATTCGTTGCCGGATCATAAATCGGATGGCGAGACCATGCTACGTGGTATGCAGCAAGATCGCATTAAAGATTATCAAGACCAAATGCGTCACCCTGACTTAGCATTATGGCGCAAGGTTGAACAAAGTTTAACGTTGGCGCCTTACTGGTTTGAAGGGCATTTGATGAGTTTTAATATTGCCACAGCATTGGGACAACAAGAATGGTGTAAAGCCATTGTTGAAGAAACAGAGCAGTTTCTTTCTCGTTTACCTTCTTTATACGATTTGAAATTTAAAGGCGGTGAACCGTTTGTGACTGAAGCCGTCAAGGACTGGCTTGCTGCGCAACGTCAAGCTGGCGGCGCGCAGAGTGCGGGAGGCGATTGGCAAGAGAAGCGGACGGAAGCATTTACGATGGCGAAAGAAGGCGGCATTGCTGTCGCGCTTAATATGCTAAACGAAGGATTGGTGAATGCCACAGAACCAAGAGATAAGTTTTATTGGCGTTTATTGTCTGCGGATGTCATGCAGACCCATCACTTGGATGCCATGGCGAAAGAGCAGTATCAAACGTTACATAATCAGGTGACAACCATGAGTGTTACTCAGTGGGAACCGTCACTCATTGAACAATTAGAAAGAAACACAACGTCAGAATAAACGAAGGGTGTAATCCATGTTGAAATATATTTTAGGGATAGCGAAAAAGCTGAAGCCAGGCATGGTTTCTGCTTTTCCTATTTTGCTATTCACTACCTTCATTTTATTGAATGTAGCGATATGGTGGGCAGGACCATGGTTAGAGATTTACGGAATTAAACCGCTTGAATCGATTATGCAACGTGCGATTGCGAGCAGCTTGTTTACCCTAGGATGTTTTGGTCTTTGGGGCTTATGGCAAGCACGTAAACTAAGAGTGTTTGAAGCACAACAAAAACGCGATGAGCAATTGCGTGAAGACCCAATCAAAGTCTACGAAGAACGTCAGCAAGTGGAACTCGATCAAGTAATGGTCGATATGAAACAGAACCTGAACAAGCGCAATTATTTATATGCGTTGCCGTGGTATTTGGTGATGGGCCTGGAAAATGCAGGTAAAACCAGTTTAATTAACCGCTCTGGCCAAAATTTTCTATTTTCATCAGTTCGTCGTGCTTCTGGCAAGAAAAGTGAAAATCCCTATTCGTTTGACTGGTGGATTGGTGACGAATCGGTTTTGATTGATCCCGATGGCGAGTTACTGACTCAAGGCCATCATGATAGCGATAATGACGGTGACTTAGAGCGTCGTTTGTGGCAACACTTTGTTAAATGGATCGATGATACCCGTAGCCGTCGTCCGTTGAACGGGATTGTATTAGCGCTGGATGTATCTCAGTTAACCACAGCCACCGCCAGTGAACGTAAAGCTTATGCCAACTTATTGCGCGCTCGCTTACGCGAGCTGATGGAAACCTTATCGACACGTTTACCGGTTTATATCACCCTTACTAAACTGGATCTGTTGTACGGTTTCGAACCCTTCTTCAAACATTACTCTAAGTTAGAACGTGAAGAAGTGTTGGGCTTTACTTTCTCATTAGATTCAATTGAAGATTTAGACCATTGGTTGAAAGAGTTCTCAACTGATTATGCGCAGTTTATTGAGCGTATTCATGATCTCTTACCGAGTGCAGTATCGGAAACTATGCCACTAGAAGAGCGTAATGCGATTTATAGCTTTACGCGCCAGATGGCTGGCTTAAAAGATATTTTGACTCAGTTTTTTGAAGAAGCGCTGGCGAGCGATCAGTTTTCGACCTCTGCGTTGGTTCGTGGTGCTTATTTTACGTCGGTATATCAACAAGGTGTGCCAACCAATGCGTTTGATGATGCCGCGTCACGTCGTTATGGTTTATCCCATGCGATCAACCGTGCGCAACATGCGAAAAACTCGACGGTCTATTTCACACAAAAACTATTTACTAACATTATTTACCCTGAAGCAGGACTGGCTTCCGATAACTTTCGGGTAACACGTCAAAAACGTCGTTTAATCGGGCTATCTGTCTTGGCATGCAGTATTGCCTCGGTATTATTGATCGGGACTTGGCAGCAATATTATCGTGCTAACATCAATCATGCTGATGCGGTATTAACGAAGGTGAACCAGTACAAGCATGAGTTTCCTTCAAATGCGAGTATGGCATCACAGCGTGAAGTGCTAGAGCCGCTCAATAAAATTCGACAAGCCACATTAGAGTTTGGTTTCTTCCGAGATAAAGCCAAATACGTTTCTGATTTTGGTTTGTATCAAGGCCATACGATCGGTCCGCGAGTGGAAGCAACCTACCTGAACTTACTGGAAACGCGCTTCTTACCTCTGCTGATGTCAGATGTGATGGTAGATTTGAAGGACGCTAAAACCGATGAAGATAAGTTAGCGATGTTGCGTGTTTATCGTATGATGACTGATAAGAGCGGTCGTTATAACGATTATGTCATGGACTACTTTTCTAAACATTGGCAGAAACAATTTTCTGGTCAACGTGAAACCCAAAATGAGTTGATTGAGCACTTAGACTATGCAATGCGTCATACGGATTTAACCGCTGATCGTAAACATGGTGATAAAGCGGCCGATAAAATCATGCGTCCTTATGATAAAACCATTGCTCGCGTCCAACAGCAGCTTGGTTCAATGCCGAATGAACAACGTGTGTATCGTAACTTGAAGCTTAATGCACAAACGGTACTTGGTCCTGCGATCAACCTACGCACTCTGATTGGCCCTGTGTTTGATGAAGTATTTGAAGAACGTGCTGTCAACAGCAGTAAACTGTACATTCCACAGATGCTGACTAAACACGGGTTTGAAGATTACTTTATGCCGAAGTCTGAATCAGTGTCCCAATTAGCACTGATAGACAGTTGGGTACTTGGCCAAACTAAGTCGGCAAACTTTAGCGAAGCAGATAAGAAAGCGTTGCGTGATCGTATTCGTCAATTGTACGTCGCCGATTACACCAGCACTTGGCGCTCTGCGCTTAATGAAATTGATATGAAATATTTCAGTGACATTAACGATGCAGTGACCGTACTTGATAAGATCACCAGCAATGTTGAACCGCTTCAGCGTATGCTGCGCACGTTAGATAACAATACAGAGATCTACCCATCATTAGACGATGATGATGCGAACGATGCATTAGTGAAGACCTCGAAGTATAAAGTTGGATCAATGATTGCTGCACCATTCTCTGAACTCAACAATATGTTGAAACCAGTCGGGGATAAACCTGCGTACTTCCAAGAAGTATTGGCATCGATAGGCGAACTGAAAAATTACCTAAAAGGTATTCAAGATGCGCCTGATGAAGGGGCTGCAGCGCTGGATGCAACCAAGTCTCGCTTGAAGCTGGTCAATTCTGATCCAATTTATACGCTTAAGCGCATCGCGTCAGGTTTACCTAAACCATTGAGTGACATGATGGCGAAATTGGCAGATGAAAGCTGGTATGTGGTTAAGCAATCGGCCATCAAACACCTCGAAACACGCTGGCACGACGATGTTTATCGTGTGTATGTAGAGAAACTGGCGAACCGTTATCCATTTAATCCAGCTTCTAGTAAAGATGTGTCACTGGAAGACTTTGAGTCTTTCTTCGCGCCAGGCGGTACATTAGATAGCTTTTATAACAATCAATTGAAAATGTTCATTGATGAGAAGTTCAATTTAGGTGATACCCAAAGCGATAAGAGTATTGTTCGTCAACAAGTCTTGGATGAGATTAAACAAGCTCAGACTATTCGTGATGCCTTCTTTAACCGTAAAGGGGTATTGGACGTGAGCTTCTCGGTTGAGCCATTACGCCTAACAGGTAACAAACGTCGTAGTATCATGAATGTCGATGGTCAATACCTCACATACAGTCATGGCCCACGTGAAAACGTTGAGTTTATTTGGCCAAACACATTACGTGACTCAGCGGTATCTAAAGTGACGTTAGTACCAACAAAACGCAATGTGTCACCACGTAGCTTGAGTATTCAAGGGCCTTGGGCATTCTTCCGCTTGTTGGATCACGGTGACGTCGTCTCCGCTAGCGCCACATCAGTGGATTACAAATTTGATGTCGATGGTGGTGAAATGATTTACCGCATTAATGCCGAAGGTAATGTAAATCCATTTACCGAACGCGTCTTTAAGTCCTTCAGATTGTCGAAATCTTTGTACTAACCCGAACAAGGAGCGAGGAAACTCGCTCCTTTTTTCAGAGCGATCACCACATGCAGAATACGATTTTTCTGGACAACAGCTATTACTATCTTACCGATGATTCCCACGAGATTCGTGATCTCGCTGATTACGAAACAGTGCGGGAACAACTTAATCGCCGCTTTAACCCATTAGCTGGCGGTCCTAACTGGGATGAAATTTATGCCTGTTGCCAGCGTTTGGCACAGGGGCCAGGCCTTGATTTACTCATGACCGGTTATTTCACGGTGGCTAGTTTAAAAGTCACTGGTTTAACGGGGCTCGCGAATGGGCTAGAAATGTTAGCCGCCTATTTAAGTATGCAGCCGACCCCAAGTGCCAAACAATGTAACGCCCGCAAAGATATTTTTGACTGGGTCAATAGCCGAGTGGCTAGAGAGCTTAAAGATCTTAAACCCAGTTATGAAGAGTTACGCGATTTATACCGTGCTGAGCGGTATTGTGAGCGACTACATCAATTATTAGAACAGCAACAACCACAGCAACTTATTGATTTTGAAAGCTTAGGTTATGCGCTTTTTGAACATATTGACCGTATTGAAGCACGGTATCACACCTTACTCAAACGCCAAGAGAAAGAGACGCAGTCGTTGCATGATTGGGTGCCTCGTCCTCGTCATTATTGGCGGTTAGCCGCCGCTTTCCTGTGTGGAATGGTCGTGATCGTCGCTGCATGGTTTGGGTATCAACGTATCTCATGGTTTCATCAAGATGATTATGCCATCGCCCAGCCAGTCCCTCTGTTGACGTCTTTGGAGCAGGCACAGCGCTATCAAGCAAGAGTGTCAGAATCGCAACTTGCGCGCTGGGAAGACGAGTTTGTACCTTTGTATACATCGTCAATTGAGCGTCACATGCACACGTCTGTCTTCAGTCATGTGTGGCAAGCACAGCAGCAAATGTCGGTATTAAACACCTTGTATCCGCAGTCTCCGCTTGTGGTGAAATTAGAAGATAAGCTGAAAAAAAATCAGCACGATGCATTAGCTCAAACTCAACACTTTGTTGAACGCTTTCGTGAGATACGTACCTTGATGGCCAATGTTTCACTGATGGCGAAAAAAGGGCGAGTGCGGGCATTACAACAGCATACGCAAGATCTCGAAGATTTTGCCGTCAGCTTGTCTCCGATTTATGGCCGTGTAGATTATGTACAAACCTTAATTAAGCAAGGCGAAATGGATAAAGCGAATAAAGAGTTTCTTGTGTTAAAACAACGACTCAATAGCCTATCTTGGCAAATGATCCAACTGCGCCAGAAGCTTAAACCTAAAGCACAAACCACGGCTCGAATTGGGCAATAAATTGTGGCTTGAAGCAAGAAGTTGCTCATTTTGAGCAACTTCTTGCCTTAATATGTTTTATATGAATTTAGCTTATTGATTATTAGTGCAATTTAGTTGGCATTGACCTTGCTCGTTGTTGAGGTTCGTGGCAAAAAATACGTCAGTAGCGTTTTATTCACTAAGCCTTGTCAGCAAGGTTTAACGCATAGAACGATACATTCAACACATTATCACCACTGCACATTCACAGCAGGGTAAACCCCCACCATGATGGGTAGAAGGAATTGGCAGAATGGCAACGTTAGGCTTTAAATTACAAGTCGAAGGGCTGGAAGATGACGCGCTTCTTGTACACAGTTTTGAAGGACTCGAGTCACTCTCTGACGATGGCGTGCAAGGCGACGCGTGTATCGGGTTTCGTTATGCTTTGGAGTTGGCAAGCCGCCAATCCACCTTTACACCCGAACAACTGATTGATAAAACGGCAGAATTAACCTTTTATCGAAATAATGAATTAGTGCAGCGTGTGCATGGTATCGTTCGTCATTTTGGTCAAAAAGACATTGGCCATCATTTTACTTATTACTCACTGACGCTTGTACCTGCTCTAGAGCGCTTATCGCTGCGCCAAAATAGCCGTATTTTTCAACTAAAAACGGTGCCTGAAATCCTCTCGATCATCATGCAAGAAATGGGCATTAATGATTATGCGTTCTCAGTCAAACGGACGTGCGCGCAACGTGAATTTTGCGTGCAATACCGCGAAACCGATCTTGAGTTTTTGCATCGCCTCGCCGCAGAAGAAGGGTTGATCTACAGCTTTATTCATGAAGAAGGCAAACATACCGTTCTCTTTACCGACAGCACGGAAAGTTTACCCAAGATCAATGGTGAAATCGCCTACAACTCACTGTCGGGCGGCGCAGTTGATGTACCGTATGTATCGCACCTGACGGTCAATACCCAAATGGGCGTCAGTACCACCACGCTGGAAGACTACAGCTTCAAAAAACCGACCTATACCTTCCCTCAACACGCTGATGGCGTGAATATGGACTATCAGCAGGCTCAATATGAGCATTTTGATTTTCCTGGCCGCTTTAAAGATGATGCCACAGGCGAAGCGTTTACTAAAATTCGCACCGAGTATCTGCGCCGTAATGCGCGCACCGCACAAGGGAAAAGTAACCAACCGAAACTGCGCGCTGGCTATCAATTTACCTTAAGTGAGCACCTTAATGATGATGTTAACGGTGACTACTTAGTGGTGGCGATTCGCCATCAAGGCAAACAACCACAAGCGCTGGAAGAAGATGCAGGCGGCGGTGCAACCTTATACGCGAACCAATTTACGTTGGTTCCGGCAGCGGTGACTTGGCAAGCGAAGCCTCAGCCAAAGCCACAAGTGGATGGCCCAATGATTGGCGTAGTGGTTGGCCCTGACGGCGAAGAGATTTTCTGTGACAAATATGGCCGTGTGAAAGTGCATTTCCCTTGGGATCGCTACTCCAACAGTGATGAACAAAGCTCTTGCTGGGTTCGCGTATCGCAAGGTTGGGCTGGCAGCCAGTACGGCATGATGGCACTACCACGTATCGGTCATGAAGTGATTGTGACGTTTTTAAACGGCGACCCGGATCAGCCGATCATTACGGGGCGCACCTATCATGAAACCAATACCACACCATACCCGCTGCCGGATCATAAAACCAAAACCGTGATGCGCACAGAAACCCATCAAGGGGAAGGGTATAACGAGTTAAGCTTTGAAGATCAGGCGGACAGTGAAAAAATTTATTTACACGCGCAAAAAGATTACGAAGCGATTGTGAATAACGATCACACTGAAATGATCCACCACGATAAACATAACACTGTAGACCATGACAGTTTTACCAAGATTGGTAAAAATCAGCACACCACCATCATGGGTGAAAACCGCAGCTCGGTTACAAAAGATTGCTTTGAAGAAGTGGGCACCATCACGGGAGCCGACGCGCAGAACCAATATAAAGTCGGCAACTTATTGGCAGTCGATGCTGGCCAAGAAATTTCGCTGAAAGCGGGCGCTAAATTAGTTGTTGAAGCCGGCGCGGAAATCACCCTCACGACGGGGGGGAGTTTCGTCAAGATTGATAGTGCAGGGGTGGCTTTATCCGGCCCTGCAGTGACATTAAATGCGGGGGGCAGTGCCAGCTCCGGTTCGGCGTATACCGGTAAACGTGCGATTCAGCCCGGTAAAGTGGACGCGCCGCCTGCCGATCCGAAACCGATCCTCACTCCTGCACAAGTCGCGACCATGAAATCGTCCGCGCCATTCTGTGAAGAATGTGAAAAATGTAAGGAAGGCGCATGCTCAGCATAATTGAAGAAAACTCCAACTTGCAGTGGTATGTGGTGCTCAACACCACCAGTGACACGCCTGTACTGCAAGCGTTTCACGAGCACGGTGGGCAGGATGTATTGGGCCTATGGCTCGGCACGCAATATGAAGATTGGAAAGAAGTCATGCCACGCATTGCTGCGGTAGATGCCAAGCACCCGTTTTTGGAGTGGGTGCAAAGTGATGACGCGCCTAATGATTGGGGCATGCTGGTGGGCTCACAGCAGCCTTACGCGCTAGTTCGAGAGCATTTACAAGGCCTAACCCAAGTGTGGATGCCCAACGGTGATTATGTGTTTTTCCGCTTTTTTGACCCCCGCTTTGGTATCCAAGTGGCGACGTTATGTGACGACGCGGAGCGCAGCAAACTGATGGGCCCGATGACGGTATGGGCCTCTGCTAGCGACGCGGTTCATAACACCGACGTGAAAGACACCAGTAAAAAAGATTTCCCGTGGTGGAGCGTGCCGCAAGAGGTGATAAAAACGTTAACGGAAGACGATTTATCCATGCTGATTATGAACAGTTTACAATGGCTAAAAGAAGAATGTGCTGACTTGTACTTCGCGTACCCTGAGCCGATCGTCAAAGCGAAAACCACGCATTTAGTCCAACGTTATAAAAAAACAAACCCTGATATATCCCTTAATCGATACCTATATCAAGCGTTTCACCAAGAGGTTTACCGATGAGCGATGCTATGAATCAAGATCAGCAAGTAGAACATTGGCTCGATGAAAAATTTGCCAATATTAAAGAAGACTTTTCGGGGTCGATTAAGCAGTATCAAGAAGAAGCGTCTAGTTGGCTCTATGGCTGGGCGTTAGAAATGGACCAAAAAGTCATTGTGAATGGTCAGGAAGAGTCTGCGGATATTGATGATAAAGAAATTGAAGCCAATATGGTGTCTTGTCCTCTCGATGGAAAATTAACCTTAGTACACTGCTTTGAAGCGGAAACCTTTGTGCCTATTGGCAATACCGATTTTACGATCGTGGCGGTTGAAAAAGGTGCTCACTACGGCTATAACGACATCCCTGGAACTGAGATGAACGGGACGATTGATGATAGTGGTTGTGCTCAATTGCAATTAGACCCCGCAACTTACGGCGGCAAAAAGCTCAATATTACGTTTCATCCGGATGTGAGCGAAGATGATGTTAAAGCATTGATGAATTCCTATGATTCGACTTTAGATAACCTAATGGCTTGGTTAGAGCAAGAATGGAAGGCGACACAACGCGCCGAATGGAAAGAGTATTTAACCGGCGATGTTGATGTAAGTGAACAAGTTGAGCGGTTCTTACATAATATGGTGCAAGAATTACTTCGCGCTTGGGACGATATTTCGGACTTGTTCGATTTGTTATCGCATCCATCTAAACTGGCCGATTTGCTGGGTAAATACATGGATAACCCAGAGCTTATCGCACAAAAGCTACAAGATTCGAAAGAAGAAGCCGCGAAAATGCTGATGTTACTGCAAGATGAAGCACGTTGTTTTTTGTGTGTCAAAGCCGTGTATTGTTGGATAAAACTGTTGAGTCCTTTACAAATACTGAACTTTCTTTCAACCAGCTTAGCGTCCATTCTCGTTGAAGTGATTTTGATGGTTGTGATACCGGGTGGAGCTGTTTTGAAAAATATTAATCGATTAAGAGATACAGCGTCGGTTGCGGGACAGATTGAGGGTAGTACAAATGGCTAAGCACGCAAGAGCAGTCGCTGTATTGGGAAAAATAGAGAAAATCGTTAAAATTGTCCAAAAAGATGCGGAAGACAATATTGCTTTAATAAAAAAATTATCGACATCCGGGAAGGGCGATTTTAACAGGAGTCAAAAGAAATCTCAGCGTGTGAATGATGTGACGCAAGAAGGCGCAAGCGCGCAAAAGCGCAAGGGTCAGTCGCACTCAGAAATCACTGAGAAGCAATCGCGCGATCAAGAAAACTCGCCAGCGACCAATCAGAATGGCGACTCGACTCAGGCTGAGAAAAATACGTGTACTAATGGTTGTCCGGTATCGATGGTTACCGGTGAAGAGTTACTGGCTCTCGACGATGTTTCGTTACCTAGCGTAATTAATTTTACCTTCAAGCGTACTTATCGCACGTCCGCTGTGGAGTTGAATGATGGATTAGGATTTGGCTGGAGTCACAGCTTATCGCATCAATTAACCTTTGCTGACGGGAAGGTTCACTGGCGAAACGATGAGAACGCGACGGTCGTCTTGCCTGAGCCAAGTACCACGCGCCCAGCGATTTATAACTTGATGGGGGGAGCCGCCGTATTCTTAGGTGATAAGCCTAATGAATATATTGTAGCCGCGCCCGATAGCAACTTTCTGCATTTTGAGCGTGAGAGTGATACGGGGTACCTTAGTAAAATCTCAGATAATTATGGCAATACGTTACTGATTACACGTGATCGTTTGAAGCGTCCGCAAGCTGTGATCAATCCTACAGGGATCGCTTTGTGGTTAGATTATCAGCACGATTGTATTAGCCGCATCGAACTGCGCACCTTTTCAGATGACGATTCTGGCCAACGCCAATGGCATACTGAGCGTGTGCTGCGTCGTTATCATTATGATCAAGCGGGCCATTTGATCGCTGAGCGCAATGAAGCGAATGAAGGGGAAGATTACACCTACGATAGCGAGCATGTGATCACATTGCGTCGTATGGCCGGTGGTATCGAGTTTTATTGGCAGTGGGAAAACGAAGGCAAAGATGTACGCTGTGTTCGGCACTGGAGTAATACAGGGTATGATGCTCAGTACAATTGGAACGATGACGAACACAGTGTCGAGGTTGTCTACCCGGATGGCAGCAGTGCCGCCTATCAACACGATGATAATGCCAAGCTACTTAGCTCGACTGATCCGGATGGCGCGCAAAGTGCACAAGAGTATGACGAGTCCGGTCACCTTGTTAGAGAAGTGGATCCGTTAGGTAATGAAACCCTGCATACCTATGATGATGCCGGATTTAGAGCCTCAACCACCGATCCCGAAGGCAACGTTACCCAGTTTAGTTATTTACAAGGCAAGATTTTTAAAGTCACTAAGGGCAAAGCAAAGTGGCGCTTTTTCCATAACTACGAAGGCGATTTAACCGAGAAGAAAGACCCAGCCGGTTACACCACGCTGTATACCTATAACGAGCAAGGTAACCTTTCAAAAATTACGTACCCAGACGGCAGTGAGCATACGCTGTCGTGGAACCGCTTAGGGATGCTGATTGGCGAAACGTTACCCGATGGCTCGACGACCCGTTATCGCCATGATATTTC
>JBQGON010000019.1:17388-33995 GCA_052087065.1 Vibrio sp. | reverse complement strand
AGGAAGGAAGGAAGGTCCTTTGTGTGAACAACTAGAAAACTAGTACGCTTTATCATTCAACTTTTTTGATTATTATGATTGAAAAAACATGATCGATATCACAAAAAATTGGGTCTATTATAGTCGCCAAGTTAACGAGATATACATATTTAGTTAGGAGTAACACATGAAATACATTGCTACCGCGATGACAGCAGCCGCACTTTCATTCAGCTTTAACGCATCAGCCGCTAATACACCGGAAGTCAATGCATCAGATATTGCCATTCAAGTTTCGTCTCATGCTAACCAAGCAACAATACAGTTAACCGAATCAGGTCAACCGTTAAAAAACTACCCAGTAACAGTGAAGAGTTTGCACACCAACCACCTGCAAACAGCAAGTGATGGCTCGCTAACGTTCTACAACCGTAGTAGTCACTATCAAACAATGACGATTGAAGTTGAAGGGCAAGACGGTAAAAAAGTGACGACACAACATTTTATCGGTCGTCAGAGCTAAGATTCTTAAACTATAAACCACAATTAATTAATGTATCTGGAGGAAACATGAAAACACTTATCGCAGCACTCGCAGCCACTATGTTAACCGCATCATTTGCAGTCTCAGCGGCAAACAACCTTGAGGTCAAGGTATTTAATCACGCTAATCAAGCCACTGCTAGTGTCACTCAAAATGGTAAGCCAGCTCAAAATTATCCCGTGAAAATATTAGGGATCAATAATACTATGAACGAAGTCACATCAGAAAATGGTTCCGTAAGTGTTATTAATCGTAGTCATCGATTAAAAACTGTGACATTTATAGTCGGCGATCGCCAAGGTAATACGATTACTAAAAAAAGTTTGATCTCACGTGATAGTTAGTAAAATATTAATTATCAGAAAATATATATGAAAATGGACTTTCATATTATATTAATTTTCTATGTACAGTAAGATAAATATCCCCTTCCTTCGCCCCCCATCTCATTAGTATTTAAGATTTATAATATATAACAATGATAAATTCTTTGATATAACAATAATTAAAGATCGCCAATTTAATCAGTTTAATTTATACATCTTATTCCAATATTTTGACCATCATATTTCAATAATTATATCGAAAATTAAGAAGCCAACTAATACAATAATTCCCACGTTAATGATTCTTATCCCTAACTTTAGGAGTAAACATATGAAGTATATTCTTCCTGCTTTAACTGCCGCCGCACTTATGATGAGTTTCACAGCATCAGCAGCCAAAGCATCAGATATCTCCATTGAAGTGACAGCAAGAGCAAACCAAGCTAGCATCGAGGTCAAAGAGTCAGGGCAGCCATTAGCAGACTATCCGGTAACTGTAGAAGGTCTAACAATGTCTGATATGAAAACAGAAGACGATGGTTCTCTTATTATTTATAATCGCAGCACTCACTCTAAAACGGTGAAGTTAATCGTAAAAGATGAAAATGGCGAAAAAACAACCAAAGAAATATTTTTAGGCAGCAAAAGCTAATAGTAATGAGTAAAGGTATGATGTATTTATGAATCCAATTAAAAAATCATATCCATTATTACTCATATTATAATAATACGGCTTAACCACAGGTTAAGCCGTATTAGTTAGGTAACTATCACTATTTCAATAATTTGTGTCCTAATTCAGCAGCAGTTTGTTCTCCCATCTGAATTAAATAATCAATGACTCGCTTACCATCAGCTCGCAGTCCATTGTGTTCATATTCATTCGTTACCCATGCCCTACTGTATGGAATAACATTGAGTGTTTCTTTCGTTAAACCCATATCGACAAACATATCATCAGCGTAAACCGCACAACTTATTGGTACGCGATTATTATTCAAAGTCTCTAACGAATATAACATCGACCAATCAGACTTTTCCGCAAGCCGCATCGCTGCGGTTTTTAACGGTTGTAAACACTGATACTGCTCAAACATCCACGGATACACCATTTCACCGGTAAATAAAAATGGTTGCCCAGGCTGATAATGGAATTGTGAGTATTCATCGCGCATACGGTGAGCAGACCAATGTGACGCTGTATTTTGGCAATAAATAGACTCATGCAAAATCGCATAGATGGGATTGGTTTGATAGGTTTGAGCCATAAGCATATCACTGAGAAATGCGTAACTCAGAACAGGCTCACCATTAACAGTCACAAAAGCATTCTCGAGAGAATAGTAGGTAGGTAAAAAACTGTCACTCACACCAAAACGAATCCCTATTTGTTGAAATTGCTCCACCGTAAAACGTTGCCCATTGGGCAGATACACCTCATGGGCTAACAAATAATCGGCAATATTTTGGCACCACTTTTGCGCCTGCGGAAACCGCTGAAAAAACGCCTGATTCTTTAGCTGAGTTTGTTTATATGTGGCTCGATATACGTCATCGGCATGGCGTGATATCGACGGTACTCCACCGGTAATATAACTACGTAATAAAGAGCTCGGAAACAAGGAGAGGTAAGTCAACGAGCAAAAACCACCAAAACTTTGCCCCAAAATCGCCCACTGCTTAACTCCCCATTGCTCGCGAATCGACTCAGCATCTCTGACAATATTATCCGCGCGAAAATAACTCAAGTAGGTCGCTTGCTGTTCACTGGTTAGTGATGCCAGAGTTTCATGCGTCATCGGCGTACTTAAACCTGTACCTCGCGGATCAAGAAGCAGAATACGAAACTGCTGCAATGCGCGCTTCATCCAACCGTGGTTCGCATCCGCTCTAGGAGAAGCAAAACCAGGTCCACCTTGAAAATAAACCAGCCACGGCTTGTTAGTCTCTGTTTCGTTGGCGTATTCAACCACGCGTGCGAAAACTTGCACACTTTCAGCCGTCGGCTCTTGATAATCTAATGGGAGAGTAAAATAGTGACCTGTATAGCGAATTCCATCATTTACAAAGCTGTTAGTATTCATTGATTCAGCATTTCCTTAGCAAAGCACTTATTGAGTCAAGCGACTACGTTATCATATATCGAGCTAAGCTCAAGATAGTGAGATTTAGGCAATAAAAAAGGCCTTCAATTGAAGGCCTTAAAATGAAATTAACACTATTCATTGGTAAAGCGGGTCGCTTCGAAACGATTTAAAATGGTATGTACAATATAAGTAAATAATAAAGTAACCACAATCGCAACCAAAATACTACTCACACGATAAAGAGCACTAAAAATCAAATCACCACCCGGCATCAAGTATTGTCCAAATAAAATACCTAACGTTGTCAAGCCACCAAATCCAGCCCCTGATCCGCTTGATTCTTTAACATGCATAAAACCAAATAACATAGAACCAATCCACAGCAGAGGAACCACAAAGATCAGCATATCAGACCAATCATAAAGAATGACCTGTACCAGAATGCCAAATGTCACTCCCATGATGGTTCCCATTGCTCGCTTACGCGCATATCCCATCGCACCATTCCAATGCATAGGGAACATCAAGAGAATCGTTGTAGCTTGCGCGGACATAGAGTCTTTCAAATCCATCGTTTGAAACACTAAAAATGACAATGTCGCAATGGTGGCTCGTGACGCAAGCGATGCGCTTTTTTTACTTCTCCCGGCGGCGGCGGTGGGGTTCTTACCTCCACGTCGGGGATGAGCCACATCATAAAAAAGGCAATGATAATCGAGGTAATATTGGCGACCACCAAACTCACGATAAAGGCATTGACGTCAGTCGACTGAAAACTAGCGAAGTGCAACATCACACTCAAACTCAATACGCTATTAGCCCCAAACAGAAAGCACTTACCACGCGACATGCAGGCAAATTTTGATAAGAACATCAAAAAAGCAAATAAGGTCATGATCCCTGGGTGCCCACCAAAGAAGCCAGCAATTAAACCCACTTCTAGGCTACACACTACGGCGGATGCTAACATCTGTCGTGCGGCATGCATTGTCATCGTAGGTAGCATGCCCAGCAACAAAACGGGAGTCACCGTAAAAAAGACACCATTACTCCACCCAAAGACTTTACAAAAAGTAAAACCGATACTGGCACCAGTGGCGATTCGTAAGCACTGTCTGAAATCATTTTCAGACATGGAGTGATCCCATAACTTCATCATATCACCCTATTAATAGATATAGTGAAGCGTACTGATAAAGCGAATTTGCAAGCGAGCAAACATAGCAACCAAACCATTATCAGGAATCAATTGAACCGTTGCTTTCGCTCCGGTATTAAAATGCATATCGTGAGGGTTCACCAATGCTAAATGCACGCGCATTCGCTGAGCATCTCGCACCCAACGATTGGAAGAGCTTGGCGTTGCTAAGCGACCGTTCGCATCAAATTGACCCGCACTTACACCAGCATCAATCGACACAATTCGAGCATCGAAAATCTGTCCTGGTTTACTGTCAAACGATACTTCGGCTTTATCACCTACGGTATAATGACGTAAACTCTTTTCGCGAAAATCGGCGATAATATCCATGTTATCCGCAACCAACGCGATCAGTGGCGTGCCTGCGGTTGCATACGTTCCAGGTTCCAACTGCAAGTTAGTCACTACGCCATCATGATCGGCCACGATTTCAGTGTATTTTAAATTTAACTGCGCTTGATCCAGTTGATTGCGGGCCGCACGAATACTTACATTATTATCATCGTCTAAGGCGCCACGTGACACTTGCAGCTCCTTCAATTTGGCCTGAGCGGCTTGCAGATTAGCTTGAGCAGCAACAGCGATACTGTTGGCATCATCAAACTGCTGACGGGAAGTACCACTGCGTTTAAAAAGGCGACTCAAACGGTGAGCTTCGCGCTGCTTTTGCTCCATGACAATACGTTGCGCCTGAACCGTTGCTTTCGATGCCATAATCGACGAGTCAAGTTGCGCATTTTTCTGTTTTACCAAGTCTAAATTGATTTTGGCTTTTTCTACCGCCAATTGATAAGGCTTAGGATCCACTTCAAATAACACATCACCTTTACGCACGACTTGGTTATTCTTCACATCGATAGCGATAATTTGACCGTTGACACGGGTAGACACCTTCGTCACGACACGCGTTACCATAGACTGAGGAGTCAAAGGCATCACAAAATCCGCAATTAAGAAGTATGCAAATATAACAAGAAATAACGCGCTAGATATTTTAATCCAACGCGCAAACTTTTGATCAGGGGTCATAAACGCCTCTTTTTATAAAATTGACTTTATTCGCTAAGCATTTCTAGGGCGTTACCAGTCATGGTATTTAATAAGAGGGAAAGTTTTTCAGCTTCTTTAGAAGAAATTCCAGACAAAATATCACTACGGACTTGCACGATACGTGCTTCCATTTGGGTGAGAAGCTGTTTTCCTTCTTCCGTTAAACACACTAAGCGACTGCGCTTATCATGTTCACATGGATAACGAACGACCAATGCTTGCTGTTCGAGTTGACTGAGTGTTCTCATTAAAGAAGGCAATTCGATTTCCAATGCCGATGCCAACTGTTTTTGTCCAACGTTGTCACCTAACCGACGCAGTTTCCACAATGCTGTCCAACGTGGATGTGTTAATCCCAGTGGGGCTAACTCTTTGTCTGCGGCCATTTTCCATATACGGGAAACTTTGAGTAACTGTTCGGCAAGAGATAATTGAAGAAAAACATCAGAATCGTGGATCATTGTTGTGCCCTACTATCTTAGCGAAGGCAGAGTATAAATTACTTAGCATGCTAAGTAAATACATGTGAGCAAAATCACAATTCCATACCTTTTGTAAGGAGTTAGATCTGACTATCTCAAGATAACTAACAGCAATACTGAGAGATGAACTGCTCAATAGGCATCGGCCTTGCTAAATAATACCCTTGGAAGTAATCCACATTGCGATCTTTCAAATACTGAGCTTGAAACTCAGTCTCTATGCCTTCCGCCACCGTTGGCACCCTGAGACGCTCAGCAAGATCTAGAACGTTCGCCACAATGTGATCATTAGCTTTGTTTTCATCAATCATATCAATGAAGCTTTTGTCGATTTTTAACAGATCAAATTGAATATTTTTCAAGTACGTAAGGGAAGAATGCCCAATACCAAAGTCATCCAAAGAGATTTTAATCCCCTCGGCTTTAAGGACATGAATAGCATCGAAGAAGCGTTGATCATCTGGAACTTCAACTCGTTCGGTGATTTCAACGACCAAGCTACAATGTTTCAACTGAACTTGCACCACCCTGCAATCTCGTATCAGACTAGATTCAATTAATTGAGGGGCACAAATATTAAACGCAATATGAAAATCTTCAGGTAATCGATGCTGATATTGTGTCAATGACGACACCAATTTCATGACTAATCGATTAAATATACCGTTGATTTGGCCACTTTTCTCAGCACTTAGAATAAACTCATTCGGAGGAATCAAACCTTTTATATGGTGCTCCCAGCGCACCAGTACCTCAGCGCCAGTTAATTCTCCCTTACCGTTAAATATAGGTTGTAAAAAAGGCACAAATTCATCTCTTGCCAAACCTCGCTTAATCGAAATTACCATCCAGTCCACACGGATTAAGTAGCGATAGGCCAACAAGCCAATAAAAAACGACAAGATAATTATAAAGACAAAGTAATAAGAATAATTAATTAAAAAATAATTGATATAACTATTTTTATCTATTGTGTAGTAAACCTTAAGATACTGATTATTTTTTATAAAATGACCATCCGGCGCCAAGCTCTTGACTTTTTTTACGCCAGTACGCGATACCTGATAACCGTCCACAACAAAAGTGGGCGTGTAGTAGTTCATTTCTGTATGCAAAAGATCTTGGATGATAAGGCTATCAATCCCAAACTTGACCGTGTCTTTCCATGTTTTGAGGCTCAGCAAAAAGACATCGGAGTTTTTTACTAACGGGCTCGATTTAATGTATTTAATCGATACACGCTCACCATTGTCTTCTAAAGTAGAAGGGATTTTTTTGTCTAAGCTAATCGTACTGCAGTAAATATGGGTTTTATTGGTTTGTGAAACAGACCGAATGTAAGGGTTTGCTAACACAAACTGTTTCGCTTCTAGCAAGAAATCTTGGCAGGTCGCGCGGTGATTATCTAATTTGATGTAGTAGTCCGTTAAAATATTTTCAAACAATAAGTCAACGTCTAAGGAAATAGCACGCGAATGAGAAATAGCGTATTGATTTAACGTGTATTGGGCCCGACAAACCATGAGCGATCCACCTATAATGATCACACATAACGTCAATAAGACAACCACAGCACTTATCTTATATTTAACTTTTGAATCATAGCCCAAAGAAAACCTCTCTAAATAATCACTGAGTTAGCAACAAGCGATAGCCGCTATCAATTGATTATAGACTAATTATTACTATGGTTTTATTTGATATCAAAAACTCAACAATCAATGAACTAATTGTTATTCACGTCCGATTATTGACGCTTTCCCTCTCTATGACTTGACAAAATGATCGTGATGAATGAAATGCTCAATATGAGCAATCACTTCGTCACTGTATAACAAGCTTAAATGCGTATTCGAAGTCGCCACATGATCTTGCATGCCCTTGATACGAGTTTCATCGATAGTAACCGTTCCATCAGACGCATCTTTAAAACCATGGAATAAAGGCAGAAATCCAACTTGGATCTTGCCTGCAATACAGCCAAGACTCTGTGGTAAATCCCAAACATTTTCTTTCGGCTCTAAACCAAAATCAACCGAGTTACCTAGGATGCTACGCATTCCTATCTTTTCAATCCCTTTGACAATACGAGCTCCTTGCATCGGAGATCCCAAAGTAACCACATGAGAAACCTGTTCAACACTGAGTTGTCGATCGCGTAAGTACCGTTGAATCATTAAGCCACCTAAGCTATGGCCAACGAATACGTTGTTCGACGCTTCTAGCGCCTCATCCATTTCTTTAAACAGCGTTTCAGGCTTAATGTGAGTCGTACTATAGTTAATTAAATGCGTTGTATGGCCCATCGCAGCGAGGCGTGTACTCAAAGGCTTCATAACTGACGCATTCATATACAGCCCATGTAAAATCACAATATTCATGGTATTGGGTCTTCCTTTGCGTAAAGCGCCTCCCTTAGTGGGAGGCGCGATTTAAGCGTGTTAATCTCGGCTAAGTTTAGCGTAACCAATTGGTTTTGCTTAACTCCATAATCTCATCACCGTGTCCATTAATAATAGCTTTCAACATATATAAGCTAAAGCCTTTGGCCTGATCCAATTGTATTTTGGGTGGCATAGCCAACTCTTGCTTAGCGGTATCCACTTCAAGAACAACAGCTTCATCACTGCTTAGCGTTTCTTGCAATGCACTGGACAAATCTTCAGGTTTAGAGACACGCACGCCTTTTATGCCACAGGCTTGCGCGATTGCAGCAAAACTTGGATTATCTAAATCGGTATCATCGGACAAATAGCCCGCTGATTTCATTTCCATCGCCACAAAACCTAATGAACGATTGTTAAAAACCACTATCTTCACGGGTAAATTCAGTTGTTTCAATGAGAGCAGATCGCCCATAAGCATAGAGAAACCACCATCACCACACATCGCAACGACTTGACGCTTACGATCAGTGGATTGCGCCCCCATTGCTTGGGACATCGCATTCGCCATAGAACCATGACTAAATGAACCAATTAAGCGCCGCTGACCGTTCATTTTCAGATAACGTGCTGCCCAAACCGTGGGGGTACCAACATCACAGGTAAAGACCGCATCTTCATCAGCCATCTCACTGATCAAACGTGCAAGGTATTGTGGATGAATCAATCCTCGTTTCGAATCTCCCGATGCCTTATCATCCAGAGATTGACGCGCTTCTTGATAGTTTTGCGTACAACGCGTTAAATGCTTATCCGAACGCTCTGAGTTCAGTAAAGGAATTAATGATGCTAACGTAGGTTTGGTGTCGCCGAGTACACCGAGGTCGATTTGTGTGTGGCGTCCTAACGACGCGGGGTTATTATCAATTTGTAGAATTTTGGCATGGCTCGGATAGAAGGCTCGATAAGGAAAGCTAGTTCCAATCATCAATAAAGTATCCGCTTCTTCCATCGCGTAATACCCAGAGGCAAACCCAATCAATCCGGTCATTCCTACATCGTAGGGATTATCATATTCTAGATATTCTTTGCCTCGTAAGGCATGAACGATCGGCGCCTGTAATACGCGTGCCAATTCAACCACATCTTGGTGAGCACCTTTCACGCCAGCCCCGCAGAGTAATGTGATTTTTTTCCCCGCATTTAACATTTCTGCCAATTGTTGGACGTCATCTTGTTGCGGCAACAACTGGGCTGGCTTAGGTACTGTCCATTTAGGTTCAGTGACATCTGGCATTGGTTGTAATGCGACATCACCGGGCAGCACCAATACCGCAACATCATTATGCAAGATGGCTTGACGCATTGCCGTTTCTAACATGAAGGGCATTTGCTCTGGATTTGACACGAGTTCACAGAATACACTGCAATCTTTGAATAATTCCTGAGGATGAGTCTCTTGAAAGAAATTAGAACCAATCTCCGAAGAAGGAATATGCGCAGCAATCGCCAGAACAGGAACTTTATTACGGTGGCAGTCATATAACCCATTAATTAAATGCATGTTACCCGGCCCACATGACCCCGCACACACAGACAATGTCCCAGACATATGCGCTTCAGCACCGGCGGCAAATGCGGCCACCTCCTCATGGCGAGTGCCTAACCACTCAATTTCGTCGACTTTACGCAGACTATCGCTTAATCCATTTAAAGAGTCCCCTGTGACTCCCCAAATACGTTGCACACCAGCTTGGCGTAGTGTTTCTGCCACAAAAGACGCAATGGTTTGATTACTCATCGATCACTCTCCACTTATCATGTCATTGGGTAGATAACTACACAGCAACGCTCACTGTGCTTACTATGTAGTCACTCATCTTATATTGCGCTTACCGGAGAGGACGTTCAAGTCATGCAACAAAGAAAAGACACGCTCTTAACATAAGAGCGTATGGCGAGTGAATAACCTCGCCGCAAGCAAGGAATAGAAAAATAACAATGCAAACACGCCGTTAATTGATTTAGTTCAGGATACGTATCAATGAGACCTCCTACTATTTCTCATAGTGATGAAATTCTGGAGTTAAATGGATGAAACGAGCCACTTATCAAATATTCGCCTTGTTGTGCCTATTGTTCCCCCAGCTTTGCTTTGCAACAAATACGGAGTCGATTCCAACGTTAACTCATACTTGGTATGGATACATTGCTATCGCAATTTTTGTTATGGCTTATGCTGCGGTCATCGGTGAAGAAAAATTACATTTACATAAATCTAAGCCTGTTTTACTTGGGGCAGGTTTAATCTGGGGAATGATCGGTTGGGTGTACGCACAGTATGGTCAATCAGAGATGGTCGAACATGCCATTGAGCATAATTTATTGGAATATGCCGAGCTCTTGCTCTTTCTATTAGTGGCGATGACTTACATTAATGCGATGGAGGAGCGTGGCGTTTTTGATAGTTTACAATCTTGGATGTTACAGAAAAACTTTCACTTCCGAACATTATTTTGGGTCACTGGTGGGCTCGCATTTATTATCTCGCCTGTTGCCGATAACTTAACGACGGCGTTGCTGATGTGTGCGGTCGTCATGAAACTAGGCGCGAATAATCAGCGCTTTGTTAATCTCTCCTGTATCAATATCGTCGTGGCCGCCAACGCGGGTGGCGCATTCAGCCCATTTGGCGACATTACCACCTTGATGGTCTGGCAAGCTGGCGATGTTCAATTTGGTCAGTTCTTCCTTCTGTTTATTCCTTCGTTAATCAACTTTCTTATTCCAGCATTGATCATGACGTATTTTCTCCCTAATGAACATCCAACGGTTACCCATCATCGCCATGAAATGAAGCGCGGAGGCACCACCGTCGTGGGCCTATTTTTGTTAACCATACTGACATCGGTCAGCTTCCATTCCGTTTTAGGATTACCTCCCGTTATCGGCATGATGTTAGGGCTCGCCTATTTACAGTTTTATGGATTTTACCTACGCGTCACCTTCAATAAAGCCATCGCTAAACGCAAAAATCAGGCACTTCAAGAGAAGGACCACGCAACGCTTGAATCGATGGGCGATATGATTCCATTCGACGTTTTCCAACGTATTGCCAGAGCGGAATGGGATACCCTACTCTTCTTTTATGGAGTGGTAATGTGTGTCGGAGGGTTAAGCTTACTGGGGTATTTATCGTTAGTCTCCAATGTCATGTACTCCCAATGGAGCCCGATGTCAGCGAACATTATGGTTGGGGTGTTATCCTCCATCATTGACAATATTCCGGTAATGTATGCGGTTCTTACTATGGATCCGGCCATGTCTCTGGGTCATTGGTTATTAGTGACCTTAACCGCTGGTGTCGGCGGCAGTTTACTGTCTATTGGGTCGGCGGCTGGTGTCGCGCTGATGGGCGCGTCACAAGGGCGATATACATTCGCAGGGCATTTAAAATGGACTCCAGTTATATTGCTTGGCTACTTAGCCAGTATCGCGTGCCATGTGTTGCTTAATCATGCGTTATTTTGAATGAGTGAATGATATTGTCGTACTAGCCAATTTAACCAATACGATAATCATAAGGAGCCCCTACCTCCCCCTATAAAACATTTAAATATATTGAACACATAAAACAGCATATTCTTATAAGCAATCAGTAATCAAACTAAACCCATTAAAATGTCGTGTGAATGGGTAAATTTGCATAAATAAGTCTCTTTTTTGTCTAACTCGAATTATTTCACATGGTGATTCACAAAAAAACATGTTTGAAAAAATTGAACAAGTATGTCGGAATTACCTTGTTATTAATGAATAGAGAATCTCATAGACTGGGATCCTAGCACGCACTTTGCGTATGATTAATAACAAATGGAATGACCACTATGAGCCTAATAAAACGACTATCTACTTCCCATCAAAACTTCGCACCATTAGCACTTCGCATCCCCGCAGGGATTATTTTTATGGCTCATGGCAGTCAAAAACTTTTTGGCTGGTTCGGGGGTTACGGGCTGGAAGGTACAAGCAAATTTATGGCATCAATGGGATTGGAACCCGGTATGCTGATGGCAACACTTGCGGGTAGTGGCGAATTTTTTGGTGGTTTACTACTACTATTCGGGTTGTTGACCCGTCCAGCAGCAGCTATCACAGCATTCACAATGCTGGTCGCTATTTTTAGTGTGCACATTGAGCACGGCCTGTTTTTATCAAATGGCGGCTTTGAATACGCACTCGCACTTTTTGCTGTATCGATTTCACTGCTGATCAGTGGCGGAGGCAAATGTGCGATGGATAACTCACTCGCCACAAAAAAATAATGTATTAGCTCCCGTCAACACGTATTGAGACAAGCCTAAGCTTGTCTCTCTTTTTCCAATTCACCCGCTTTTTTCAAACTATATGCCGTTAACGGATCAATACTTTTAACTAACTGCTCAACCTGTTGGATCGCGGCGAGCGATGAACTATTTTTACGATAACTCAAAAAGACTGGGCGCAACCAATCGTCGACCCCTTCGACAATATACAATTGCTCTGTCGCTAAAAAAGGCGCCACAACAGACACGGGTAAATACGCAGCCCCCGACTTTTCCAAGATAAAATCTAACGCAATCCGAGCGGTTGAGGTGCGAAGATAAGGCGCAGGAACACTTGGGTGTCGCAGTGCATGCTCAGAAGCAAACCGAGCTCCCCAGTCAACATACACATAATGATGAGAAAACACCTCGTTGAGAGGCTGCGGCTGCGTCGCCACCAAAACCAATAGCATTTCTGCGACTTGTTTACACTCTAGCTCGTCGCTTTTAATCGGATCAAAGGCGAATGCCATATCTAATGTACGTTCCGATAATTGCCGAATCAAATGATCTCGTGACATCACTTCGGCCATAAAGCCATAACCTTCAAAGGCGTCGGTCACCATACTCAAGCAATTTTGCAAATAACCATCCCAAATATTGGGAGTGCCACTTAGCGTGAGCTGTAACGCTTTATCACCTTCAAGAGATAGTTCGTACTTAGCCTGCTGCAACGTATTGACCATGACTTCAGCATAACCTATCAATCTTTCCCCAGCAGAGGTCAACTTAATATTGTTACGGTCACGCGTGAATAACTGAGTATCAAAAAAACTTTCAAGCTGTTTGATGCGAGCGCTCACTGCGGCTTGGGTTAAGTATAAATTTTCAGCTGCTCGGCCAAAATGGCGAACCTTCGCTAATTCTAAGAAAGTGCGAAACACTTTGACATCCATAAACAATCTCAACGCTTAGTTAATCGGATTAATCAACACTTTTAATCACAACAATAAAAAAAATTTGTTTTCCTTTTGACAAAATTACGCCTAATTTTCGCCTTAAGCAATGGTATACATCAATCGCATGCATGAGTGAGGCTGATATGTTAGATACAACATTTCGTCAAGGAAAGAAACGTTTTTACGACAACAAAAAATTCTCTCGTGGTTTCGCAAAATCAGGAGACTTTACCTTAGCGGAGGAAAACCTCCTAACTATTTATGGTGAAACAATGCTGGGTTTAGAGCAAGGAACGCTAGCGGCAGAAACCTTAGAAGAAACTCAATTTCTGACTGTATTGCAACAACCGGATTTGGCTCAAACAAAGCTAGAAAAAGTATGGCTCAAATATACTCGTCTTGCTCGAGGCCGCAAAAGCTTCCATACACTACATGGTCATACCAAACCTGATGATGTGAGTGATTATGTGGATACTGATGCGGATAATGATGCCATGGTCTCTGAACAAGAAGCGAGCTAAAAGCTCATTGTTCACATCCAATAAAAAACCTTACCCAGTTGCTTAGTCGCGACTGGGTAAGGTTACTTTGGGTCGATTCGACTATAACGCCACAATCGTTTCTATTTTCTTCAAGAAATCATCTTTCTGATGTTCACTCTGATAGTCGAGATTGTAAGTATTATGGAAACCGACGGATAACTCCACGCCACTCCCTCTTAAATATACGCTATAGCCATCGTAATCAGAGTAGGCTTCGATCCCTTCATAAATTTTACCAAATTCTGTTGGCTTACCATGCTTCATAATATTTTCGTAAGCATGCAGTATCTTGGTTTGTTCAATTTCATTTTTCATCTGATCGAATCCTCAGTTGAGTTTACAATGAGTATGGGGGCCAAAAGGTGCGACAACAAGGGGCACAAACCATAATACTTTTTTCACAAAGTAAATAAACAGGCAATAAAAACGTAAAAATACACATTTAATTGATAATTTAAGGATGAAAAAATCAAAAATTCTCGCTAAAAAAGATAACTTATTTTACAATATAAAATATATTATCCAAGACTATTGAGGTCAATGTTATGAGACTGATTCCATTACACAATGCAGAACAAGTTGGGGAGTGGGCGGCCGACCATATTGTGCGTCGCATTACGGCTTTTAAACCGAATGAAGCTCGCCCTTTTGTTCTCGGTTTACCGACTGGAGGGACGCCTCTGGCGACGTATAAAGCTCTGATAGCACGCTTTAACCAAGGCGAAGTGAGCTTTAAACATGTTGTGACCTTTAATATGGATGAATACGTCGGCTTACCAGCAGAGCATCCTCAGTCTTATCGCTCATTTATGTATGATAACTTTTTTAACCACATTGATATTCAAGATGACAACATCAATTTGTTAAATGGTTCAACCGACGATCACGATGCTGAATGCGCACGTTATGAACAAAAAATTGCCTCCTATGGCAAAATTCATCTCTTCATGGGGGGCGTGGGAACTGATGGGCATATCGCATTTAACGAACCTGCATCGTCGTTATCGTCTCGCACTCGCATTAAGACACTGACCGAAGACACGAGAATCGCGAATTCTCGATTTTTTGATGGGGATATGAATCAAGTTCCCAAATATGCACTCACCATTGGCGTAGGCACGTTGCTTGATGCTGAAGAAGTGATGACCTTAGTCGTCGGTCACAATAAAGCGTTAGCACTGCAAGCCGCGGTAGAAGGCTCGGTTAACCATATGTGGACAGTCTCAGCGTTACAACTGCACAATAAAGCAATCATCATTTGCGACGAACCTGCAACCCAAGAGTTAAAAGTCAAAACCGTAAAATACTTTTCACAACTGGAAGCGCCAAATATCGCTGGATATTGACGCTAATATTGCTCACTCCGCGCTACTCTGCTGAGCTTTTTTGCGTTCAGCAGAGGTTTTGTTAGTCTCTTTAATATCACAAAGGTCCACAACGGGCTTCTCTGGAGCGGATGCAGTCACACCTTTAAAACGCCCGCCAGCTTCAATACTTAAATCGTCACTATAAATGGTGCCTTCTACATCACCTTTGCTTAGTATCTCGACTTTATCTGCATAGCAAATACCATTGAAGCGACCATTAACGATAAAATGCTCAGCGTAGACATCCCCTTTGATATACCCACTTTCACTCACGACCAGTTTTTTATCCACATGAGTATGGCCGTCGATTTCTCCGTCAACCTGCATGTTATTCTCTACTTTGAGCTGTCCGTTAATTGAACATCCTTTTGCAATGAGAGTTGTAACTGAGCGCTGACTCTTTGTTCCACGTTGTTGACTAAAGATTCCCATCGTACACCTTTAATTTTCGTAAATATCGTATCGAAATTATTCAATCCCCACTCAACAAATGGCTTGGGATTGAGCGAACGCCCCACAAATCGCACCTCATAGTGCAGATGTGGACCCGATGATAGGCCCGTATTACCCGAATAACCGATCATCTCTCCTTTTCTGACAAAATCTCCCATACGAAGCTTGAATTTACTCATATGCGAATAAGAGCTGGTAAAGCCAAAAGCATGTTGCAGGCGCATATAGTTACCGGAACCTTTGTGGCTAGGTCGGGTGACTTCAACAACACCGTCCGCTGGCGCGTATATCGGCGTGCCGCGATTGACCGCAAAATCTTGTCCGCGGTGAAACTTAACTTTTCCTGTAATCGGATGGACTCGCTTGCCATATCCTGACGACATGCGTCCCTTTTTAACAGGGCGACCATTCGGTATTGAATTCAACATCATGACACGTACAGAAGACGTAATAGCAGCGATATCCAGGCGATCTTCTATGGCAACTTGTTCTGAGTCATCAACGCCCAACACTTTCTCTAAATCGCCTAGCCTATCGGAGACAATTTGCATTTTCTCTTCACGCTCCAACACGTCATTCTGTAGTTGGTCTTGCAATGCTTTAAGCGAAGAGACTTCTTCATTTAGCGATAGTGACTCTGTTTCTAATTCTTTTTGTTTATGTTTAGCAAAATCGACCTCACTGGATAAATAATAGATCACGCCCGCTAAGGTCACTAACCCGAAAAAAAATAGATAGCCAAACCCCTTCCAGAAATGCCGATACCATTTTCCCACATGAAAATGCTTGGTACCACCAATAGAAGATATTGAAATAACTAAGCTTTCTTTCATCCAAATTACAACGCAGTTCGTTTTTTTGCATTATTTTAGCAGTTTAAAAACAGACAAAACACCAATTACGAGCATATTTTTAATAAATAACTCATT
>JBQGON010000019.1:0-17378 GCA_052087065.1 Vibrio sp. | reverse complement strand
GGTAAGCAAGATTAAAGCGCTCGATGAGCCAATTTACGCTAGGAATCAGACCAAAGCGGAGAATCATGATACTCGATATCCAATCACTGATGGCTCACGTTCCATTACGATTGAGTAGATTAAAACGAAAATATTGCAAATTATATTTTGTTATAACTCAGCATAATCGCTCTAACCAATCCAAGATTAACTTGCAAAATATATCACCATATTAGCAAACTATCAAATTAACCTATTGTTTATAGTTACCTTTAAAATAAAACCCGTTTTTTCTCTTCATAAATTAATCTTTCATTATCTACTAATTTATATTCCATCTAATAATATCAATCTGGATTAAATTTCAATATTTTATATATAATGATGATTTTCACTTAAAGCAGGAGGTAAGTAGCAAAAAAATCACCATGAATAATTATTTTTATCTGTATCTTCAAAACTTATTAAAAAAACAAAATAATGTAATTAATAAAAATTTAATAATGCAATAACACTAATTATAAGTAAAAAAACAAATTAAAACATATAGATATAATAACTAAAAAGTTAATAGGTCCATATAGCCGTTAAATTTTCAACGCTTTAGGTTTGAAACAATCCGTATATTTCATATATTTCATATATTTTAGAGTAATGTCATAATTTGAATCACCTGATTGACTAATATTAATAAATCGTAACTTATCACATCATTTACGAGGCCGAAGGTTATCTATTTCAGTTATTTACTAACCTCATCGGCATAGATGATAGTCACTTTTTACCACCAAATAATAGATATTAAACGGAGTCTTTTTTATGAAAAAAGTCGCTTTAATTACAGGCGCTTCAGGCGGAATTGGATCTGCCATTACGATGCAATTAATCAAAGATGGATTTAAAGTAATCGGCACCTACTTAAACGATACCGATCAGCACACAAAACATTGGGTAAAAGAACAGGGATTCAGTGATCTAGATTTTCGTTTGCTCGAACTAGATGTGACTAAAACTGAACAATGCCAAGAAGTATTGTCCAAATTGTTGGAAGAAGAACAGCACATCGATGTCATCGTTAATACTGCGGGGATCACTCGAGATGCTGTATTTAAGAAAATGACAGCCACTGATTGGAATGCAGTCATCGATACCAATTTAAACAGTGTCTTCAATGTAACCCACCCTATTTTCCCATCCATGCTTGAAAGAGGCAGTGGCCGTATTGTCAACATTACTTCAGTCAACGGCATAAAGGGGCAATTTGGTCAAACCAACTACTCCGCCGCCAAGGCCGGCATGATTGGTTTTACCAAAGCATTAGCGTTAGAGGGAGCCAAAGCAGGCGTTACGGTCAATGCGGTCGCCCCTGGCTACACAGCCACACCAATGGTGTCAAAAATGCGTAAAGAAGTGCTCGATTCAATCAAAGCGCAGATCCCAATGAAACGTCTGGCAACACCAGAAGATATCGCAGGTGCGGTGTCCTATTTAGTTGGAGAGTCTGGCGGCTACATCACCGGTGAGACGCTGTCGATCAACGGCGGCTTACATATGCATTAAGGAAAGCATGATGATGGAGAAAGTGTTTATTGTTGCAGCTAAGCGTACCGCACTCGGCTCTTTTGGCGGCTCATTAAAAGACGTACCAGCGGGTGAACTTGGTGCCGTGCCGATTCGAGCCATTCTAGCTGAGACAAAATTGGATGGCGAAAAAGTCGATGAAGTCATTATGGGTAACGTCATCGGTGCCGGACAAGGAATGAATATCGGTCGTCAGAATGCACTCAATGCTGGGCTACCGGTCTCAGTGCCTGCCTATACCGTCAATATGGTGTGTGGCAGCGGGATGAAAGCGGTAATGGATGGAATATCACATATCCGCAGTGGCGACGCACACGTCGTTATTGCGGGTGGGGTGGAAGTTATGTCGGCCATTCCTTATACCATCTCTGGTTCTATCCGTAGCGGGCACAAAATGGGCCATACACAACTGACCGATTTGATGATCAATGATGGTTTGACGGATATTTTTAATCACTATCATATGGGGCTAACAGCGGAAAACATCGCCAAAGAAATCGGTATCTCACGTTTAGAACAAGATGAATTTGCCGCAGAGAGTCAACGTAAAGCTATTTCTGCGATTAAAGCGGGTAAGTTTAAAGAAGAAATTGCCCCCGTCGAGATCAAGCAGCGCCGTGACACTGTCGTATTTGATACGGATGAATACCCTAAAGAGAGCACGTCAAAGGAAAGCTTAGCAAAATTGCGTCCAGCGTTTGATAGAGAAGGCAGTGTAACCGCGGGTAATGCATCAGGCATCAATGATGGTTCAAGCGCTGTCATGTTGGCATCACAATCAGCGATTGAGCAATATGACCTCACCCCACTCGTAGAAATTGTGAGTTATGCACAGCATGGCGTTGATCCCAAAGTGATGGGGTTAGGGCCTGTCGGAGCAGTAACAAAAGCCTTAGAAAAAGCGCAACTCAAACTCAGTCACATCGATTTATTTGAACTCAACGAGGCCTTTGCCGCGCAAGCGTTAGGCGTCATCAAGCAGCTGTCTGAAACACATCAAGTATCCACATCAACTCTTGTTGGAAAGGCAAATGTAAACGGAGGTGCAATCGCATTAGGACATCCATTAGGAGCATCTGGCAACCGCATATTGGTCAGCCTGATTCATGAAATACGCAAACGCGAAAATCAGTATGGTGTGGCGTCGCTGTGTGTCGGTGGAGGCATGGGCACAGCAGTAGTCGTCAAATCAATCTAACCCAATAACAGATAATATCATTCACGATTAGGAGAGTATCAATGTATACCGAATTCTTTAAAACATTTACCGATCAAGCAGAAAAAGGGCTTGAACCTTACGTTAAATTCAACAAGTTAATGGCGAAAAATGTAGAGACATTGACAGAAATGCAACTCAATGCCATCAAAACATACAGTGAAATGGGGTTAAGCCAAGTAAAAGCCGCCAGTGAAGTTAAAGATGTCACCACATTGACTAAATTCAACAGCGAGCAAATGACCACATTCTCGAAACTGTCTGAGCAGATGGTGGAAGATAGCAATAAACTCCAAGCGATTGCTAAAGAGTTTAAAGATGACTTTGACAAACTTTCGACAGAAAACATGAAAACAGTGACTCCAGCCAAATAAGCAATTGTTAAAGTTAGCTAGGGTCCACGCCGTCACTTTTAGGTAGACGGCGTATTTTCTGAAGACAGGAGTCTCAACATGTATCAAAACTTCTTTTCGGAGTACTTGGTTAAAGTCCAAGAAGCCAATGCCCATTGGTGGAAAAATTGGGAGGCGAATAAGCAAGTACTAAATTCACCGGTCAACAATGCGTTACGAGAAGTCAACTTCGATGATACAGCGAAACTGCTAGAACAAGCAGCCAACCAACCTCAAGCCATTGTAAAATTACAATCTCAGTGGTGGGAAGAACAGTTAGAAATTTGGCAAAATATCTTCCTCGATCCAGAAAACACCAATGGTGTTGAACCGGAAAAAGGTGATAAACGTTTTGCAGACGAAGCTTGGCAAGCCGATATGGTTTCTAATTTTATTAAGCAATCTTATCTTTTGTTTAGTAAAACATACTTAGAAGCCATAGAGTCAGTTGACGGTTTGGATGAAAAAGCCAAAGAACGGTTAATGTTCTTTTCAAGACAAACCATTAATGCACTATCACCATCCAATTTCATTGCCACCAACCCTGAATTGCGCCAACTCACCATCGATAAGAATGGCGCCAACCTTATGACAGGATTAGAACAATTAAAAGAAGATGTCGAATCAAGCGCAGAAATTTTAAAAATCCGCATGACGAACCAAAAAGCGTTTCGTATCGGACAAGATATTGCCACAACACCAGGCGATGTCGTCTATCGCAATGATCTCTTTGAGTTAATTCAATATAAACCGACGACAGAGCAGGTCAACGCGACCCCTCTTCTCATCGTGCCACCTTACATCAATAAATACTATATTCTTGATTTAAGAGAAAAGAACTCCATGGTTCGCTGGCTTGTCGAGCAAGGGCACACGGTATTCATGATGTCGTGGAGAAACCCTGGTGTCGAGCAGCGCGAGGTAGAATTTGGAGATTATGTTACGGAAGGTGTCGTGAAAGCCGTTAGTGCTATCGAAGACATCACCGGGAAAGAGCAAATCAATGCGGTAGGTTATTGTATTGGCGGCACTATATTAGCCTCTACAGTCGCATACTATGCAGCTAAGCGCATGAAGAAACGCATAAAATCGGCGACTTTCCTGACAACCATCTTAGATTTTCAACAACCCGGAGATATCGGTGTTTATATCAACAAGCCGATCATTGATGCGGTCGAGATTCAAAATAATCTCCGTGGCTATATGGATGGCAGACTAATGAATGTCACTTTCAGTTTGTTGAGAGAAAATTCCTTATATTGGAATTACTACGTCGAACATTACTTGAAAGGCAATGATCCGGTTGATTTCGATCTGCTCTACTGGAACAGCGACGGAACAAACTTAAGCGCCGCAACCAGTAAATTCATGCTGCAAGAGCTCTACCTCAATAACAAGTTAGTGAAAAACAAAGGCGTGAAAATTGGTGGCGTTTGGATTGATTTGAAAAAAATCAACATCCCAAGCTACTTTATTTCGACCAAAGAGGACCACATCGCGTTATGGCAGGGAACGTATAAAGGCGCCTTGCATATTGGGGGTCAAAAAACCTTTGTCTTGGGTCAATCCGGTCATATTGCTGGCATCGTTAATCACCCAGCGAAGAACAAATATGGCTTCTGGCTGAATGATACGCTAAGTGACGATCCGGATACATGGTTGAGCGATGCCGCTCATGAAAATGGTTCATGGTGGACACACTGGAACAACTGGGTCGCACAATATGAAGCTCAGGACAAGGTTGAGCCTTATCCTACTGGCTCAGCTCAATACCCTAGTTTAATGCCCGCTCCGGGTAGCTATGTGAAAGTAACACTTCCAGTGGAAACCTCTGAATAAGTGCAGACATGGATATTTCTCAAAGAAAAAGAGCGGCGTATGCCGCTCTTTCTATCTGTTTACACTGTAAATAGATGACTGATAAACAGACCATTTATCCAATAGTTAACGCCGCGCTTAAGCGAGCTGCAACATTTTTTCGTGTCGATACATAACCAGATCTTCGATAGTTAAGACGGGCATATCGTGCTTATGACCGAATTTAATAATATCTGGCGTTGTCGCCATGGTCCCGTCTTCATTAGTAACCTCACACAAAACGCCAAACGGAGATAATCCGGCCATTTGCATCAAATCCACCGTTCCTTCAGTATGGCCTCGTCGCGTCATAACGCCACCAGCACGCGCTCTCAATGGAAATACATGCCCAGGGTGACACAGGTCTTCAGGTTGCGCGTCTAAACGGCCAGCGGCCTTTATCGTGGTCACTCGGTCTTTCGCCGACACCCCCGTGGTGACGCCATGCTTGGCTTCTATTGAAATAGTGAATGCCGTTTGGTTAGCACTGTCATTAACCGCAACCATTGGCGTTAAGTTTAGCTTTGTCGCATGTTCATCACTCATACACACACAAACAATACCACTGCCCTCGCGTATCATGAGGGCCATTTGTGCCTCCGTTAAGTGATCAACGGAATAGATAAGATCGCCTTCATTTTCACGATGCTCATCGTCTAGTAATAAGACACCTCGTCCTTGGCGTAATGCATCTAATGCATGGTCGACACGAGTAATAGAATCACCGAAAGCGGCAAGTAATGATGACTGATTCATGGTTAAGCTCCTAACGAATACCAGAATCAGGGCATAGAGGGACAAAAATCAAAAAGCTGCACATCGCTCGAAACCGATATGCAGTATATTTATCATTCTCTCTCATCCGGACTATCACCGTCGGCTCTGGACTTTGACCAGATCTGCTGACCTCGACGTATCGAGCGCTCGTGGGCTTGCCTTGCGGCCTACCACCGGTGGGGAATTACACCCCGCCCTGAGAATAAAAAATGGACTATAAATGAATGCTTATGGTAGCGCTTCCTTAGCACAATGAAAAGCCGCTACCCCCTCACTTTTACTCGATAACATTCTTAAACAGTAGCAAGATCAATAACCGCGACGAAAAAAAGAGCACCCTAGGTGCTCTTTTACCAAATAAAAATCCAGTAGACGTTATCTTTAAAGTTTAAAGCGAGAAATCTCGTTCTCTAACTGATTCGCCATTTGATGCAACTCTTTGGCTTTTTCAACCGCATCCACGGCATCGCTGGCCAACTGTTCACTCACTTCACGCACGGATTCTGTATTCTCATTAATGTCTGAAGTCACTAACGATTGTTCTTCCGCAGCGGATGCAATTTGCGTCGCCATATCACTGATATTGTGGATGGCATCACTAATGGCTTGTAAACTTTCAGCCGTTTTATTGACATCATCCACACTGGTTTCCACTAAGTTATGGCTATCCGTCATCACCGTTACGGCATTCTTAGTAACGCTTTGTAGCCCAGCAATTTTGGTTTGAATTTCTTCGGTTGAGGCGTGTGTACGCTGTGAAAGCACGCGCACCTCATCCGCCACTACCGCGAAACCACGGCCCTGCTCACCCGCACGTGCCGCTTCAATCGCCGCGTTTAGCGCTAGCAAGTTAGTTTGTTCAGCAATGCCGCGAATCGTCGACAGAATCGTTGAGATCTCATTGGCATTAACTTCTAGCTCACCAATAATCGATACCGCATTGGTTAATTCCTTAGCTAACTGATCAATCGACTGCTTGCTCTGCTGCATTTGCTGGTAGCTTTGTGCACCTAGTTCCACAGATTGATTAGCGTTACTTGCGGTATTATCGGCATTGCCCGCAATCTCAGAGGTAGCAGAAGCCATTTCCGTCACCGCAGTTGCCACCATCGTAATCTCATCTTGTTGGCGCTTAATACGTTCACTACGCTGATTCGCCGCTTGCGCAGAGCTGTTCGCACCGTCATTGAGATCCGTACTCACTTTTTTCACGTTCACCACCATACCGTGCAAACGCCCAATAAACTTATTAAATTTGTCAGCCAAAATCCCGACTTCATCAGTACTATTGACCTCCAAGCGACGAGTTAAGTCACCATCACCTTCGGCAATGTCAGTCAATGCATTGGTTATATTAACCAGCCCTCGTAGCTGTAATGCGACAAACCAAGATGTCACGGCTCCCATGACGACTAAAATACCCAACCCTATCAATAATTGAGTGAGTAACATTTTGTGTAAGGGTTGCTCTAATACTGATTTATCCATCACCATCACCAGATTCCAATCCGTATTGGCAATAGCGCTGGCCATCAGCACAGACGATTGACCATCAATATTAGCGGCCAATTGATCTTTGTTGCGTACGGCTTGCGATAACTTGACCATAGTCAGTTGTGGTGAAATATCGGTAATATTCTTGAGAATCATATCTTTATTTCGATGAGCTACAATAGTGCCGTTATCGCTGACCAAAATCGCATAACCATTACCTGGCGCTTTTATTGATAGAACATCTCTAATAATTTTATCGAGCGCTAAATTTGATGCTGCCACACCAACAAGTTGACCGTTTTCCATCACAGGCTCAGCTATTGTGACCACCAGCGCTTGCATGGTTACACTCACGTAGGGCTTGGTCGTTACCTGCTTGCCTTGCGCTTTTGCCAATTTGTACCAACCGCGCACTCGTGGATCGTAACCCGCCTTATTTAGAGAGGGATCTTGTCGATGCATATCGCCATTTTCTTGGCCATAATAGGTCAAGCCAAATGCCCCTGAAGTGTAGGCTTGACGTAAAAAAGGAACGACATCAGATTGTGGATTTGCGGTAATTTCTTGAGCAAGACCATGGATACTGGCTTGTTTGGTTTCAATCCAATCACCAATACCCTTGGCATTCGCGGTCAGAGTACTCAAACTCTCACTTTCAATATAATGCCAAGTCTCTTGTTTAAATGCTTGGTAGCCCGCGGCTAATAAGGCTACTGTTGTTAACGTGATAGCGATAACAACGGAGAAAACCATTTTTCTTTTCAAGGTTAGTTGCATCTTTATGCTCCTTCGGGGATTAATTCTTGTTTTATTTTTATTGTATTTACTTTCATTCATGTTGGTTATGAGAATAGATAACTAAGCTCATGATCTATAACGGCCAAATTTTCAGATAATGTAACTAGTCAAAGAATAATGTGGGATAGATCACTAAAAATTACTCAAATTTTAATAAAGGACTCAAAACCGGGTCAAAAACGCCATGATATCCATAGTTATGATTCCTTTTTATACTACTCGGTCTATCATTCTTAAAAAGTGAGCAACCAATAAAAAAGCCTCGTAAATATACGAGGCTTTTGCATGATAACCCATCAGTTTAATCTAGTGTTTCTAGCTGATTTAGGTAAGTTTGGTGTTGCTGAAGTACTGGTTCTTCAGGGCCATTGCCTAATTTACTAACAACGATAATCACAATGGTCGATAAAACAAATCCGGGAACAAGCTCGTACAAATCAAAGATACCGCCCGTCATTTGCTTCCACCACACCACGGTGACACCACCGACGATGATACCCGCGAGAGCGCCATAGCGAGTCATTCGCGACCAATATAAACTCAACAATAAAGCTGGGCCAAATGCTGCACCGAATCCACCCCATGCATAAGACACAAGGCCTAATACAGAGCTATCCGGATCCATGGCTAAGCTCAATGCAATCAGTGAAATAATAATAACGCCAATACGCCCCATCATGACAACTTGTTTCGAGCTGGCTTCCTTATTGAATAATTCCTTATAAAGATCTTCTGAAAACGCTGATGATGACACCAATAATTGAGAGTCCGCAGTACTCATTATCGCCGCTAAGATAGCCGCTAATAAAATACCTGCGGCAACCGGATGGAACATCGCGTTAACCAGCAACATGAATACTTTTTCGCCATCATCCAATGCGATACCAGGATTATTTTGTACATATAGTAATCCCACCATTCCGGCAAGTAACGCACCACACATTGAAATTGCAGTCCAAATCACCGCAATACGGCGAGCAGTTTTAATGTCTTTATTTGAGCGGGTCGCTTTAAAACGCGCAAGAATATGTGGTTGACCAAAGTAACCCAATCCCCACGCAACCAGAGATATAATGGCAATAGCACTTAACGGCTTACCATCGATATTGCTCCAAAACGTCAATAGCTGCGGATTAATATCGCTCATTTGCGATTGGAATGAGCTAAAGCCACCTTCACCATCTAAGGCAACAAGTGGAACGGCGACTAAAGCGGCAGACATCAGTAAACCTTGCACCAAATCCGTCCATGCCACCGCTAAAAAGCCACCGAATAAGGTGTAAGACACGACACATAAAGTACCAATCACTACCGCGTAGCGGTAATCCAACCCAAAGACGGTTTCAAATAACTTCCCTCCGGCAACCAAACCGGCACTGGTATAGAACAAGAAAAATAGCAAGATGAAGAATGCCGAAACGCTTTGAATTAATGATGACTTATCATTAAAACGCCGCGCGAAAAATTGTGGCAATGTCAGTGCATCGGTCGTAATACTGTAGGTTCTTAAGCGTTTTGCGGTCACCAACCAGTTGAGCCACGTTCCGACTAACAACCCCCCAGCTAGCCATGTCGCTTCAAATCCCGAAGCATAAGCGTACCCAGGTAACCCAAGTAAGAGCCAACCACTCATATCAGAGGCTCCTGCCGACAACGCAGATGGCCAAGGGCCTAGCGAGCGTCCACCTAAAAAATAATCTGTTGAGTTTTTGGTTCGTTGATAGGCGTATAATCCTATCGCTAACATCAGAACCAAATAGACAACGAAAGTGCCTGTGATCGCTATGCTACTTGTATCCATATACAAATCCTCTCTATAACTCACGCTTTTCCCTGTCCTATCCAACTTACGAGGAGACGAGCGGAGTAGTTAATTTAGTGGGCGCTACTACCAAGCTCAAGTAGATTAGCGTTACCGCCCACTGCGGTGATATTGATGGTGCGCGTTCGTTCAGTAATGAAACGTAGTACTAGATTCGGATCTCGTGCCCAAGGTAAGGCAACTAAGTCCGTTTCACTGACTAAACTAACCAGCGCTCCAGAGCGCATTGCCAGTGCGCGATTCAATGTCAGTTCCATATCCGACTCACCAATCAATCCAACATTACGCACATCAGACTCTAATACCGAGTCATAACTGTCCAACGGCAACGTGATCAATAAGTGAGACGGTAACATTGATTGTTCATAAGTTTCATTAAGTTGTTGAAGAAACTCAATGTCATCACTACATATAATGACACAATTTCCGGCACTTAATGCAGCCGTACACTGTGCAATGGTGGCTTTTTGCGCATTCACGCCAACACTTTGTTGAATCAAGAGTGTGACCCCACGACCCGTTGTATACAACTCGTTCGTTTCTCCTGTCGGTCCAACCAAGTGATGAGTATTCGCGACTTTGTCTTCACTGTGCGTTAACTGATACTGCATGACTTGTGCTAACTCTATCCGCAGAGGATAGAGTTTTTGCTGCCAAGATAATAAAGCCTCTTTTTTGTATTCGAAACGAGTCTGCTGCCAATTATCCCAAGCAGATTCAGCATCTGCAAATCGCGTATTAGGATGTACTACCATCGAAGTTCCCTCTCTTAATCGTACTGAGCTTGAGTAAAGCGATATAAATAATGTGGTCCACCCGCTTTAGGACCGGTTCCCGATAAACCTTGGCCACCAAATGGTTGAACTCCTACAACAGCACCGACTTGATCACGGTTAATATAACAGTTACCCACGCGAGCATGAGCTTCAATCCATCGATAGGTTGTTTCATTTCGACTGTGTACACCCAATGTCAGTCCAAAGCCAGTCTGATTAATGCTGTTCAGGACTTGTGGTAACTCACTCGCTTGATAACGAACAATATGCAATATGGGTCCGAAGTGTTCTTCTTGTAACACGTTAATTGAGTCAATTTCAAATGTACAAGGAGAAACAAAGTCGCCATTTTGACATTCGTCAGGAATCTTTAATTCCGTGACCAGGGTTTGTGTCGCCTTCATATGCGCAATATGCGCGTTCAATTTATCGCGAGCATTAGCATCAATAACAGGACCAACATCCGTTGAATGCTCATAAGGCATTCCGAGCCGCAGTTCGTGCATCGCCCCTTTAATTAAACCAATAATTCGGTCAGCAATGTCCTCTTGAACAAATAAGACTCGTAAAGCAGAGCAACGTTGTCCAGCCGATGCGAAAGCAGAACGCAACGCATCTCTCACCACCTGCTCAGGCAGCGCGGTACTGTCAACGATCATCGCGTTCTGTCCACCCGTTTCAGCAACCATGGGAACAGGTTTTACTTCACGTTTTGCCAAGGCTTGGTTGATCTTTTGTGCCGTGATCGTTGAGCCCGTAAAGGCAACCCCTGCAATGCGATCATCAGAGGTAAGCGCTTGACCAATATCTGCACCTATCCCTGTCAGTAGCTGAATGACCCCATCAGGAAAGCCAGACTCTTTCATTAGTTCAACAGCACGGCACGCAATTAACGACGTTTGTTCTGCCGGTTTCGCCACAACCGTATTACCACTGACCAAAGCGGCGGTTATTTGCCCTAAGAAAATCGCCAGTGGAAAGTTCCAAGGGCTAATACATGCGATCACCCCTAAGCCACTTCTCTGATAAGTAAAGACGTCACCGCTAAAATCGGTCAAATCTTGTGGTGAAAAAACATCCGACTGCTTGGCATAAAAGCGGCAAAAATCCACAGCTTCCCGCACTTCATCAATACTGTCATGGATAGTTTTACCCGCTTCCATATGACAAATCGCCACTAATTCAGCAAGATTTTCCTCTAATCGATCGGCTAATGCCTCCAACTTATCAGCACGGGCTTGATAACCTAATGCTTGCCAAGCAGGTAATGCCGCATGCGCGCCAGCAATGGCTTCGGACACATGATCAAGGCTGGCATAATGGATATTTCCGATCGTAATACGACGATCAAACGGTGCTGTGACCGCTTCCGAAACATGATCACCCTTGATCATGCTTTCGTTTTGTTTACTGCCATTGATGATTGAAGCGCCAGACCAAGCATGGCTTAGCCATTGATTGACAGACTGTTCAAAAGGAACCGCTTCACTTTCAATATCAATATTCACACCCCGTGAGTTACGACGCTCTGGGTAGATCTGTGAAGGCAGCGCAATTCGATCATTATGCAATGTTGGCTGTGCCAGTAAGGCATCGACCGGATGCTGATTAAGTTCATCAATTGGGCAACGAGCATCAATCAAGCGATGTACAAATGAGCTATTAGCTCCATTTTCCAGTAAACGACGCACCAGATATGGCAACAAATCTTTATGACTCCCGACTGGGGCGTAAATACGAACATCTTGCCCATATTTTTTAAGCACTTGATTAAACAATGCTTCGCCCATACCGTGTAACCGCTGAAATTCAAACTCTTTATGCGTTGCCATCACAGCAATCGAACTAACGGTTTGCGCATTGTGCCCAGCAAATTGAGGATATAAATACCCTTTCACTGGTTCACTTAGTAAAAAGCGTGCACAAGCTAAATAAGAGACATCCGTAGACTCTTTGCGGGTAAATACTGGATAATTATCATAGCCACTTTGTTGCGACCATTTAATCTCGCTATCCCAATACGCTCCTTTAACCAAACGCATGGGAATGATATCTCCCATAGATTTCGCTAATGCAGTCAACCAAACCAATACCGGCAACGCACGTTTAGAATACGCTTGGATCACTAAGCCAAATTTGCCCCAACCACGGACACACTCATGACGGTAGAGCTTTTCAAACAAGCGTAGTGACAGCTCTAAACGATCCGCTTCTTCAGCATCAATGGTAATCGCCACATCATGATGAATAGCATGCTTTAGTAAAGACACCATTCGCTGATAGAGTTCATCCATCACACGCTCAGTATTGGCGACTTCATAACGAGGGTGGATCGCCGAGAGCTTAATGGAAACAGATGCAGGAGGGCTAGCCTTACTATCCGATTGATTGCTTCCCACTGCCTCAATCGCCATGAGATAATCTTGATAGTAGGCATTAGAGTCTGCCGATGTTAAAGCCGCTTCGCCCAGCATATCAAAAGAATACGTAAACCCTTGCTCACGCATCGTTTTGCCATTTTTTTGTGCTTCGCTCATTGAGCGCCCTAGCACAAATTGATGCCCCATGATTTTCATGGCTTGTTGCATGGCTTTGCGAATAACAGGTTCGGATAATTTATTGACCAATCGATTTAAGGCTTGTTTTGGGCTAGTCTCATCGGGATTTTTTAATCCCACTACCTTCCCCGTCAACATTAACCCCCAAGTTGACGCATTCACAAAGACTGAATCGGAGCGATTCAGGTGTGATTTCCAGTCAGCGACACTTAAGCGATCTCGAATAAAAGCATCGGCGGTTTCAGTATCAGGGATACGCATCAATGCTTCGGCTAGGCACATCAGCAAGATACCTTCTTGAGTATCTAAGCTGTATTCGAGCAGCAGAGCATCGATCATTTGCACTGAACGTTTGTCGTTACGGATCGCAGTAATTAACTCGGCAGTATTGGTACTGATCAGGGACTTTTCTTGTTCAGTCGGTGTGGCAAGCGGTAAGAGTTGTTGTAGCCATTGTGATTCATCCACCATGTAAAGAGGTGAAATCTCAGCCCAAAGCTGTTCGAGGGGTTGTTCGACCCATTCAGGTTGTAATACATCCATTGCGTTAAACATGCGTTGTTCTCCATGCCCGGTGTTTATTTCCGGAAATTCCGTCTAATAGCTTGGCAGTGTATTTTGAGTCTGAAAAGAATACTTGTTAAAAACTCCGGTTTTTTTGTCAAAAACTTGGCTTATTAACAGATTTACTACACCACAACAGGAATCATTAACAACTTGGAAGCGAACGATACACACTGCTACTTTGAGTATTGGGAAGGAGAGCACCCGACTTGTCGCGAAAATGTATGACTGAAAACACTCGCGCTAGAAAACCCCGTCGCTTCTGAGATTTGACTCATGGTCAATCGTCCCTCTTCAAGCAACTGTTTCGCTTTATTGATGCGTTTTTTGACTAAATACTGGTAAGGCGTTGTTTTTGTTGCCTGTTTAAATCTCTCATGAAACTGACTTTCGGCGAGAAATACCGCGCCCGCAAGTTGAGCCACAGTGATGGGGTAAGCCATATTTTTATCGATGTAGCGATCAATTACGTCCATATCGAAGCGAGACGCTCGCCACTTTAATTGGAATGCAGAGACATGGCGCTGCAAAGTAGCGATGAGGGTGTCGTTACACGCTCGACTTAGTTGCCAATCATCAGGGGAAGCTTGCATTTCACTGGTCAAGATACGGATCAGTTTTTGGATTTGAGCATCCAACTGAAAATACGTATCGCGTTTGGCCAACTCATTGAGCTGGGCAACCAGTAACGGCTCATCATCATCAGGCACACGCATGTTTAATACCAAGATGTCTGAACGCTGGCTAATACCGCCAAAAGCATGATCGGCCCCACACCGCACTACGCATCCTTGACCTGGGTGGACAATGTTACCAATGCCATTCACTTCAAATTCCATCAAGCCACTTAACCCAATCACTACTTGTGTGTGTTCATGCTCATGACAAGCCATTTCAGGAGGAAGTCTGACCAATTCTGCAGGTTTTAATACTGATGATAAACAAGCCTGCCCGCTTGGCAAGGGGGATGTATAACGGTCATGCATAGCGTAACGTTCCTTCGTTCTTGAGCGCCTATCCCCCAAGTTAGCTGCAACGTCTGTGCGATTCAAGTTTAAAATCTTATGAGTAGTGAAAAACGAATCGTAGACCACAGCCTACTGAAAAAACTGCTATATTCATAAGCGAAGACGAAATTTTCAGCTCGGAACAATGATCAAGTGCACATTAATTACGGTTAATGTCTATTCAACTCTAAAATAAGGCGACATATGTAACAAGAAGCTTGCATAATTTATTTAACAGCTCAAAATGAAGGGTGGATATTTATAAAAGATAAAAATCAGTTACCTAGTTTGCTACTTAGCTTTTATAAACCACGCCAATACGAATAGTTACTAAAAGAGTCAGCGTGTTAACTATGCTGTCATAAGATTGTCTTTCCCACTGTTTTCTTTCGGTGGTAAAACGTAGAATTGTTGCAGGGACCTATGATCAAACATCGCATCCCAGCGCTATTACTTGCGCTAAGCCCATTTTGGGCAATAACATCGGTACAAGCTAATGAAGTCGACTCTGTCGATCAAGTAGCGAGTATTGATGCAAAATTAACGAATAAACAAAGTGATATTGATACGCTTAGTTCTGAATATAATGAGCAGGCTAGCCAATTACAGCAGCAAAAAAATGATTTGGCAAAACTGAAGCTCGCCAGTAAGGAATTGCAGACGAAACAAGATCGAGCAAAATCACAGTTGGATAAACAATATCGCCAATTGTTAGAAGATCCGGAAACGGACTTGGTCAGTTATCAAAAAGCGTATCAAAAAGCATGGGCCGACGTTAAAGATAATCAATCGGCTCAACTTGATAAACAGCAATCCATTACAGAAAGCCAAATGGAGCTGTCACGCAAAAAACAAAAATTAGCTCGAGTGAAAAGCGAATATTCAAACCTTCAAGAAAGCCGTATTGAAGCAAGAGTAAAACGTTTGGAAGCTGAATTACGTGAAAGCAGTGCGATAGAAACCAGCTATAAAACGAATTGTTCTACCACCATGACTTTAGGTGAATGTGCGAGCCAAGGCCACCATTTAACTAAACAAAAAGCTGTAAAAACCTTTCGTGATCAATTATTAAACAAGCTTACCGAGTCATCGTTGGCGAAACAAAATCTCAAAGGTGTAGAACTCAATATTACGGTACAAGACTCGCAAATCGTGCGTAGTGGTTTTGAAGGAAGCAATGACTACTTCACCCAAATTCGCGCTCAGATACAAGCAAAACCAGAGACAGTAGCAGCATGTAAAATGCTCGATGTATCATCTCGGTATTGTTTAAAAGGGTCGAGTAATACTAAGAAAAGACAAGATAAACAATGGGCTACAGTAACATTACGCTCAGATCAGTATGGTGATTCAGTCACTATTAATGGCATTAATTACGGTAGTACACCTATCGAAATCGTATTACCAATCGGTCGTCATCAAGTAACCATCGCTAAAAAAGGCTTTGAAACCTACAATCGAGTCGTTACGATCAATGGAAATGATACTGTTTGGGTGAAACTTCACCCAAACAAAAACAACTAGTTCTAAAATCAATTAATAGTTATTAATTGATAACTAACACATTTCTTGCTTTAGCGTCATTTTGTTACTAAGTTATTGAAAGATGACTTCTTACAAGATGGCGTTTTCGTTTAGAATAGCGAGAACAATTTCATTAGCTAACTGAAGTAGATAATAATGCGATACGGTTTACCCGCTCTATTATTAGCACTCTCTCCTTCTTTAGTCGTCACGACAGCTTATGCAGCAGACGTTAATTCGTCTTCTGTCACGGCCATAAGTGACGCGCTATTAAATAAAAAGACAGAGTTGCAGGATGCACAAAAAAAGAAACAGACTCAGCAGAAGGCTTATAAAAATAAGCAGGATGAGCTGCGCCAAATAGAACAGAAAGCAACAGAGTTAAATAAAAAGTTACAAACCGCAAAACAGGCTTTAAACCATGCTTATGATGCAATGTTAACAAAGCCAAATACAGACATTAGCTCGGTAAAAACAGCCTATCAAAAAGCGTGGTCTCAGGTTAAGGCCAATCAAAAAGAACATTTGAAAGTTCAACAATCGCTGGATGAAATACACATCACCATTGAGCAACAATCCCAGCAAGTACAACAGTTGATGGTTGCTCTAGATAAGCTCAATACACATAAACGCCAAGCAAGAGCGCAACGTTTACAGCATGAGCTAGAACAAAAGCATGAGCAAAAAATTCGCTTTACTAATCGTTGTAGTCAGACGATGACCATTGCTCAGTGTGCCACTCAAACTAAAGAGCTTGGCCTACAAAAAGCAGTGAATCAATACCAGCAATGGTTAGTCAACAATGCCACTGAAACCAGTGTAATCAAGCAACATATCAATAATGTGCCACTGAATATACATTTGCTGACTCATCGTACAATTAAATCGGGCTTTAATACCAATAACCAGTATGAGACGCTAATCTCAGCAGAGCTTGAAGCACGTCCTGAAGAGACTGCCGCATGCCAATTACTTGGTTTCAACAAAGCAGATTGTGTCGATCCTGAAAAAAAGGCACAGTCGCAACAAAATC
>JBQGON010000018.1:9988-34262 GCA_052087065.1 Vibrio sp. | reverse complement strand
GTACTGGTATTGGATTTCAAAAGTCTATATCCGTCCATTATTCGCTCCTTTTTGATTGATCCGCTCGGCCTTATTGAAGGATTAAATCTCGAGATTGGTAAAGAAGCACATCAAGCCGTCCCCGGGTTTCGCGGCGGCCAATTTCATCGTAGCCGCCATTTTCTACCCGATATGATCGAACAATTGTGGATCGCGCGCGACCAAGCCAAACGAGATAACGAAAAAGCCTTTTCTCAAGCCATCAAGATCATTATGAACTCGTTTTACGGGGTTCTCGGCTCATCGGGGTGCCGATTTTTTGATACACGCCTTGCATCAAGTATCACCATGCGTGGCCACGAGATCATGAAAAAAACTCGAGAATTGATTGAGTCTTATGGTTACCAAGTTATCTATGGGGATACCGACTCAACCTTCGTCTCTTTAGGCTATAAATGCTCACAAGCAGAAGCGGATCGTATTGGTGCTACGTTAGTCAAGTCGATCAATCAATGGTGGATGACCCACTTGCAGCAAGATTACCAACTCACTTCCATTTTAGAAATTGAGTACGAAAACCATTACCGTAAATTCCTCATGCCGACCATCCGTGGTTCAGAAACCGGTTCTAAAAAACGCTATGCTGGCTTATTGGGAGAAGGCGCGAATGAGCACATGGTTTTCAAGGGGTTAGAAAGTGTGCGTACCGATTGGACAGCATTAGCACAGCGCTTCCAAAAAGAGTTATACCTAATGATTTTCCATGGGCAATCGCCAGATGAGTATATTCGTGATATCACTCAACGTACACGCACTGGCGAATTTGATGAAGAACTGGTTTATCGCAAGCGCTTACGACAAAAGCTCAACGAATACCAACGTAATGTGCCACCTCAAGTACGAGCAGCTCGCCTTGCCGATGAAATTAACCTCAAACTTGGCCGTGCCCAACAATATCAAAACAAAGGCAGTATCAGTTATGTCATTACTGTGAACGGTCCTGAGCCAACCGAATATTGCCGTAGCCCTCTCGATTATGACCACTATATCGAGAAACAACTAAAACCCGTCGCTGATGCTATTTTGCCGTTTATTGGCCGTCAATTCGACACGCTCAATGCACCGCAACTAGGACTTTTTTAACGATTTCCCGCAATTAGCCAATTTTAAACTCGGTTTTTTCATATTGCTTGGCAAGCCAAGGACCAAAGTCATCGAGTAAACCCACTACGGAGCGCTTGGGAATAATTTTACCACGCAATAGCAACGCTAAGCGGTCAATCTCACGGTGCTTGTCCGGGTAATACAATAAAAATTGTCGACCACATTCTAAGGGATCATCAAACCACTGCTTGTCGCGATGCATGACCAAGGAATAACTGGCACGTAATAGTTTTTTACCCACATCGATTTGCGCTTTAATTTGCTCTTCACCTCGCGTCGCTTTCGCAATTTTCGCGCGGTAATAAGCTACTTTGTATCCCACGTCCATATTCCAGTGTTTACCGATTTCCCAACTAGGCTCGTAATCACCAAAACACTCACCTAAATCGCTGCCATGAATACAACGCGCACAATGACGTAATAAAAATCCCCAAGAAAACAAACTATCTAGTGACGCGACATGACTCGCCAGTGCGGTTTTCACATTTAAGTCCGTCACAAAAGAATAATGGCGTTGAAAACGATAACGAATGGTATTAATCAAAGTGACACGGTTGTCTTCAAATGGCTCATGGGTGACCACGATAATATCAATATTCGAACGCCCCGGCTTAGCCGTGCCGCGCGCAACACTGCCATACACATACAGGCTGTGTAAGTTATTTCCCAAGCCAGCACGAAAAAATTTCACCAGCTCTGCTATCGCAGGTACATAATCAGACTGTAACGGCGACTGTGCCGTCAACACATTCAGTGGCATCGCTTACGTTCGCTCTCTCAATAAAGATAATTGCTATGTTCGCTTATCCCTTAGGCTTAATCAATATATTGTCACTATCTTGCTGGAATAATGAATAAAGTATCGGCAGATTTAAACCGAATAACTCGGCAAAGAGAGATGTTTTTCGCTGGCAACCTTCGCTATAATGCCCCTACTCATACAATGAAGGACACAGTTCATGCCAAAGGCAAGTGAATTAAAAAAAGGGCTCGCGATTGTTGCGAATAACAAAACCCTATTGATTAAAGACATTGAAGTGACGACACCAGGTGGTCGTGGCGGTTCAAAAATATATAAACTCCGTTGTACTGATTTAGAAACTGGCGCTCGCGTCGATGAACGTTATAAATCAGATGATGTATTGGATACGGTTGATATGAACAAACGCGCTGTATCGTTCTCTTACATCGATGGTGACGAACATGTTTTCATGGACAACGAAGACTATACTCAATTCAACTTTAAATCGACTGACATTGCTGATGAACTGTTATTTATGACAGAAGAGATCCAAGGCTTGCATGTGGTTTTGGTTGACGGTAAACCAGTCGCATTAGAAATGCCCTCTTCGGTTGAGTTAGTGATTGAAGAAACCGACCCTTCAATTAAAGGCGCATCGGCGTCAGCACGTACCAAACCTGCCTATTTTGCCACTGGCCTTGTGGTACAAGTGCCAGAGTATATTGCTAGCGGTGAGCGTGTTATTATCAACATTGCAGAACGTAAATTCATGAGCCGAGCATAATAAAGAGGCGCTATGACAGACTTGATTTCTTACGACGACACCATCGATACAGCGTATGACATTTTTTTGGAAATGGCCGAAGACAACCTAGAGCCAGCCGATGTCATTCTATTTACCGCTCAGTTTGATGAACGCGGAGCGGCCGAAGTGGTTGAGACGGGCGACGACTGGGTCGAACATGTCGGTTTTGACGTAGATAAAGAACGCTATGCCGAAGTTCGCATTGGACTAGTAAATGAAGACAACGACGTACTCGATGACGTCTTCGCACGTATGCTAGTTAGCCGCGACCCTGAGCATAAGTTCTGTCACATGTTGTGGAAACGAGACTAACTCAATAAAAAGCCAACGGTCAATCGTTGGCTTTTTTATCATAAAGCGACAAACACTCTCTCGGCAATTCTAGTCAACCTCTGTTATTTCGCCTCATCATAAAGGGCAAATTCCAACAAATACAAGCGCTCAATACCTGGGTAAATATCTTGGATAACTTGCTTAAGCTGGTCTAAGGTCATGTTTTCTTGTTGCGCATGAAGAAGCGTGAGTTCAGCAAACTCGATTTGCCTAACATCGCGGATACGGATATGGCAAAATGCGCGGCCTTGCTCTAACGTCGCAACTTCAACAATATCACCTACTTGGTAGTCTCTTTCGCTCTCATCTCGCAACGTGATCACTTTTTTACCGGCTAAAATATCCGCCTCAAACCGTTCAAAAAAAGTTATATATTTCATGTTGTCTATCCTAATTGAGGGCATTTCTGCTCGATAATGTGCCCACATTAAACACTCAATTGAGAAGAGATCCAAATGGCATACGAGGAGGATCATGATAAAAGTTAGGTTTTTTGCACCCTCTAAGCGTTATCAATACCGTAATTACATTCATCAATGTCATTTTCACCCACTCTCAAAAAACACATTAAACCTAATAAAAACAAACAATTAAAATAAAACAACCCTAATTCACGTAATAAAAAATGTTTTTTTTCGACTGGATAGACCAATTCCACTCATTTGTCCGTTATAATGCCGCACGGTTTTGGTCACGTAGCGTATATTATGTTTTTAAATCCCTATTTTTCATCTCAAGAGTCACAGTTTCGATTCACACGCCGTCAAGCAAGTCATTTTGCTAAAAAAGTAGCGGGTGATTACAATCCTATTCACGACGAAGACAATAAACGTTTTTGTGTCCCTGGGGATTTACTTTTTGCGGTTCTATTGAAGCAAGAAGGCATCAGTCAAAAAATGCGCTTCGATTTCTCTGGCATGGTCAGTGACGATGTTTTACTGCATATTGAAAAACGCAGCGACGAAGAAAGTGCTGTGGTTAATGATGCAGGTAAAGAATTTTTGCACCTAAATCGTTCTGGCGAAACCACCCATAATGCCGAATTCATCGAACATATGGTGACCAAGTACGTGCAGTTTTCCGGAAAGAACTTCCCTCATATTCTCGTTCCTCTGATGAAAGAGAAACAAATGATGATCAACTGCCAACGTCCTTTAGTGATCTATGAAAGTATGGAAGTTGAATTTGAACGCCTTGATCTGATTCATCCAGAAATCGAATACACCGGTGCAACCTTTGATGTTGATGGTAAGCGTGGCTTAGTCACACTGAACTTTACCTTTAAAGAAGACGGTATTGTGATTGGTAAAGGTATGAAACGTATGGTGGCGAGTGGTTTAAAACCCTATAACCAAGAAGACATTGATAACTTGGTGACGCGTTTTAACTCACTAAAAGAAGCGTTTATTTCTGAATATTGCACCGCATAATCGTCATACAGACAATAAAAAAACGAGCCTTCTGGCTCGTTTTTTTATTGGCAATCCATGCATTTTTTTCAACTTGGCATTCCATTTAAGATCATTAATAAAGCTTGTAGTGGATGCTTCGGCTGATAATGCTCAAAACGTTTGACCTGACTGCGGCAACTGTAACCTGTCATCAAACACCGTTCTTGTGGTAACTGCTTAAGATTCGGCTTCCAACTCAGCCCATAAATATCCGTCGACATTTGCAGCTTATCAGCTTCATGGCCAAACGTACCCGCCATCCCACAACAACCGACAGGAATCGCTTGTAATTGCGCGCCAAAATGCGCAAAAATCGAGCCCCACTCGGCTTCGGTATTGGGCAACTTGGTTTTTTCAGTACAATGACTAAATAAGTACCACGGTGTTTTATCCGGTATGACTTGCGCAGGATCTTGTTCAGACAATTGCGGCAATAACCACTCATGCACCAACAACACATCAAATTGTCCACGCTGCTCGCCAAGAATTTCAACGTACTCATCGCGATAACATAAGACCATCGCGGGATCGACCCCTATCAGCGGAATATCAAGCTCAGCTACCTGTGTTAAAAATTCGGCCGTATTCGTTGCAGTCGACCTAAATTTCTGCATGAACCCTTTAATATGCTGCGCTTTGCCATTGGGCTTAAACGGTAACAACACTGGTTTCTTACCCAGTTTTACCGCGAGGGCAATCATATCTTCAACAACGTCTGCATCATAATACGAGGTAAACGGATCCTGTACTAAAATCACGTACTGTTGTTTATCCTGCTCAGATAAATTCGATAACCGCTGCATATCGAATGCTTCCAGCGGATGACGGCGTATTCGTTTGGCGAGCACCGGCACCGATAATAAAGGAGCATCCACATAACCTATGGTTTGTTTCGTTATATTTTTGACCCACCCCTGTGACAATAGACGGTTCACAACATGGGGAATACGCGCCATGCTCGGCAGTAAGGTTTCAATATTCGCGACTAAGTAATCTTTCGCCGGACGCTGATAACGCGAATGGTAAATATTTAAAAAGCGTGAGCGGAAACTGGGGACATCAACTTTAATCGGGCACTGACTCGCACACGCTTTACATGCTAAACATCCATTCATGGCTTCAAATACTTCATGAGAAAAATCATACTCATGACGTTGATTGAGACGATGACGTACCCGATTAATCAACGTTTTGATGGTGGATGTGCGTTCATAGGTATCTTGCTCGAGGCTTAAGGTATCAATACCTTCCTCACTCAATTGACGTAACCATTCACGCACTAAGCCAGCCCGACCTTTGGGAGAATGACGTCGATCCGCCGAGACTTTCATCGATGGACACATCGGTGAGCTGGTATCGTAATTAAAGCATAAACCGTTGCCATTGCAGAGCATCGCTTGCTGAAAACTATCACGAACCTCCACATCAATTTGGCGGTCATAATAACCCCGTGTAACACTAGCAACTTTCACCAGTTCAGCTTGCGATTCAAGCGGTGTACAAATTTTTCCCGGGTTCATCTTATTGTGCGGGTCAAACGCGCCTTTAACACGACGTAACTCTTGATAAAGCGTCTCACCAAAAAACGCAGGACTGTATTCAGAGCGATAGCCCTTGCCATGCTCGCCCCACATTAATCCACCATACTTTGCCACCAGCTTGACCACCTCATCAGAGATATGCAGCATGGTTTTCTCTTGTTGTGGATCGCACATATCTAAGGCGGGACGCACATGCAATACCCCAGCATCCACATGACCAAACATGCCATAAGTCAGCTGATTTTTATCCAGTAGTGCGCGGAACTCACTGATATAGTCAGCCAAGTGCTCAGGAGGGACGCAGGTATCTTCGGTAAACGGCACAGGTTTCGCTCGGCCTTTCGCCGCGCCTAGCAGGCCAACTGCTTTTTTGCGCATCCCATAGATACGTTGGATACTCGCCAAATCAGTACAAACTTGATAACCAATGATACCCGCTTGACCACTTTGCATGGTTTTATCAAGACGCTCAACCAGCTCTGCCACTAAGTGATCGACGCTCACTTGATCTTGATCGGCGAACTCAACGACGTTAATCCCTTGCATATCCACGCCAGGTACATCGGTGATTAGATCACGCACGCCGTGCCAAACAATATCTTGTTTCGCCAAATTCAATACTTTGGAATCCACTGTCTCGACAGATAATGCTTGTGCTTCTACCATCAGTGGCGCGTTACGAAGTGCAGAATCAAAGCTATCGTATTTAATCGTCACCAAGGTGCGAGCGGTAGGAATAGGCGTTAAATTCAGAGTCGCCTCAGTAATAAACGCGAGCGAGCCCTCAGCGCCGCACAAGACACGTGTAATATCAAAACTATCATCGGCTTCATTAATAGCGTTCTTTAAATCATACCCCGTCAGAAAACGATTCAGAGGGGGAAACTTGGCGACGATCGCGTCGCGCTGAGTCCGACAGACCTGCTCCGTAACAGCCAAGGCTTGTGCGGCAAGCGACGTTTCCTGCGGTGCAGGCCCGCTGCCATCGGTTTCTAACAGTGACCCATCAGCTAAAACGGCTTGTAACGACAGGACATGATCGGAAGTTTTGCCATATTTTAATGACCCCTGCCCCGATGCATCGGTATTAATCATGCCCCCCAACGTTGCGCGATTACTCGTCGACAAATCTGGTGAGAAAAAATATCCGTAAGGGCGTACAGCATCGTTAAGCTGATCTTTAATCACCCCTGGCTGTACGCGAACCCACCCTTCTTTTTCATTTATTTCAATAACTTGATTCATATGGCGCGACAGATCAACCACCACACCTTGCGTTAACGATTGTCCATTTGTGCCAGTTCCACCACCACGTGGTGAAAATGTAACATTTTCAAATTCTGGTTTTGAACTAATCTTTCCTATGAGTACCACATCTTCAGGGGTCCGCGGATGAACCACCGCCTGAGGAAGTTGTTGATAAACGCTATTATCAGTGGCAACAGAAAATCGACTGGAGTATTGAGTTTCAATATCTCCTGTGAATCCGGCAGCATCAAGTTCATCTAAGTAATGAACGACGCTTGGGTCTATATCAGAATGGTGGTGAAGTCTTGGTAACATGTGCTTCCTGCCCCTACGTCTACTGAATTATTCAGTGGTAGGACTGAGTTAATTTTAAAATTAATCTTTGAGTTAAGTCACTTTACAACATTTAAAAAGGTGTTCAAAACAGAATCTGAGTGACAAAATGCATACTAGCAAAAAATGCTATAATACAAGATGTTGTCTACTTCCAATTTTCATCATAAATCGAATTAACGGGTTAACATAATGAGAAAAAACAAAACCATTACCACTGAAGACATTCTGTTGAAGCTTTGTCAATCAGTTTCAACCGTTCTAAGTTCTGCGACTAACGAAAAAGTCAGCTATTCAGCGATGGTACAAAAAATCACAAAAACTTCGCTCAAGCCCGACTTTGGTTGTTTCGTTCTCTTTGATGGTGGGTTTTCAGGGCTAGTGGTGATCAACTTTACCGCGAAAGCGGCCTTAGAGCTTTACTCAAGCTACATGATCAATATGGGCATCCCAGAAGACGAGCTAGCCGTTTTGCACACCTCTGATGAAGTCGGTGATGTCCTCGGTGAACTCATGAACCAGTTAGTCGGTGATTTCACCAATAAAGTCCGTAAAGAACTACAGACCAATATTACACAAAACCAACCTAAAATGTTGTGTCTAAATAAGCAAGTGAACTTATCCGTTGATACTAACTTAGATCGCCCACAAGCTCGTCGCGTTACGTTTTCCACCCAGAAAAACAATATTTTTTATCTCGAACTCGCCATGGATAAAACCGAATTTATCCAATTAGAAGATTTTGAAATTCAGCAGGATGAAAGCCCTGATGACATTTTAGCGGCAGCACAAGAAACCATGGCAAAAAATAAGATGGCACCAAAAGAAGATATTGATGATTTGAATTCAGATTTATTAGATGAGTTAGGTATTTAATTTCACCACGTTATCGGCTGCTTGCACAACGAGCAGCCTCTCCCCCTTTATATTCTCTCGCAAAAACGGTAAAATAGCGGACTTTTCCGACTGCCTAAGATCGTTTTTAGCAAGCCTATGGATAAACAGAAAGCACTTAAAAGAATCGCCAAATGTCTTGAATTGGGTAATTCTGCCAATGTAAACGAAGCAGCGAACGCTATAAAAATGGCGCACCGCTTGATGGTGAAGTATGGATTGGATAAAGATGATATCGAATTCATCAAAATGGGCAAAACCCAATCGACACATCTATTACCCACAAGTATTTCTTCTAATATTTTACGTATCATTCGTGGTATCAATACCAAATTTGGCGTAGAAGCGGTGTTACTCAATCATAAAGGATTGAAACGTTGCGAATTTATTGGTGAAGCCGATCGCGCTATTTTTGCCGCATTTGCGTTTGATATTGTTTATCGCGAGTTGAATGAGCAAACTGGGCAATTTCGCAATAGCTTCTCCGGTTCAGGAACATCGACCAACGAAGTCACTCGACGTGTTAACTCTTTCATCTCTGGTTGGATTGAAGGAGCGTTGGAGAAATTGCCTGAAATCGCGCCCGACGAAGAATCAGCCAATAAAATCAATAACTATATTGATAAAGAATTTGAAAATATTGATCGTGAAACCTTCAAAAAGCAGATGAGTGAAGCGATTAAAAATCTGACTGATGATTATGAAGTTGGATTAAAAAAAGGTCGTCGACTTTCGGTCAACCGTGCCGTAGATGGTGCTCAAAAACCAAAAATGCTCAAACGAACCTCTTCCTAAGCAGGCCTCTTTCCTACCTTCGATGGCATTACACGATAAGACCCTCTATTCTTATTGACTCAGTGGTGTGTTTTGCACACCACTTTGGTTTTCGCTAAAAGCCGATACATTATTCTTATCAAAATAACGAGCGCTGAATCCGTGTTGAAACTGATCTTTCTAGTAAGTATATTCCTTGCCACCTCAGCGTATGCGGCTGATATCGCAATACTTAAAAGCCAAGCAGAAGCCAACAATGTGCAGGCGCAGTATGCCCTTGCTCTGGCTTATCAACAAGGTGATGATGTCGCGGTCTCCCCCTCTCAAGCGTTGTTCTGGTTTGAAAAAGCCGCTGAGCAAGGCAATCTCAGTGCCATGCGACAGTTAGTCAAAGCTTATCAAGCCGAGCAGCAAACGCCAAAAAACCAACAGAAAGTACAATTTTGGCTGACTCGCTTGGCCCTAAAAGGAGCGGCTCACGCGCCATTACAACTTGGAAATTACTATGCCAATGCTCCACAAGCCAAAGTGACAACCGATACTCTCGCGGAGTTGTGGTACCACATCGCCAGTGCTAACGACCCGCTGGCCGAAAAAAAATATGCTCAGTTACTTGAAGAGAAATTTAATCAACAAAGGGCTCGTCAAGTTGCCTCCATCAATCAACTCGAACAAGCGGTAACTGAGCCAGAGCTATCTGGTGAGGCTAATGGCGCCAATGAACAAAGCGACACCTCAGGGTATGTCTCACGTTCGAACCTGTTGGTCGTCCTAGTGGTGATATTGGTGGCAGGGTTAATCGGATTCGTGCGAATGAAAAAGCAGCGAACACAAGGGGTTCAACATGAGATGCAGCAACGTGCGACAGGGCAAGCTGAAGAGCTATTGGCTAAATCGCAAACAATTAAACAGCAAAAGCAGCAATTGAAGCGTCTATTTGGACAATTACAACTACTGCAAAAAAGCCATAAAGAACTGCAACAACAATTGGCGAAAAAATCAGCACCGTCGTCGCCACCACCTGAGCCCAATGAACCCCACAGCCAAAAAATGGCCGTGGCCTGCGCGATCCTTGGGTATACACCCACAACATTACCCGACAACAAAACCATTAAAGTCCGCTATAAACAGCTGTGTAAGATTTATCATCCAGATATGAAAGGCAGTGATGACGAAATGAAACGCCTCAATCATGCAGTAAAATATCTACTCGCCCAACGTCGCTAAGTCGTCCGGTACCGCCAACCCAATCTGCCTATCTAACTTTTCCTTTTTGTGAAATCTCTCTATTTCACTGAAATGCGCAAAGCAAATACCTCATGCTCTACCTACACCCTCCTAGTCGACAGCTCGCACATACCATGTTCAAAAAACCAACAAAAAAGACTTGATCATCCCATTAAAACGCATTACTGTTTATATATACAGTATGTATAAGGAAACAGTATTATGCTCCATTCAAATGATTCAATGACGTCTTTTTTGCCATCTTGTGTACACGCTCGTCCGTTATCAGCCGACGCATCAACAATGATGCAACGTTTGGCACTACTTTCAAATCAGCGTCAATGGATCTTATATACTGCCGAGTGTCCACGACCTCAAATCAGTGAGTTGAGCTCTTATCAGGTTGACTTTCATAAAGTCATTCATATGAAGCCTTCCCAGCGTCATGATGAAGTGGCGATTGTGCTCCAAGCCATTCGCAGTGGTACAGCAAGTGCAGTGGTTGCATCACACCGTATTCCGACACAACTTCATCAATTGCTGATAACCACCGGTAAACAGCATCACTGTGAAGTCTTCTTCGTACCTCATCACCCAACGGCATTGCATTAAGCCGTGATTTTCCTAGGTATTGTTTATTTGCTTAACATCGCAGAGAAAACAGCGGATCGTATCCCTAGATAGCGCTAAAAATAACCAAAATAATTGAAAATCCCCAGATAAAAAGCAAACGTTTGCTTTTTATCTGGAAGCCTTATGTGTTTCTGGTATCATGCGCATAGTCAATCTCGCTTTTTGGGCGCGATGGCGACACTTTTGCCATTTACATCAGATAGGAATGTCTCATGAGTCTTGCTGAACAAGTTCTTGCCGTCAACGACGACCTCCCAATTCGTACTCGCCTTCCTGTACACAGCGGTAAAGTTCGTTCTGTGTATTGGTTAACTGAAAAAGACAGCCAACGTCTTATTCAAGAGAAAGGCTACAATGTGGCTCCCAATGCACCACTTGCGATTATGGTTATTAGTGATCGTATATCGGCATTTGACTGTGTTTGGCATGCCGAGAGTGGCTTAAACGGTGTGCCTGGGAAAGGTGCGGCATTAAATGCCATTTCAAATCACTGGTTTGAACTTTTCAAGCAAAATGGACTCGCGGATAGCCACATTGTCGATATCCCTCATCCCTTTGTTTGGATAGTACAGCAGGCCAAACCGGTCAAAGTAGAAGCGATATGCCGTCAATACATTACAGGTTCCATGTGGCGAGCTTATGAGAAAGGTGAGCGTACGTTCTGTGGTATTGAATTACCCGATGGCTTACAAAAAGACAGTCGTCTCGACGAAATTTTGATCACCCCATCGACGAAGGGTGTTCTGCACGGTATTCCTGGCGTACCAGAAGCAGACGATGTCAATATTACTCGTCACGATCTTGATACACACTATCAAGCATTTAATTTCGCACAGCCCACCGATATTGATCGCTACGAAACCCTATTGAAACAAGGCTTCAATGTGATCAGTGAAGCGTTAGCGAATATCGGTCAACTGTTTGTCGATACCAAATTCGAATTTGGCTACATAACCGATGCTCATGGAAACGAAAAACTTATCTATATGGATGAAGTCGGTACGCCAGATTCCTCACGTATTTGGGATAGCAACGCCTATGCCAAAGGCGAGATTATTGAGAATTCAAAAGAAGGTTTTCGCCAATTTTTATTGCACTATTTTCCCGATCCCGACATCTTATTAAATAAAGAGCGTATGCCCGAACGCGAAGCGCTGGCTCATAACAACGCACTCCCACACGAAGCGTTAATGGATATTTCTCGTACTTACCTGGGAATAGCGGAAAAAATTATTGGTAAAGCTATCCCACTCAGTACCAATCCAAAACAAGAAATTATCGATATTTTAGATAAAGAGTATCAATTGATTGACCGTTGAGCGTTATAGAGATTCGCTAAAAGAGATACTTAGGTATCTCTTTTTATTAGATAGTGGGTTCTAATATCATTAGGTAGCTCACATGGGTTAACCGATTACCCATCTTCAAAGTTGGGTTGTTTTCCTTGCCCTCCAATCTATTGATGCCTGATGATAAGTCACTTCGCTAGACGATATTGAGCCGCTCATCGGTAAGATTGAGCGCACTTTCTACAAACTTGTGACTAAGAAATTTGCCTTAATTCACTGAAAAGTGTTTAATTATTCTATTGAATGTATATTGAGTTTCCCCATGGCAACCATTAAAGATGTGGCTAAATTGTCCGGTGTTTCTGTTGCCACCGTTTCACGTGTTATCAATCAATCACCAAAAGCCAGCAGCGCATCGATTGAGGTCGTGAAAAAAGCGATGCAGGAGCTTGGCTATCGCCCGAATGAAACCGCAAGAGCACTAGTTAGCCAAAGCACCCAAACCATGGGTGTCTTAGTGGCGGATGTTTCTGACCCTTTTTTCGGAACACTGATTAAAGCAGTCGATACTGTTGCTCATCAGCATGGTAAACACCTTCTGATTGGTAATGGCTACCATTCAGAGGCTGGCGAAAGACAAGCGTTAGAGTTACTGATCAACAATCGTTGTGACGCGCTTGTCGTGCACGCTAAAGCGCTCTCTGATGAAGAGTTAGTTGCCTTCGCTCAAGAAGCTAAAGGTATGGTCATCATCAATCGCCATATTCCGGCGATTGCTGATCGTTGCGTGTCACTCGATAACGTGCAAGGGGCGTATTTAGCCACAGAGTACTTAATTCGCCATGGACATCGACACATTGCTTGCATCGCTTCAAACCATGATATTGAAGACGTCGAAAAACGTATCAATGGTTATCGTCAGGCCCTAAAAGATTATGGTTTAACACAACCCGAAGACTATATCAGTTACGGCACACCCAGTTTAGAAGGCGGGGAAGATGCTATGACCAATCTCCTCAATCGCTCTCTGCCAATCACCGGCGTTGTTGGTTACAACGATTATATGGCCGCAGGCGCCCTTTCTACGCTTGATGACAACGATATTGATGTTCCAAAACAAATGTCGATCGTCGGTTTTGATGACGGGTTAATCGCTCGTTATGTGAAACCACGCTTGACCACAGTGCGCTACCCTATCCATATGATGGCAGAACGTGCCGCTCATATCGCATTAACCCTCGCCGATAACCAACCGCTTGATTCTAATCTGTCGACGCAATATACACCGACGATGGTCAAGCGAGATTCGGTGAAATCCTTACTGTGATCACTTATGTTCATAGATATAAAAACAAAAAAACCAGCCTGAGCTGGTTTTTTGTTGCGTAATAGATGCGAGCGCTAACCAATAATTACGGTTCCCGATCCCACTGCAATGCTACCACCACAATCGATCGCATCGCCAATACGGGCTGCTGGCTGACCATTGATTTTCACGGTACCAGAGCCTGCTGCAATACTACGCCCGTGCACACCATGCGGCATTGTCGGACATGGACAAGCGTGGAGCATTAATGGGTCGCCGACGCGCGCTGCGGCAATACCGTCAATAAATACATCTCCGCTGCCTGCGGTAATTGATGTCGGTGGAAAACAACCGTGCCCTGTATCAATATCACCTACTCGTGCTGCGTTTGGCATGTTTGCTCCTTATTGCTCGTTGTCATGATCACGACATTCAGCCGTATCTGTCGATAACATGTATTTACTCGTTCGCTAACATAATTAACTTGCAAGAATCACACCGAGGAGGAAATACTGTAAAACAATGACTTAATAGCTTCTCTCTCGATATATCAGGCAAATAATTGTCGCAGTGAGCAAGAGTTTGCCCATAAAGCAAATTCTTGCCTGAAAATAACGATGTGTCATATCACAAGCTGCCAGCACCATTCATCGCTTTACACACATAAATCGTCTCTTTTAGCTCTGTTTTTGCTTGGTACTGTGTGGTGACGGCATGGCGAACACTCTCCACAAGGTGAGGAGGCACTAAGGCAACCACACATCCTCCAAATCCGCCGCCGGTCATCCGCACGCCACCTTGCGACTGAATCACCGTTTTAATGATCGCCACTAGTGTATCAATTTCTTGCACGGTGATTTCAAAATCTTCACGCATCGAACGATGCGATTCCGCCATCAATTGTCCCATATGAGCGAGATCACCAGCCGCTAACGCTTGCGCAGCTAATTCCGTACGCTGATTCTCTGAAATCACATGACGTGCTCGCTTGGCAACCACAGAAGACAGTTGATGTTGCTGACGTTCAAAGTCTGCCAGTGTGACATCACGCAGTGCGCTTACGCCTAATTGCTGCGCCGCTTCCTCACATTGTTGCCGACGTGCATTATATTCGCTATCGACTAAACCACGTTGTTTGTTGCTATTAATAATCATGACAGCCACATCAGTTGGCATCGGAATCGCAGTGGTCTGCAATGAGCGACAATCAATCAATAATGCGTGGTCTTCTTGACCTTGCGCCGAGATCAACTGATCCATGATGCCACAATTACACCCCACAAATTCGTTTTCTGCTTGCTGCCCAATACGAGCAATGTCACTTTGCGACAAGGGTAACTGATACAACGTTTTAAACGTTTGTCCAATCACCACCTCTAAAGCGGCAGAGGAGCTCAGGCCCGCGCCCTGCGGAACGTTGCCACTAATTACAATATCAGCGCCCGACAAGGCGAACCCTCGGTTGAGTATACACTGCACCACCCCACGAATATAATTCGCCCACAGTTTGTTTTCGATAAACGTAATCGGCTCATCGAGGTCAAATTCATCGTATTCCTCGTCATAGTCACACGCAACCACTCGCACTAAGCGATCTTGACGAGGGCTTGCGGCCACGACAGTGTGATAGTCAATCGCACAAGGCAGCACAAATCCATCGTTATAATCGGTATGTTCACCGATCAAGTTGACACGACCCGGAGCATGAATCAACGACTGAGGTTGATCGTGAAAAACGCGTTGAAACGTGTCGCGCACAATATGTTTTGGTTCAGGCATAATTGATTTACTCTATAAAAAATGACAAAAACTCGTTACAAAGACGATGGTTCATTAAAGTGCACATCGCTAACGGCACGTAGGCGTTCGGCCGCTTGCTCTGCGGTAAGATCACGTTGCGATTCCGCTAACATTTCATAGCCCACCATGAATTTTTTCACAGTTGCACTACGCAGCAGCGGTGGATAAAACATCGCATGCAACTGCCAATGATCCAACGTAGTTTTTTCATCGAAAAATGGCGCATAGTGCCATCCCATAGAATAGGGAAATGAGCATTGAAAAAGATTGTCATAACGGCTGGTAAGCTTCTTCAACGCAACAGCCAGATCATCACGCTGTTCACTGGTCAATTCATCCATACGATGTACAGGCATTTTAGGCAATAACAACGTTTCAAACGGCCATGCGGCCCAATAAGGCACTACCGCAAGCCAATATTGAGTATCCACCACGGTTCTGGCCCCATCTGCGATTTCCGCCTTGACATAATCCATCAACAAATTTCGCCCATGTTTTTCAAAATATTGACGTAAATGCCGGTCTTTATTCGCAATTTCATTAGGTAAAAAACTGTTGGCCCAGACTTGTCCATGAGGATGAGGTTGTGAACACCCCATCATAGCGCCTTTATTTTCAAACACCTGCACCCACACATAATCACGCCCTAGTTCGTTGATTTGCGCATCCCAAGTGTCAATCACGCCACGAATTGATGACAGCGCCAATTCCGGTAGCGTTTTACTGTGGTCAGGGGAAAAGCAAATAACTCGACTCAGCCCTCGCGCATTTTCACAGTGAAACAAAGCATTGTCACCCACGGGAGCACTCGGTGTGTCCGGCTGCAACGCAGCGAAGTCATTACTAAATACAAAGGTTCCTGAATAGTCAGGATTCTGCTCACCTGACACGCGAGTATTCGTCGGACAGAGAAAACATTGTGTATCATAATGCGGCAATGACTCGGTCGGGGCGATGTCATTATGGCCACTCCATGGACGTTTCGCACGATGAGGCGAGACAAGTACATACTCGCCTGTCAAAGGATTAAAGCGACGATGAGGGTGTTCAACAGGATCAAAAGTCAACTCAGCCATGAAAGGTTACTCTTTAGTTCGTGAGATATCACTACGGTGCTAGCATAGCGGTGGTCATTAGTTCTATCGATAAGGCCTGCAATAACGCAAAACTCACAAGACGTAAGCGATGGTTCTGTGGACAACTCATCATGATTTTGAATCTAGTTTAACGGGCTTACCATGCGGATTCTGTGAGAATTGGCACATTGTGTAAACGTTACCACAAAATAATTTAATACATGCTATCTCAATCAACACTAACCCACCCACTCGATATTTTCCCTCTAGAAACCAAGTGGTAACGTTTACAATAAAGTCGAATGCCGTTCTCGTTTTAATACACCTCTGTCAATAAAACCATCAGTGCCCATGTGTTTTTTTCAACGGGAAATATCATTTTATCCGATGAGGCGGCGGTTTTTTATACAAAACAGACTAAATAATCTTATTAACATTACGGCTTTCTATTTACAACTTCATCGGTTATCCGTATGATTTTCGCGTCTTCAATATCCCCCTTAAGGCCAAAGATGAACAACGACAAACGTCCACTATACCTACCCTATGCTGGTGCAGCTCTAATGAGTACACCATTGTTGAACAAAGGCAGCGCTTTCTCTGCAGAAGAGCGTGTATCTTTTAACTTGGAAGGGCTTTTACCTGAAGCGACAGAAACCATCCAAGAACAAGTTGTCCGTGCTTACCAGCAATACTGCAGCTTCGAAAATGATATGGATAAACATATCTATCTTCGTAACATACAAGATACCAACGAAACTTTGTTTTATCGCCTTGTCCAAAACCACATTTCAGAGATGATGCCCGTCATCTACACTCCAACGGTGGGTGCAGCTTGCGAAAACTTTTCTAACATCTATCGCCGTGGACGTGGCGTCTTTGTTTCTTATGCTAACCGTGACCGCATTGATGACATCTTAAACAATGCGGCAAACCAAAACGTCAAAGTTATCGTGGTAACGGACGGTGAGCGTATTCTTGGTCTTGGTGACCAAGGCATCGGTGGTATGGGTATTCCAATTGGTAAATTGGCTTTGTATACCGCATGTGGTGGTATTAGCCCTGCGTATACACTTCCTGTCGTATTGGATGCAGGGACGAATAACCCACAACGTCTTGCAGATCCGATGTATATGGGTTGGCGCCATACTCGTATTACTGGCGCTGAATACGATGCATTTGTTGAAGAATTCATTCAAGCGGTTACCCGCCGCTGGCCTGATGCTTTGATTCAGTTTGAAGATTTCGCCCAAAAGAATGCGATGCCATTGCTGAAGCGTTATAAAGACCGTGTCTGCTGTTTCAACGATGATATCCAAGGTACCGCCGCGATTGCGGTAGGTTCTTTACTTGCGGCATGTAAAGCAGCAGGAACGAAGCTGTCACAACAACGCATTACTTTCGTGGGTGCAGGTTCAGCCGGTTGTGGTATCGCTGAAGCGATCATTGCGCAAATGGTGTCTGAAGGTATCAAAGATTCTCAAGCACGTTCACAAGTGTATATGGTTGACCGTTGGGGCCTACTTGAAGAAGGCATGCCTAACCTACTGGACTTCCAACAACGTCTGGTACAAACCAAAGCAAACACTAAAGATTGGACATCAGAAGGTAACAGCGGTTACTCATTGATTGATGTGGTTCGTCAAGCTAAACCAACCGTATTGATCGGTGTGTCGGGTGCGCCAGGTCTATTCAGTGAAGAGGTCATCAAAACAATGCACGCTAATTGTGAGCGTCCGATTGTCTTCCCACTGTCTAACCCAACCAGCCGCGTGGAAGCAACGCCTGCGGATATCCTAACATGGACAAACGGTGAAGCATTGGTAGCAACAGGTAGCCCATTCGCACCAGTCGTCTTAAATGGCAAAACTTATCCGATTGCACAATGTAATAATAGCTACATCTTCCCTGGTATTGGTTTAGGTGTTTTAGCCGTTAATGCTAAACGTGTCACAGACGAAATGCTTCAAGAATCAAGCCGTGCGCTGGCCGAAACATCGCCATTAGCGATTAACGGCCATGGTGCATTGTTGCCGCCACTTGAATCGATTCATTCAGTGTCTAAGAAAATCGCGCTTGCGGTTGCGAAAAAAGCAATCGAACAAGGCGTCGCGCCAGAACGCTCTGAGAAAGCGATCCTTGACGCGATTGACCAACATTTCTGGCAACCTGAATATCGCCGCTATAAACGCACCGCGTTTTAAGTTATCTTAAAGCCCCTCTTCGGGGCTTTTTTTTATTGATAAATACTTATGGAACTACTACATTTTTTTGCACCTGCTGGTCGTTTTATCGCGCCTTATATCTCCGATATTGCCACTGCATTTATCGCCTGCTTTCTAGTGATGGCGGGTGGCGAGATCAATAACACAATACGTCGCATGATGCGCCATCAACATTTTATTGTCCGGACGGTAGTTTTTATTTTAATTAATGCGTTTGGTTACGGATTAATCATTGTAAAAGCAACCCCTTACTTAGCTCGGACACTCGCTAACATGGAACGAGGCATGATGTTTATTCTTATTTTAGCGAGCTTTATTATAATTGGCCTATGGGCACAAAAGAACCGTCAAATCTAACGCAGCTCGGCAACTTTTTCTCCCAATGTTGGAAGATTATTCGCCGTATCCTAATCTGGGGACTCCTGAGTCTTCTCATTTTGAGTGCCTGTTTAATCGCCAACGATCGCTGGGTGGCTTGGCAAACCCACGATAATATTATTTATGACATCGACAAGGTGTCACATTTTCAAGTCGGTGTCGTTCTGGGAACCAGTAAATATTTAGGGAAAATATTAAACGTCTATTATGCTAACCGTATTAACGCGGCCATAAAGCTCTATCATCAAGGTAAATTATCGGGTTTTCTGTTGAGCGGCGATAATGCCCATCGTTCTTATAATGAACCATGGACCATGAAACGTGATTTATTAAAGTCCGGCATTCCCAATGATAAGATTTACTTAGATTACGCTGGATTTCGTACCTTAGACTCGATTGTTCGAGCGAAACGCATTTTTTCAGAAGATAATTTCCTGATCATCACACAAGGCTTTCATTGTGAGCGTGCACTCTATATCGCGCAATATCATGATATTAATGCGAAGTGTTTGGCCGTTCCAGGTCCTGTCAATCATTCCGGCTATAGCGTGCGTTTACGCGAGGTATTAGCTCGAGCAAAAGCCATGTTCGATTTATACATTATGAATACCCAGCCAAAATTTCTAGGCCCAAAGCATCCGATTCAACTCAAAGCCTCCGCAGCGAGTCCATCATAGTACCAACGTCTCTATAACATCGCGGGGATTTGTTCTTTATCCCCTGCCGACTTCTGGTAACATTACTCGCAAATCAACAATAATGAGTAATGTCATGTCTTTTACTGCAACAGGTGTATTGAATAAAATGCACGCTAACCTCGGGACTGTCACGTCTTACCGCTTACCTGTCGGCGATCAATTGGTCGAACTCAATGCCTTAATAGGTACCGAATTACATTTAGAACACACAGGTAATATTTTCTGTAGTAACTGTGGCAAAAAAACCAAAAAAAGCTATGCACAAGGTCATTGCTTTCCGTGTATGAAAAAGTTAGCCAGTTGTGATATGTGCATCATGAAACCAGAGTTATGTCACTACGAGCAAGGCACTTGTCGTGAACCGGAATGGGGCGAGAAAAACTGTATGGTTGATCATTTCGTCTACCTCTCCAACACTTCTGGTCTTAAGGTTGGCATCACTCGGCACACCCAGATCCCAACACGCTGGATTGATCAGGGGGCCATGCAAGGACTGCCCATTTTCAAAGTAAAAACTCGCTACATTTCCGGGCTTATCGAAGTGGAACTTGCCAAACACATTGCCGATAAAACCAATTGGCGTACCTTACTGAAAATGGATGCGACTCCCATGTCACTCAGTGAGCATTTCATTGAACTGAGACCCCTGTTAGAGGATAAAATTGCCGAAGTGCGCGCACGTTTTGGCGAGGATGCCATCGAGGAACTGCATACGCAAAGCACGGACATCCAGTACCCTGTCGAGCATTACCCAAACAAGATTGTTTCACACAATTTTGATAAAAACCCCGTGGTGCAAGGCACGTTACAAGGGATTAAAGGACAATACTTAATGTTTGATACTGGGGTGATCAACGTGCGTAAATTTACGTCGTATGAAGTTATCGTTACCACGGTATAAAAACCAGTTGGCGCTATCGTTGCCTCTGATCAGCGGGTCGAGGCAATCGCGATAATCTCGTTCGCGGCAATCCACATGCAATAACGCCCTACTATATAAGCAAAAGTTGTACGACACGTCGCATAAAATCGATAAACTGTAGAGCGATGTATCTGCACATTTTTATTGTTGTGCCCTTGCATCTGCTTTGCAACCCCATATATTGTCCTTACAATGATAAAAACAGTCACATGCATCTAAGAGATGGGAGCTCACATGAGTGAAGTAAAACATGCTAATCTATTAATTCTTGGTTCAGGTCCTGCTGGCTATACTGCGGCAGTATACGCGGCTCGCGCTAACCTGAACCCTGTTCTCGTCACCGGGATGCAACAAGGTGGTCAATTAACCACAACAACCGAAGTGGAAAACTGGCCTGGCGATTCAGACGATCTGACCGGGCCGGTCCTAATGGATCGCATGAAAGAACACGCGGAAAAATTCAATACGGAAATTCTCTTTGATCACATCAATCGGGTGGATTTTTCACAACGTCCTTTCCGCTTATTTGGTGACAGCACACAATACACTTGTGATGCACTGATTATCTCAACCGGTGCCTCAGCAAAATACCTCGGTTTAGATTCAGAAGAAGCGTTCAAAGGCCGTGGGGTCTCTGCTTGTGCAACTTGTGACGGTTTCTTTTATCGCAATCAAAAAGTCGCTGTTGTCGGTGGCGGTAATACCGCGGTCGAAGAAGCACTGTATCTTGCCAATATTGCCTCTGAAGTCCACATGATTCACCGTCGTGACACGTTCCGCGCTGAAAAAATTCTCATCGACCGTCTCTACGAAAAAGTCGCGGCTGGGAAAATTGTGTTACACACCAATCGCACCCTTGATGAAGTTCTTGGTGATGAGATGGGTGTCACAGGCGTACGCATTAAGGATACACAAACCCAAGCGAGCGAAGACCTCGATGTCATGGGAGCATTCATTGCGATTGGCCACCAGCCTAATACCGACATGTTTGTCGGCCAACTTGACATGAGTAATGGCTATATTATGGTCAATTCAGGTCTTAATGGTAATGCCACACAAACCAGCATTGAAGGGATTTATGCCGCGGGTGATGTGATGGACCACAATTATCGTCAAGCAATCACCTCAGCGGGTACTGGCTGTATGGCGGCATTAGATGCTGAACGTTATTTAGATAGCCTCACTAATAAATAAGCTGAATAAATAAGCTTAAATGTAACTTTATTTTGCAGTATTCCAGTGAATCAAAAAAGCCCAGCGGTATAACCTCTGGGCTTTCTTATGTATACTGACTGCTCGCTCAACCTACATTTCTAAATAAAGCCCTCATAATGGATAAGAAAAAACAACGTAGCTTAAACCAATGGTTAAAAGCGCAAAGCAAACTGGCCAAGCGCTGGTTAATGCTTGCCATCGGCCTTGGTGTCTTATCGAGTGTGTTTTTAGTAGGACAGGCCGCACTCTTGGCCACCTTACTGCATGACTTGATCATCGACCACATAGACAAATCAGAATTGATTCCCTATTTCTTAGGTCTACTCGCTTTAATCGGTTTGCGAGCACTGTGCTCATGGGCACGAGAAATCGCAGGATTTCGCTGTGGTGAAGAAATTCGTATTTATATTCGTCAGCTCATCATGGATAAACTGCGTGAACTTGGCCCTGCCTATATTAAAGGGCAACCTGCGGGAACGTGGGCAGCGCTGACGCTTGAACAAGTCGAAAACATGCATGATTTCTTTGCCCGCTACCTACCGCAAATGGCTTTATCAGTCATGATCCCGGTAGTGATACTCGTGGTGGTATTCCCCGTCAACTGGGCCGCAGGATTGATTTTCTTACTCACCGCCCCGCTGGTACCTCTCTTTATGGCTCTCGTAGGCATGAAGGCGGCCGATGCAGGACGACGTAACTTTAAGGCCTTGCGCCGTTTATCTGGTCACTTTTACGACCGATTGCAGTCTATGACAACGATTCGATTGTTTGATCGTGCCGATACCGAAACCGAAGTGATGCGCGGCGCCTCAGAAGTATTCCGTAACCGCACGATGGATGTACTCCGTATCGCATTCTTGTCCTCCGCTGTTCTAGAATTCTTTACGTCTATCGCCATTGCGTTAACCGCGGTGTACTTTGGATTTAGCTTTATCGATAAGCTTGATTTTGGCTATTACGGTGCCGGTGTCACCCTGTTTTCCGGGATGTTTATTTTGATTTTAGCGCCGGAGTTCTATCAACCCCTGCGTGACTTAGGTACATTTTATCACGCCAAACAATTGGCTGTCGGTGCGGCTGAAAGCATTGTCGAGTTTTTAGAAGTCGACGTCAGCAAAGTCACCTCTGGTACTCAGCCTTTAACCGATACCGATTCAGTCGAAATTGTTGCTCGTGACTTAACCGTATATAGTCCTGAAGGCGATGAATTAGTCGGCCCTATCTCGTTCACGATTGGTAAAAACCATACGACCGCACTCGTCGGCCCAAGTGGCGCCGGTAAAACCAGCCTGATTAACGCCATCTTAGGCTTTATGCCTTATGACGGCAGCTTAACCATCAATGGTATTGAACTCAGCGATCTTGATCATGCGGATTGGCGTCGCTACATCAGTTGGGTCGGCCAAAACCCTCTGTTACTCAATGGCACAATTCATGACAACGTCACTATGGGTAAACAAGTCACTGACGAGCAACTCCAAGCGGTACTTGAAAGCAGTTTTGCCGCCGAGTTTGTTAATTACCATGGCTTAGACTATGCGATCACCGATCGCTCAGGCGGACTCTCTGTTGGACAGGCACAACGTTTAGCGTTAGCACGTGCGATGCTGCAACATGGTTCATTCTGGCTATTAGATGAACCCACCGCGAGCTTAGACGCACGTAGTGAACAATTAGTGATGAAAGGGCTGGAAACTCAAATCCAGAAAAACACTGCTTTACTGGTCACTCACCAGTTGTCCCCATTAAAGACTGTCGACCATATTCTGGTGTTAGAAAATGGCAAACTAGTACAAAGTGGTGACTTTACGACATTAAGCCAACAAGAAGACGGGTTATTCGCGACCATGCTCGCTGCAAACCAAGCCCATCAAGAAGCCGATAAGGGGAATCTCGATGCGTGAACTACTGCCCTACCTAAAACTGTATAAAAAACACTGGTTCGGATTGTCTCTCGGCATGTTATTGGGCTTTGCAACGCTCGCCGCATCGATTGGCTTATTAACCATCTCAGGCTGGTTTTTATCGGCGGCAGCCGTCGCAGGATTATCCGTCGCCAAAGAAACATTCAACTTTATGCTGCCTAGTGGATTTGTTCGCGGTTTTGCGATGGGCAGAACCGCGGGTCGTTGGGGTGAGCGTGTTGTCAGTCATAATGCGACTTTTAAGCTATTAACCGACTTACGTATATTCTTTTTCCAAAAACTCACCCCGTTGATCCCCGGGCGTATTTCTAACCTG
>JBQGON010000018.1:0-9978 GCA_052087065.1 Vibrio sp. | reverse complement strand
TTCTCAATCGCGTCGTCGCCGATATTGATAGCATGGATCATGTGTACCTACGTTTAATTAGCCCGGTGGTGGTAGGTACTTTAGGAATTGCCTCAATTACCGTATTGGTATGCTGGTTTGATGAGCGTCTGGGCTTAATTTTAGGCGGTATTTTATTAGCGATTTTGCTTACTTGGCCGATCATTTTTTATAAATTAGGTCAACGTAATGGTCAAGAGCTTACCCAGAACCGCGCTGACTTTCGCATTACTATGTTGGATTGGTTAGAAGGCTTCAGCGAACTGACCTTGTTTGGCGCTGAAACACGCTACCGCGAAGCGATTCACCAAGCACAAGATAAGCTTATTAATAATCAGCGAATTAATGCGCATATTGCCGGTTTAGCACAAGCATTATTAATGCTGGCGAATGGCTGGACGATGGTACTAATGTTATGGCTATCGGCGGATGGTGTTGGTGGTCAGCCACCGAGTCCATTAATCGCATTAATCGTGTTTGCCACGATGGCGAGTGTCGAACTATTAATGCCAATTGCGGGCGCGTTCCAATACCTCAGCCAAACGATATCTTCGGCTCGTCGTCTTAATGACGTAATTCTTGCTGAGCCGGATGTAGTTTTCCCGAGCCAGTCTGCTGCTCACTCTGGCGAGTTTTCTCTCGATTTTGATGACGTCACGTTCCGTTACAATGCCGATGACCGTAAAGCGGTCAATCAAGTGTCGTTATCCATCCCTGCGCAGCATAAAGTGGCCATCGTTGGCCAAACCGGCTCTGGTAAATCCACATTAATGCAATTGTTATCGCGTTATTGGGATACCCAAGAAGGGGAAATTCGTATCGCAGGTACCCCTCTCAAACAGTGGGCTGAAAGCGATTTGCGTGCGGCAATCAGTGTGGTGAGTCAACGTGTCGATATCCTCAATGGCTCATTACGCGATAACTTGATCTTAGCCAAACCACAAGCCAGCGATGAAGAGTTACATCACATCTTAGGCAGTGTCGGATTAGAGAAATTACTGGACGCACCTGGACTCGATGGCTGGGTGGGTGATGGTGGTCGCCAATTGTCGGGCGGCGAAAAACGCCGCATTGGGATTGCTCGTGCTATTTTACATGATGGGCCAATTTTACTCCTCGATGAGCCAACCGAAGGATTGGATAAACAAACCGAGAAAAACATTCTCGCGCTGTTCCAAAACCACTTTTCTGGTAAAACCGTGGTGTTCATTACCCACCGTTTAGTCGAATTGGATCATATGGATAGTATCTGTTTGCTTGAAGAAGGCGAAGTGGTCGAACATGGCAGTCATGACGAGTTAATGGCGCAAGGTGGTCGTTATTTCCAACTTAACCAAACGCTATAAGCCAACAATAGCAAGCGATGTCAGACGCAAGTCTGGCATCGCCTGTTATGAGAACAAGCATTGAGATAACACTTGAGCATGGTGCTCACTTGATAAGACAAATCAAAATAGTCTGCATAAAAAATCCCGAGCCGTAAGCTCGGGATTATTATTTGTAACTCAAAACCAAATTTTTATTGGCGAGTGCGACGCTGATTTTTACCGACTTGCGGTTTTCTCGGCGTGCGTTTTGCTGGGCGCTGGCCCGAGTCTTTAGTGTCGGTCTGAGTCTTCGTGTTATTTCCTCGACCACGACCACCCGCTTCAGCTGGCTTAGCGCCGCGGCCTTTGCTTGGTGTGGTGACACGTTCTTCATGACGACGTACTGCACGACGGATTTTTTGACTACGTGAACGCTCACGTTTACGTGAAGTGTTGTCTTTTGATTGATCCAACATCGTATTTGATTCTGGAGCCAGTTCAACCAGTTCACGCAAATAGTTGACTTGCTTGAGCGTCAATTCCATCCACCCGCCACGAGGCAGACTTTTCTCGAGGAAGATGTCACCATAACGAACCCGTTTTAGGCGGCTCACCGTGGTATCTTGCGATTCCCACAAACGGCGAACTTCACGGTTACGGCCTTCGTTGATCACAACGTAAAACGTATGATTTAACCCTTCGCCACCGGTATAAACGATATCTTCAAAACGGGCTTTGCCGTCTTCAAGTTCAACACCAGTGACCAGATTACGAACTTTATGTTCGTCTACATCACCAAAAACACGTACCAAATATTCACGTTCTACTTGACGGCTTGGATGCATCAATCGGTTTGCCAATTCACCATCCGTCGTGAATAACAAGAGTCCTGATGTGTTCGCATCCAAACGACCAACAGAAATCCACCGTGAACCTCGAATTTTTGGTAAACGATCAAATACCGTGCGACGACCTTCTGGATCGTGGCGAGTACATAACTCACCTTCTGGCTTGTAATAAGCTAGAACTCGGCACACTTCTTCTTCATGCGCTTTAATCGAGACATTATGCCCATCAACACGCACAACAGCGTTATCATCTTCTAGGCGTTCGCCCAGTGCAGCTACCTTGCCATTAACACTGACACGACCTGCTCTGATAAGAGCTTCAAGCTCTCGACGAGAACCGTGTCCAGCACGTGCTAAAACCTTTTGTAACTTTTCGCTCATCTATTTACCTATCTGTCGTCTTCTCAGACGTCAATTAACAAAATGCGATCCGACTCGACCGCGGCCGAGTAGTATCTCAAATCTGGTGACAAAAAGCATCTCTTTTATGTGCCAAATCGTAAGGCACATATCCCCTTTCATACTCATTCAAAAGGGGTGATATCACCTGAGCCTTGACGCTCAATCACAATACTGCCATCGCTAAAATTAATCACGGTTGTGGGCTGTTCGCCAACAATTCCACCATCAAGAATGACATCGACCGCATGTTCAAGCTGGGCACGAATGTCTTCGGGATCCGACTCGGTGGTATCTTTACCCGGTAAAATCAAAGACGTTGACATCAACGGCTCGCCTAACGCTTCTAACAACTCTAACGCGACGATGTTATCAGGTACCCGAATCCCAATGGTTTTTCGTTTCGCATTCATTAGACGGCGAGGAACCTCTTTCGTCCCTTTGAAAATAAAGGTGTACGGTCCTGGGGTATTATTTTTCAATAACCGAAAGGCGCTATTGTCCACACGAGCGTACAAAGAAAGCTCAGACAAATCACGACACAACAAAGTAAAGTTATGTTTATCATCGAGACGACGAATCTGACAAATACGCTCTAAAGCGCTTTTATTTTCTAACTGGCAACCGAGTGCATAGCCTGAATCGGTAGGATATACGACCACTCCACCATTACGAATAATCGCGACCGCTTGATTCATCAAGCGAGTCTGTGGAGTTTCAGGGTGAACATAAAAATACTGGCTCATGGCGCTTCCTTAATCATCCTGTTCTGATAATACAGGGAAACACGCTGCTTCCCACGTTTCCCAAATTGGCGTTACTCCTTTCGGCAGCCATAGATTGCGACCCAAATCCATCCACGGAGATGGATAATGAAAGTCACTGCCTTGAGAAGCTAATAGATTGTATTGTATCGCATAATCACCAAGTATGCGCTTTTCTTGTGGCGCTTGTTGCGGCTGAGCGACTTCCATCGCATCGCCACCAGCAGCGGCAAAGGTTTCCAACATACGTTTGACCCATTTCGTGGTCAATTGATAACGCGCGGGGTGCGCTAATACCGCTTGCCCCCCAGCAGCGTGGATCGCCTCAATGGCGTCCGACATAGTACACCAATTAGGCGGCACATAACCGGGATTGTTACGTGTCATATAATTCTTAAAGACTTTCTGCATGGTCTTAGCATAGCCATTATCCACCAACCATTTAGCAAAATGTGCACGAGTGATCTCGGCCTCACCGGCTAATACTTGAACTTCCTCAAGAATACCGGGGCAAGTCACCTTCTCTAGCCGCTCACCAATCAATGCAGCACGGGCGCGACGGCGTTGTTTTTGTTCAACAATTAACTGGGCTAACTGCGGATTAGCCGGATCAACGTTTAACCCGACAATATGTATGTCTTTATTCTGCCATACCGTCGATATTTCAATGCCTGGAATCAAGACCATCGGATAACCATGTTCTTGGATATAATCTTGAGCCGGCTGTAACGAATCCACTGAGTCATGATCGGTGATGGCCAATACGTCAATGTCAAACTCACGTGCTCGTTCGATCAAGGCATCGTAAGAAAAGCGACCATCCGATGCAGTAGTATGGCTATGTAGATCTATTTTCATGATTATCTCATTTTTTGCCGATTTGGTGCTTGACAATCAATTCGCACACTAGTTAACTAGTACACAGATATGGCGTACACACTTAAGGACTATCATGTTACAAGAATTTAACCCAACACATAAAGTGAAACCCGCGATCACACCAAAACAATTAGTGCTTTGGCAACGTTGGCATAACATTTTATGGGCTGAGGTGTACGCATCGTAATAACGGATTGCACACTGAATGATAGCCCGCCCAGCCAGCGGGCTTTTTATTTTACTCTCATAAGGGTCTACTCATTTTTCAATGACCCACACCTAAAAATACAGTGATGAATAAGGAGGTCTTGTGAAAAAGACCATAACTATCCAACAAAGCGTTTCTCTCGAGGTCATGACACAAGTTCTGACTTATACGCGTAATCCAACAACGCTATTTCATACGCTCTGCGCTGACCGCTCTGACTGCCTACTGCTCGAATCAGCAGAAATTCACTCGAAACAAGATTTGAAAAGCCTCGTCATCATTGATAGTGCACTACGCATTACTTGTCATGGGAGTACGGTAACGTTACAAGCTCTCACCGACAATGGACAACGTTTATTAACGGCCATCGCGCAAAATATCCCGAGCTCGGTCGCGTGTGATCACGCATCGACGACACATCTTTATCTTAGTTTTACTGAGGCTGATGAAGCATTAGATGAAGACAGCCGTTTACGTCAACATTCAACCTTTGATGCGTTACGGTTAGTGCAACAGACGGTCAACACGGATAACCATGACCCCTTCGCACTCTTTATTGGTGGGCTGTTTGCTTACGATCTCGCGGCCAACTTTGAACACGTAGGAACCGTGGCCGATACAACACAATGCCCAGATTATGTCTTTTATGTTGCCGAAACCTTGATGGTAATTGATCACCAAAAGCAAACGTCCTACTTGCAAGGGGCCTTGTTCAACAGCCAAGACAATGCACGCCCAGAGATGCAACAACGCCTTGAAGATATTAAGACCACGATTTCAGGGACGTTAACACCTGTGGCGGCGACTGCGTTAGACGAGTGTGAACTCACCACTAATATCAGTGATCGTGGCTTTTGTGATATTGTCGAGTCACTAAAACAATCCATTGTCCAAGGTGATATTTTTCAAGTCGTACCATCACGTCGGTTCAATCTTCCTTGCCCATCTCCCCTCGCCGCTTACGAACAGCTTAAAATTAACAATCCCAGTCCTTACATGTTTTACATGCAAGATGAGAACTTCACGTTATTCGGCGCGTCACCGGAAAGTGCACTTAAATACTCACAAACCACAAACCAAGTGGAAATTTATCCCATTGCTGGAACACGACGCCGCGGTAAGTATGCTGATGGCACCATCGACCCCGATTTGGATAGCCGGATTGAATTAGAACTGCGTACTGATAAAAAAGAAACCGCAGAGCACATGATGTTAGTCGACTTGGCCCGCAATGATGTCGCACGTATTTCAAAAGCCGGCACTCGCTATGTGGCGGATTTACTGAAAGTCGATCGCTATAGTCATGTGATGCATCTGGTCTCTCGGGTGGTAGGACAATTGCGTGACGATCTTGATGCGCTGCATGCTTATCAGGCCAGCATGAACATGGGAACCTTAACTGGCGCCCCTAAAATTCGTGCCATGCAATTAATTCGTGATGTAGAGCAAGAGCGTCGTGGTAGCTATGGCGGTGCCGTCGGTTATCTCACTGGACAAGGCGAAATGGATACGTGTATCGTCATCCGTTCTGCCTATGTACAAAATGGCATCGCGTCGGTGCAAGCTGGCGCTGGTGTGGTTTATGATTCCGACCCACAATCCGAAGCAGACGAAACCCGCACCAAAGCTCAAGCCGTGATCACGGCCATTCAACAAGCGCATCAGGCATAAGGACGGTCTATCATGGCAAACATTATTTTCATTGATAACTTTGATTCATTTACCTACAACCTCGTCGATCAGTTCCGTTCACTCGGTCATGAGGTGCATATTTATCGAAACACCGTATCTATCGAACACATTGAAGCAATGATCGGTAAAACAGAGCAACCTTTACTCGTATTATCGCCAGGCCCCGGCACACCAGCGGCTGCGGGTAATATGCCGGCATTGATTCAATATTTTAAAGGGCAAGTCCCGATACTCGGGATCTGTTTAGGTCATCAAGCCATTGTCGAAGCGTATGGCGGACACGTGGGTAATGCCGAAGATATTGTTCATGGCAAAGTGTCACATATTACCCATCAAGATCATCCGCTCTTTACTGGATTACCATCCCCGTTGTCCGTCGCCCGTTATCACTCTCTGGTCGCGACATCCGTTCCCAACGATTTATTGGTATTAGCGGCGGTCGAGGATATGGTGATGGCCGTCTGTCACGAGGATCATAAAGTGTGTGGTTTTCAGTTTCATCCTGAATCGATTATGACCACCCAAGGGGCGCAGCTTTTAGAAAATGCCGTGACTTGGACATTGCAATCCACCCCAACGCCAATGCCCGCTTAATGCTTATTCAAGGAACGTCGATCATGCAAAAGATTATTGAAAAATTATATCAACAACATGCGCTGAGCGAATTAGAAAGCCAAACCTTATTTGATCATATTATCCGAGGCGAGCTTGATGCTATCAGCATGAGCGCTGCGCTTACTGCGTTAAAGATCAAAGGGGAAACACCGAGTGAAATCACCGGAGCCGTGAAAGCACTGCAAGATAATGCCAGCGCGTTTCCTCGCCCTGATTATGACTTTGCTGACATCGTCGGCACAGGAGGCGATGGCGCCAATACCATTAATATTTCAACCACGTCCGCTTTTGTGGCGGCCGCCTGTGGAGTTAAGGTTGCCAAGCACGGTAACCGCAGTGTCTCCAGTCGCTCTGGCTCCTCCGATTTACTGGAAGCATTTGGCATCAACTTGACCATGCCAGCTGAGGAAAGTCGGCGCGCTCTCGATGAACTTGGCGTCACATTTTTATTTGCGCCACAATATCATGGCGGTTTCCGTCATGCAGTGCCTGTGCGCCAAGCATTAAAAACTCGTACAATTTTTAACATCCTAGGCCCTTTGATTAATCCGGCACGCCCCAACATTGAACTAATGGGGGTTTATAGCCAAACGTTGATTCGCCCTATTGCCGAAACCATGGTACAAATGGGAATGAAACGTGCTGCAGTCGTTCATGGTGCGGGACTCGATGAAGTCGCAATACATGGAACCACTCATGTTGCGGAAATTCGCGAAGGTCGCATCGAAGAGTATACGCTAGAGCCGGAAGACTTTGGTTTACCGCGCTACACCCTTGAAGATATCCAAGGTGGTAGTCCAGAAGACAACCAAATATTGAGCCACGCGATTTTAACGGGTAAAGGCAAGCCTGCTCACAATGCAGCAGTGGCCGCCAATGTGGCGCTACTACTTAAGCTCTTCGGCCATGAAGATCTGCAACAAAACGTACGCCAAGCCCAAGATGTCATGGCATCTGGCGAAGCGTATCAATTGTTACAACAACTGGCACAGCGAGGCTAATTATGTCAGATCTGCTTTCACCTCATGTTTCTGTCGAGCACACCAAAATGGCACAAGTGCTCGCACGTATTGTGAACGACAAATACACTTGGGTCACCGAGCGCAAAGCGGCACAACCACTGGAGAGTTTCCAGTCGCTGTTGACCCCGTCTGACCGCAGTTTCTATGACGCACTCAGTCAACCTCGCACCGCTTTTATTTTAGAGTGTAAAAAAGCCTCGCCTTCCAAAGGGCTTATTCGTGAGAATTTTCATCTGGGCGACATTGCTTCGGTCTATAAAAACTATGCCAGTGCCATCTCAGTGCTCACCGATGAAAAGTACTTCCAAGGTAAGCTCGATTTTCTTCCAGAAGTACGTCATCAAGTTTCACAACCAGTCCTATGTAAAGACTTCATCGTAGACGCATACCAAATCTATTTAGCGCGTCATTACGAAGCCGACGCGATTTTATTGATGCTGTCTGTGCTTTCTGATGAGCAATATCGCGCATTGGCAGAGGTTGCTCACCAACTTGGCATGGGAGTGTTAACGGAAGCGAGCACAGAAGAAGAGGTGCATCGTGCCCTCGCGCTCGATGCACGCGTCATCGGTATTAACAACCGTAACTTGCGTGACCTGACGACCGATTTAAACCGTACCAAGCAATTAGCACCGCTGATTCCGAAAGGCACGACCATCATTTCTGAATCCGGTGTGTATACCCACCAACAAGTGCTTGATTTAATCCCATATGCAAGCGGCTTTTTAATTGGCAGCTCGCTTATGGGTGAAGACAATTTGGAGTTGGCAACACGTCGCGTGTTACTGGGTGAAAATAAAGTTTGCGGACTGACCTCCAGCGGCGATGCCATGAAAGCCTACCAAGCCGGAGCAGTCTACGGCGGGTTGATTTTTGTCGACGGTTCTCCGCGTTGTGTTACCGCAGAGCAAGCAGCGGATATCATGGCTGACGCACCATTACACTATGTCGGTGTGTTTAGAGACGCGACGGTCGATACCGTGGCACATACGGCAAATTCACTTGGATTGACAGCGGTACAGTTGCACGGCCAAGAAGATCAACGTTATGTCGATGCATTGCGTTCAGTGTTACCAAACACTATCCAGATCTGGAAAGCCTATGGCGTGCAAACCGACCTTCCTCAATACTTAGAACAACATATTGACCGCCACGTATTTGACAGCCAAGTGAATGGGCAAAGCGGCGGCACGGGTGCGACATTCGATTGGGCAATCATTGATAAACCCCAGCAAATTATATTGGCCGGAGGGCTTAACCCAGACAATGCCAAACAAGCTCATCAATTGGGATGTATTGGCCTTGATTTTAACTCTGGTGTGGAAAGCGCGCCCGGTAAAAAAGACGCACAAAAATTAGCGCAAGTTTTCTCAGCTCTGCGAGACTATTAATACGTCTTCAGGCTGTCACTGTTTTATCCATCCATTGGTCTGATTCAACCCAGATCAACGATATTAAAAGGAATTCATCATGGCGAAATTAGATGCCTATTTCGGCGAGTTTGGTGGCCAATACGTGCCTCAGCTCCTAGTACCCGCACTTGACCAGCTCGAACAAGCGTTCATTGACGCACAAGAAGACGACGAATTTCGTTCGGAGTTCATGGGTTTATTACAAGAATATGCCGGACGTCCAACCGCGCTGACATTAACTCGAAACCTCACCAAAGGCACCAAGACCCGTCTATACCTTAAACGAGAAGATTTATTGCATGGCGGCGCGCATAAAACTAACCAAGTAATTGGACAAGCATTGCTTGCTAAACGCATGGGCAAGAAAGAAATCATTGCCGAGACAGGCGCCGGACAACATGGCGTCGCAACGGCGTTGGCTTGTGCATTGCTCGATTTAAAATGCCGAGTCTACATGGGGGCAAAAGATATAGAACGTCAAAGCCCAAATGTGTTCCGTATGCGTTTAATGGGCGCCGAAGTGATTCCGGTACACTCTGGCTCTGCGACACTCAAAGATGCGTGTAATGAAGCGATGCGAGACTGGGCAGGCAGCTACGAAACGGCGCACTATCTACTCGGAACAGCCGCGGGCCCTCACCCTTTTCCAACCATAGTCAGAGAGTTTCAACGTATTATAGGCGAAGAGACCAAAAATCAAATTTTAGCACGAGAAGGCCGTCTTCCTGATGCTGTTATTGCTTGTGTCGGTGGCGGCTCAAATGCGATTGGTATGTTTGCAGATTTCATTGAAGAGAAATCGGTACGTTTGGTT
>JBQGON010000017.1:8273-34556 GCA_052087065.1 Vibrio sp. | reverse complement strand
TGAAAAGTCATTCCAATCAATGTCTATAAAGGATTGTGCATTAAATACAGATGATAATGGGCAAGTTTTAGCAGCTTGTATCGTTAAAGCGCAGACCAACAGCCTTGCTGAGATATTCAATGTATCGGTATCTCCAAAGCTACAAGGTCAAGGTATTGGCTCTCAGCTGCTAAAGCTCGTTCTATCTCAGTTACCAAGCAAGGGAGTCAATCGAGTAGAGCTTGGTACAGGTACCTTTGGCTATCAACTGACTTATTATCAACGTTTAGGCTTTCGAGTAGACTCAATCATCAAAGACCATTTTTTGCTAAACTATCCCGAACCAATCTACGAAAATGGTATTCAACACAAAGACATGCTGAGATTGTATGTAAATGTTTAGTACGCATATAACATACAAGTATGACGGCAATAGCTAATTACTCGTTATATTTTCATTCCACATCGTACTATCTCGCCGCATTGAATTAAGGAGAACAACTGGCTTTCTCATACTAGCAATGCGCCTCGCGTGGTTGACGCGAGCAATACCTATAAAGAAAGTGGCTTGTTTGTTGTTAATGTAAGCGAGTTTTCGTCCACTCGCGGCGGTGGATGCGTTCCAATGGTGCGGCGTATCAGAGATCATGATATTCTCTAGCGCTGCAAATGGGCAGTGTGCCGTGCGGTAAGCTAGGCCGCTCACTATTCGCACTAGATATGCATTAATTACATTAACAATAAATGGAGTTATTTATGGCCCCACCTATTTTTGTACGCTCTAAATGGATGAAGTTAGGCGTACTGACTGCAAGTGCCGTTCTTTTTGGATGCAGTAACCAGCCAGCGCAAAGTTCACCTGCTACGATGACATCGTCATGTGCTGTGGGTAATTTAATGGCTCAAACCACATTGTATTTTGGTATGAACCGCCCACAAGGCCCTAATATTACCGATAAAGAGTGGCAAACCTTCGTTGATAAAGAAGTCACGCCACGTTTTCGTGACGGATTAACCGTCTTTCGCGGTAAAGGCCAATGGTTAGGCGCGGATGGCCGTATTGCCAAAGAGGGCAGCCGTGCCTTGATGTTAATCCACCCAATCAAGGCGGCACAGAGTGAAAAGAATATTGAAGCGTTACGTACTCTCTACAAAAAACAGTTTGCACAGGAATCCGTAATGCGAGTTGATGCGACAAAATGTGTGTCGTTTTAACTTGCTATCAAGCTTGATTGTGTAAAGCGATTGTTTGAGTGCAATAAAAAAGCCAACACTGCGTGTTGGCTTTTTTATTCAGTGATACCGAATAGTTAGAGTACCAAGCCAGCGATGGCAGCGGAAAGTAAGCTGACCAATGTTGAACCGTAGACTAGGCGGAAGCCGAAACGAGAAACCACGTTACTTTGCTTTTCGTCAACGCCTTTGATGGCACCAGCAACAATCCCAATGGAGGCAAAGTTCGCAAAAGAGACCAGAAAGACGGATAAAATACCGAGGCTACGCGGGGCAAATTGATCGGCAATATCTTTAAGTTGCAGCATGGCCACAAATTCGTTGGAGACTAATTTGGTTGCCATGATACTTCCTGCGTGCAGTGCATCTTGCCCGGAAATACCGATAATCCATGCTAACGGATAGAAGACATAGCCCATTAATTCTTGGAAGCTAATGCCAAACACGGCAGAGAATAGCGCGTTCAGAGCGGCTATTAAGGCGATAAAGCCTATCAACATCGCTGCGACGATCATCGCGACGCGAAAACCCGCGAGGATATAATCGCCCAACATTTCAAAGAAGCTTTGCTTTTCGTGCAGAGCGTTGAGTTCTGGCTCTGGTTCTTCGCTCGCATCGTATGGGTTGATGATCAATAGCAAAATAAAGGTGCTGAACATGTTCAAAACCAATGCAACCACCACATAACGTGGTTCAATCATCGACATGTAAGCCCCGACAATCGACATCGAAACCGTCGACATCGCGGTAGCGGCCATGGTGTACATACGACGCGGCGATTGCTGACCCAAAATACCTTTGTAAGCGATGAAGTTTTCAGATTGACCCAGCATCAATGAACTCACCGCATTAAAAGATTCGAGTTTTCCCATTCCGTTGATTTTTGATAACACGGTACCCACAATACGGATAAACCAAGGCAAAATACGGAAATGTTGCAAAATACCGATCAACGCTGAAATAAAGATGATAGGGCATAAGACGTTTAAGAACACATAAGCTAGGCCTTGCTTGCTCATGTTACCAAACACGAATTCAGTGCCTTGCCCCGCGAATTTCATCAATTCATCGAATAGGCCCGCAAACGAAGAAACCGCAACAATGCCAGCTTTTGAGTTCAGTAAGAACCATGCTAACAATATCTCGATGACGACTAACTGAATGATATAACGAATTTTAATCTGTTTACGATCGTAACTAACGATGAGAGCTAGAGCGAAAATCACCACAATAGCTAAGCAAAAATGTAACATGGATTGCATATAAAATTATCCCTAAACTAAACCAGCAAAACCAAAAAATGCGAGTATACCATAGCCTAATTGATAAATAAGACAGTATTTTTTGTTATAAGCAGCGAATGCCCGCTAGCCTCCGCTTCGCTTTGACAGAGCGATAGTTCTCTTGTTCTATGAGGTTAGAAATAACGTTTGAACCGTATCCGATTGGTTCGATTAAACGACGGTATTTGCTGTTACTGTTTAGTCTTAACAGACGTTATGGTATAAGCCATACAATGATAAGATTGTGGACGGTATAACAGAGCCTGTTTCCCTTTAAACGAAAAGACTAACTATGAATTTTGATATCAATACACTGCAACACCACCAACTGGTCGAAGATGGTCAACTCGAAGGGTGTTACATTCATCAGCCTGTACAAGGCAGTCAACCCAACGATAATGCTGTTTTAGTCGAGCGCCAAGCGCTGGAAAAAAGAGGATATAAGGTTGTCCAGGTTCAATCTAAAGGCGGAACCACCACGTTTGCCGAGGCGATGCAAAAGCTAGCAAAGCAAACTGGTCATCAGCCCAAGCAGTGAGTGGAGTTAAACTGTGCATCCTATTTATTCATGGCTATCACTTCCTTAGTTGCTAGCTTGGAGGAGATAGGACATTGGGTAGCCACAAGGCAATATCAGGCACTAGGCATAAAATAACTGCCGCTGTACACATGAGAATAAAGAAGGGGAACGCGGCTTTCGCCACATGGCCGATTTTTTCTCCGGTCAGCCCTTGGAGAACAAAGAGGTTGAAACCCACGGGTGGAGTGATTTGTCCTAGTTCGATTAAGATCACGAGAAACACCCCAAACCAGATGGGATCAAACCCCGCTTGCACCACAATCGGTAGTGTAATGGGCAAGCTCATCACGGTAATCGAAATACCATCGAGAAATAATCCTAATATCACGTAGAAGATGGCTAGCGCGAACAGTAACCAAGCGGGTGATAAGTTTAAGCTCGCAATATACTGAGCGAGGTCAGAGGGGAGGTGTAGAAAGCCCATAGCGGTAGACAGCAATGCGGCTGACACCAATATACTGCACACCATGGTCGAGCTTAGTAACGTTGCTGTCAGTGCATCTTTGATCATTGCGACAGTCAGTTGGCGCTCTTTTAACAAAATCATCAAGGTAGCAAAAACGCCGACCGCTGCCGCTTCTGATGGGGTGGCAATCCCGGTGTAGATCGCGCCCACTACAATGACGATCAAGGAAATAACAGGGAGAAGTAGGCGAATACTGCGGAGTTTACTGATCGATTGAGTGCTTTCTGGTGGACATAATGACGGGTTTACTAAGGCACGTATAATTAGGTAGCCAGAGTAAAGCGCTGCAATCAAAATACCGGGTAAGATGCCTGCCATACACAGCTTACTGATGGAGACTTCGGACTGGATACCATAGACGATCATGACCAAAGACGGGGGAATGAGTAGCCCTAAGCTTCCGGCGCCTGCTAGTGAACCAATGGATAGGCGGCGGTCGTAACCGCGTTTTTTGAGTTCAGTGGTGGTGATTTTACCGACGGTTGCGGTCGTTGCCGCACTTGAACCGCTCACTGCGGCAAATAGCGCACAGCCAAAGACGTTGGTATGCAGTATTCCGCCGGGGAGTTTTTTCGTCCAAGGCTCTAGGCCTTTAAAAAGCCGATCGGAAATGTCGGAGCGAAAGATGAGCTCGCCCATTAAAATAAATAAAGGGATGGCTGAGAGTTCCCATGAGTTACCAGCTCGAAATATAATCCGGCTCAGAATGGCACCGGCGCGATGAAAGCTCACATCACCAATGACCACTAAAGAGAGAAGAGCGACAATCGCGAGACCAGAAAACACCCATACTCCTAGCCCGAGCACAACAAAAATAAGCGCGATAACGGCGGCGGCTGTGAATACAATGTCCATATTGAATTCCTATTACGTGTGATTTAAGTATGCTCAACATGGGGTACACGTCGTGTGGAGAGCAGTTGCAGCATTCTCACTAAAAGTGTCAAACACAATAAACCAAGACCAATAAGCACCATGGTTTCAGGGATCCAGAGCGGAGTTTCTGCAATCGATGAGCTGGTGGTGCCACGTTTTATACTTCGTAGCGTGTTAATGTACCAGTAGTAGGAAATCCAAGTGAACACCACAAAAGATAGCGCAGAGACCAGCAAATCGAGTAGCCAGTGGAAACGCTCAGGTAATCGATCGCTCAGGATGTTCACCTTAATCAAACTATTACGCTCTAAACTGTAACCGAGTCCTAAAAAGGTGATCGTTGCAACTGCATAGCCAACAAATTCATCCAACACATACGTCGATTCGCCACATAAGCGTAAAACGATTTCTAGCAAGATATGGCAAAGGATATATACGATTAACAGCATGGCGATCGCGCCAGACAACCTATTGAGTTGTCTGGACAGCGCGGTAATGAGTCGGATTAGCATTATTGGCGACTCTCAAATTTTGTCATGATGGTTTTGCCCGTCTTGCCAGTTTCTTTTAGCCATGCTTTGACCGAGGGTTTTGCAGACACTTGTAGCCAGTTAATAAACGGTTTAGGTAGGTCTTGATAAATCGTCACCTTGTGCTTAGCCAACTCTTGATAATTATGATCGACACGTTGTTTGACAGTGTTCCAGTTGTGCTTATCGGCTAATTCTGCGGCTTTGAGTAGCGCTTTTTTGTCTTTACTCGGCAAGTGATCAAACGCATCTTTGTTCATGTGTACCATATTCAGCGGGATTGCGTATTGGATGGCGCTGTAGTTATTAAGATGTTCCCAAAACTTCGCGCTTGCTCCTGCATCTGCTGAGGTTAATACGGCTTTAATCCCTCCCGTTGATAGCTGGGGAACTACATCGGCCCAGGATAGCTTAACAGGCTCTGCTCCGGCTTCACGCAAGGTAAGCGTGCCATTTTTGTCATAAGTGCGGATTTTTAAATGCGCTAATTGCTGCTTATTGGTGACGGGCTTTTTAGACCAAATACCACTTGCAGGCCAAGGAGATGCGTATAATAAGATCTGATTATTCTCGGCAAAGACTTTTTCATAGTAAGGCTTGGCGATTTCATAAAGACGTTTGGCTTGATCGGCGTTTTCTACTAAAAACGGTAATGATGAGACAAGAAAGAGCGGATCAATCCCTGACATACTACCGGCTAGTGTATCGGCGATGGGGATGGCACCGTCTGCGACTGCATAAAAATTATCAGCGGATTTAAAACCTAAAGACCCACCAGTGTGCAGTGTGATGTCTACGTCTCCGTCACTTAATTTAGACACTTGGTCGATAAAGTATTGGTCGCCTTGTGCGTGGATCGACGACGCGTTGTATTCATTGGAAAAATCCAGTTCGGTCGCTGAAAAGGCTGTTGGTGTTTGCAAGAGAATCACTGAAAGTGCAATAAGTCCGTATTTGCGCATAATATCTTCGTCCTGAAGGTAGAGGTGACTTTTACTCTATGCGTCTTTTATTCGATGAAGGGTTCGTAAAGCGACAAGAATTTTACCCGTTACGACAATATCTTATAAATCTAGTCAAATATTCATATGGTTATGTAATTTAGCCACAATCACACTGGCATTAAAAAAACAGTTAAGACCTTTGGCAAAGCGTAACAGTAGCGTTATATATGACACTGTCACTTTTTCACTGACCGCGCTGCATAGAGTTAAGCACCGCTTTAGGATATAATGCTTTGTTTCAAAGGGAGCTCCATGATGGAAATGCTCATTATTTCATCGGAACAGCAAATGCGTTTGATTATGTTGTTCAGCCGTAATTTAGCTAAGCAATCAGATAAAGCATTAATTAAAGATTTAGACGCTCATCCGGTTGCCTCGAGCGCCTATCCGGCATTTAAGACTGCGACGGATCTACGTGTTGAGCGTATCAACCTTCCTGCGGGTGACGATAAAAATGCCGCGTTAGAAGGCGGGGATTTTCTGTACCGCTATTTAGCGAAAGGTTACATTTGTTTGGGTGAGCACAAAGGTGAACCTAAACCTAATCTAGCGGCATGGGGCGTGCGCTCAATCCGTAAGTTACCGAAAGTCGGTTTTGGATTATAAGTCGTCATTGAACGTATGCCATTGGATTTATTTGATGAGCCTAAATAACGATCCGTATGGGTCGTTTTTTTATTTCTTTTTTCTCTAGACATCCAAGTAGTGGCTGGATTGACTTCACGATGGTAATAAAAAGCCGGATCCTGTGACAGATCCGGCAATGTTATCTGACGAGCCCAAATGTGCTGGTGGTCAGATGTTAGCTTATTCGCTTATTCCGCAGGAGGACCTGCTGGTTCACTGACCGGTGGATAAGCATTTTCTACTAGGTATTGGAATCCTTCTGAGTACCAACGTCCAGCATGGGGTGCTTCATCCATGGCGCCAGTTGGATAAGCCGCGGCATTACTCATTTTGTCTGGATCGCACATTGGATCATACTGTTTAGCTGGATCATCTGGGTCCGGTTGGAAGTCGGGCTCAGACATACCATCAGATTCACCCGGTGGTTTTACCCACACGAAGGCATCGACACCGTTATAAGGGTCTGCCCATGGTTTGTAGCCAATACCACTTGGTTGGTTACACCAGTTACCACGGTGGTAACGACGGTCAATCCTTGATTCATCAACATAGGTGTTTTTATCCGATGAAGAACTGACTTGAGTGGGTCGTTCAGGACCGCCCCAGCCGTTACGACCAGTATCGATCAACATGCCGATGGTGGTGGGAGCGCCTTTGGCTATCATGCGTTTACGGAATTCAATCGCATAGCCTTTTTCGTCAAAGTTGGGGTTCCACTCATAGAAATCGGCACTGCGAATCGGGCCTCCGCCGACATTCTTGTCCGGATTTGGCATATAGGTTTCAACCAATGGACTGTAGTTCGCGGTATTGGTTACAAAACCTGCAACACTGTCCCATTCTGCGTCGGTGCCTTTGATCACGTTAGAAATCAGTGTTACTGCAGGACCAAAGTTGCTATCCCAACCTAACCAGCCAGAGTGAGCTGCATCAATGTAAGAATACACGTTTTTGATCGGGGAGAACTTATTGAGCGCGTAAGTGATCCCTTCACGGTAGCCACCTGGGCCATTGGCTTCTGCACATTTTGGAATGTCCAAATTGGTGACAAGGTTAGGCAAAGAATCAAGCTCAATCACGGCCGCAATGCGGATGCTCTGATACTTAGGATCGGCAAGAATTTCTGCAATTGGGTCGATAAACTCTTCTCTGTAGCGCTCGATGCCGTTTTCAGAAATGAGCAATTCACCATTTGATGCCACCGCTTTACAGTCTCGATTAGGCAAATCATAGACCACCACGGTGAATAGGTTTGCACCTTGTTCTAGTGCTTCATCTAAGTGACCACGCAGACCCATTTTGTCCTCTGTCCCTGCGATCGCACCAATTCGGTCTAGCCAGACCGCCGTGTTTTGATCTGAGATAGCGCTACCACCAGGCTCTGCTGCGGCTTTAGCCGACCACTCAGGGTTGACATACCATTTTGCATCACGGAATGGGTTATCCACGCGTCCAGTTGTCGGCGGGACATCGTCATCGGTGACATTGATGGTTTTGATGATTTTGTTGGTATCTATACCATCGGTGACAATTAACGAGACGGTATATTTACCCGCATCGGCATAGGTATGGGATGTGCTGACACCTGAACCAGTTGCGCCATCACCGAAGTCCCAGATATAGGTAAGGACATCGTTATCTGCATCGGTCGACGCAGACGCGTCAAAGTTAACCAGCAGTGGCGCTTGTCCTGAAGCCGGCGTGGCAGTCATTGCCGCAACCGGTGGTGTGTTACCAGATTCCGTAGTCACACTAATCACTGCGGTTGCCGTATCCACACCAGTACCATCATCAACGGTCAGTTTGGCTGTGTATTGGCCTGGCTCGGTATAAGTATGCAGAACATCTTTACCTGTGGCTGTTTCACCATCACCAAAATCCCAGATGTAAGTGAGTGCGTCACCATCTTCATCACTGGAGCGAGTGCCACTGAAGCTAACTTCTAATGGTGCAATCCCTGAAACTGGTGTCGCATCAGCGACGGCATCAGGTAAGGTATTAGAAGGAGGGCTGTCGCTACCGCTACAGGTTGAGCCCATAAGTTCAACATTGGCGGCGCTAAGATTATTGCGGGTGCCCATAAAATTGACCGCTAAGCTTTGGCCTGTTTTGATGGTGCCATTCCACTCTGTATTCTTAATGTAGTAGGGGTTACTGCCTGAAAGTTTGCCACTCCAAGATTGTGTGGCAGCTATCCCCGCAGGGAACTTCATACCAATCTGCCAGTCATTAATATCTGCATTCTCGTCATTCGTGATTGTAACCACACCTTGAAATCCTTTATCCCATTCATTGGTCAATGAATACGAACAAGATGCTGCTTGTGCACCAATTGACGATATTGCAGCGCCTATGGCAAAGACAAGCGGTAACAACCGAATTTGCTTCTTCCCTTTTCTCATTTCTAGTCTCCTAAAATTCATTTTTATAGATCATTTCTCAATCTTCCTGATTAAGCTTGTTACGACGTTGTTGATGGAAGTCTTGCTTGTATGAATAAATACACTGCTCATTATTCATACTAATTGGGTCTAGGTGGGTCTCACATCAGCGTCAAGAAATAAGCATTAAATAAAATATACAAAGGTACTTAATGTGATGTTTTCTACGAAACGAATCGGAATAACTAACTAAATCGTCAGTGAGTGTTTAATTAATTCATTTATAAAATTAAAACATAATTTCAATGAGGATTTTAATATAAATCAATCATATCAACAGGTTGTTTTTTATTAGTTGATTATTTTTATAGAGCGTTTTTAGTTAAATCTTTGTATTGCAATGCTATATTGCAATTTTCTGGAATTGAATATGGGCTATGTATAATTTCAGTTCCAAATTAAATTATATTTTTAATGTGTATTGCAAATATTTGGAAGCACTGTCACTCGTTATTCTTAACCGTATTTTTCAATACAACGTATTGTATGATTTTTTCAATTACTGCCGATTTGATTGAAAAAATATGGCGGATAATCTGCGTTGATCATCATCAATTATCAATTCACGTAATAATATTTCGATATCGTATTTTTCGGTCGGTATTGATAAACCGGCTGTCGGTCGTATTATTGTGGCTAGTCTCGTTGGCGACGTTAGTATGTGTGCGCTATATACTCTCTGTGGTCATGATGAGCAAGTTTTATGGCTAAATATTAAGGACTTAGCAATAAAGCCTAAAGATAATGGCAGTTTTGCTTTTCCTGTTTTTATTATGTCTATTCATAGGGTTATATGAAATTAATGCTTGGTGCATTGTGTGATAGTTACAGAGAGCTGGATATGTTGGACCGCCGAGCCTACTCATTGCTTAGCCAGTTTTACCTCGGTTTACTTCGCGTTTATTTTTCTTAGTGATTGATAAATGTTAAATATTACCGAAATACCATATTTTTCAGTTAAAAGAGGCGCTTGTTTTATAAATTAATTCAAATGATTTTGTCTGCTGTTTGGTTGTGTGATGACTACCGCAATGATGGTTGTACTTATTTAATTATGCGGATATAACTAGTGGCAGAGATCAAAAATAGTAAAAATACCCAGCTCAGTAAATTACTGATGATTGAACTATTAAGACTAAATACTACGTTGTAGGTTAACGTGATAAAGAAGATTGTTATTTTCATAAATAGTTAGGTGGATCACTCTAAATTTATTAAAATACGCGACGTGCTTAACTGCAGGGTAATGTTTTTTTTATCATGATCAAATAGTGATTAAATTTATTAATTTAAGTTTATTTATTACCAATCATAACAACACCTAATCCGAGCTAATAGGATATTTTTACTTTGTAAAAGGAATACAGAATGAATATAAAGTGTCTCTCTAAGAACGTATATGCCAAAGCATCGGCCGCTATTGTTCTTGGAGTTCTCGCAAGCAGTGTTACGTTGCCTCAACCTGCGTTTGCTAAGAATCCTGTTGTATCACATGTTTATACTGCCGACCCTGCCGCCCGTGTTTTTAATGGACGGGTCTATGTGGTGACTACACACGATCAGGATACTCAAACCGATTACAGTCAATTGAAAGATTACTATTTATTTTCTTCCGATGACATGGTGAATTGGCAAGATCACGGTATTATTTGGAATTCTAAAAATAATACTAGCTGGGCTAATTTGGCGTACGCTCCTGATTTTATAGAGCGTAATGGCAAGTACTATTTGTACTTTCCAGATGGCGGCGGCTCAATTGGTGTTGCCGTTGCTGATAATCCGGAAGGTCCTTATGTTGATCCGTTAGGTCATGCGCTGGTGGATAGAAGTACGCCAAATGGCAGCGTGCAGTGGATCTTTGATCCTAGCGTGTTTATTGATGATGATGGCCAAGCTTATTTGTATTTTGGTGGCGGTGGCGAGGGTAATGCCCGAGTAATCAAATTAAATGATGACATGATTAGCACCAGTGGTAGTGCTATATCGATTGATGTCCCTAATTTCTTTGAAGCACTGTACATGCACAAGCATAACGGCACGTATTACTTATCGTATTCTTCTGATACCAGTTCCGGTATGAAAATTAATTACATGACCAGTAATAATCCGACCACAGGGTTTACCTACCAAGGGACGATTTTACCAAATCCATGGGAAAATAACTCAAATAACAATCACGCTTCAATTGTTGACTACAAAGGTAAAAGTTACCTCTTTTATCATAACCGGGTCGTGGCTAATGAACGCGGAGCGAGTACTTTTCAGCGTTCAGTTAATGTAGACCTTTTAGAATACAACGCTAACGGTACGATAAAACAAGTCAATGCTGGACGTGCCGGTGCACCACAACTTAAAACGGTTAATGCATTTAATATCAATCAGGCTGAGATGTTTGATGAAGAAAATGGTGTAGAGACCGAAAACGCGACGGATGGCACCTTGAATGTCATTATGGGGACGGGTGACTGGATAAAAGTATCAGGCGTTAATTTTGGTAACGGTGCTCAAGAACTAAAACTGCGCGCAGCAACAGATACGGGCTCAAGTTTAGAAATTATTTTGGATAGCCTCAATAATGCGCCTGTCGCCACCGTTGATATTGATGACACTGGCGGTTGGCAAACTTGGCAAACTCAATCAACGGCATTAAATACCACGATAAGTGGTGTGCATGATGTGTATTTGCGTGCGAATGGATGGCATAACTTAAACTGGTTTCAGTTTCTCGGTAGTGGTGGTAATGCGGGAAGCAGTTCATTATCGGTCGAATTAGAGTCGTTATCAAGGCAAAGTCGCTTTAGTCCACTGAGTGTTAAATCAGATGGTGGCGCTTCCAGTGGGCGATACATTGAATGGGCGAACAACGGCAGTAATCAAGTGTTAGGTAGTCCTTCTAGTTCCGCCAGTGGACAGGTGGCAATCAACTTTCGTGTTTCGCAGACAACGAATGTTGGTGCTGAAATGCTCGCTTCATTGGCGGGTGGTAACGATGACTCCTTTTATTATCAGTTAGATTCGGGCAGTTGGATCACGCAAAATAACACCGCAACCTCAGGCTGGGGCAAAGTGACACTTCAGACTTTCAATAACGTAGTTGCTGGCGATCATACGCTAAGGATATTACGACGCGAAGATGGCGCGAAATTGGATAAAGTGACCCTCAACGCGGCAAAAGGTACGATTCGTTTACTTGCTGATAATGACAATGGCGATGGCGGTGGTTATCAAGTACCGAGTAATAACTTTGCTGACAACGGTGGTGCAGAAGGCAGCTTAATGAATTGGTCTACAACGGCTGGTTCTCTGCGCTTGAGCAATACACAAAGTCACAGTGGTTCATCAAGTGCCTTCATTACTGGGCGTACCGCAAGTTGGTATGGGATTACCTTTGATGCTGGCTCTTTAGTGAATGGTAATGAATATGATGTTGCTGTTTGGGTTAAGTTAGCGGCAGGCTCGGCTGATGTCCCCATTACGTTAACGGCAAAACGTCAAGAAGACGGTGATAGTTCCACGTTCAACGAGTATGAGCAGGTTGCGACTGCGGTTGCTTCCGCTAACCGCTGGACGCTATTACATGGCTTTTATACACAAAGTGGCACACCTTTTGAGCATTTCATTATTGAATCTGATAATGAAACCGTGAGTTTTTATGCGGATGATTTTTCAATTGGCGGGGACACCGATGGTGGTAATCAAACGTGTGATCTCAAATCGAACTACAGTTGGACATCCACAGCGCCGTTAATTTCTCCTCAACGCTCGAACTGGGCGTCAATTAAAGATCCAACCATTGTTAACTACAACAATAAATATCACGTATTTGCGACGGTATTTGATACGGCGAGAAACACTTGGGGTGGGGTTTACTTAAACTTTAGTGATTGGCGTCAAGCAGGCTCTGCAACTCAAGTCGATATGAGTACCACTCGGGCAGGTAACACCGTCGCACCTCAAGTATTCTTTTTTGAGCCAGAAAATAGATGGTACATGATTTACCAATGGGGCGCTAAATATTCCACGAACACTGATATTAGCAATCCAGCCGGTTGGACAACGCCTAAGCCTTTGTTAAGGAATGGTTTGAGTAATGGTATCGATTATTGGGTGATCTGCGACGATAATTATTGCCATTTATTCTTCTCTGGCGATGACGGTAAATTGTACCGCTCAAAAGTGGCAATCGGTAACTTCCCTAACTTTTCCGGTTATGAAGTCGTTATGCAAGATAGCGTTGCGAAACTGTTTGAAGCCTCTAACGTATATAAAGTGGAAGGAACGGATAAATATCTACTGTTAGTCGAAGCCTACTCTCCTCGTTACTTCCGTTCTTGGACATCAACAAGTTTAGATGGCCCTTGGACACCTTTAGCGGATACCAAATCAAATCCGTTTGCAGGAGCCGCCAATGTGTCTTTCCCTAGCGGTAAATGGACCGATGATATCAGTCATGGTGAGATGATACGTTCAGGATATGACCAAACCCTTAAGATCAATGCCTGTAATATGCAGTATTTGTATCAAGGGCAAAACCCTAACTCCGGTGTATCAGACTACAATCGCTTACCTTATAAATTGGGGTTAATCAGCGCCAATTAGTCATGCAGTCAGCTATCGCCACCAGATAAATCGGTGGCGATATTCATACAATAATTATGTGGTGGTGCGTGTTTTCACTGCCACATTCAATCTTACAACATAAAATTAAGATGATAATTATGAAATATATTAAAAAAAGCTATTGCTTAGCTGCGCTGGCTGGTTTGATGTCGATGCCTGCAATGGCACAACCTGATCCAAACTTTCATGTTTACTTGATGGTCGGGCAATCGAATATGGAAGGTGCTTCACCTGTTGAACCTCAAGACCGTGTGACCAATCCCAGAGTCATGGTATTACAAGATGAGGCTTGTGGTGGTCTTGGGTATTACGGCCAATGGCGCGTGGCATCACCGCCTTTAGTGCGTTGTTCTGGGGCTTTAGGACCGGGCGATAATTTCGGTAAAGTCATGGCAAATAACTCTGATACGAATGTCACTATTGGCTTAGTGGGGGCAGCGCATGGCGGTCAAAAAATAGAATATTTTCTCAAAAACTGTCGTGATTTTAATCAATGTTCACCGACCTTTGGTTCCACCCCCAACAATTTTAATGGCGGCTATCAATGGCTGATTGACCTTGCACGTAAAGCGCAGGAGAAGGGCGTAATAAAAGGTATTATTTTTCACCAAGGTGAGAGTAATACGGGGGATCCAGCTTGGCCTGGACGTGTTAAGCAATTAGTAACCGATGTACGTAACGATTTGGGAATTGGTAATGTTCCTTTTATTGCGGGCGAATTGCCATACCCAGCATGCTGCTCTAGCCATAATCGTTTAATCGCGCAGTTGCCGTCACTGATTACTAACGCGCATGTTGTCAGTGCCGCTGGTTTAAATATTCACGATCAATATCATTTTGATTCTGCAGGTGCCCGTGAAATGGGTCGCCGCTATGCAACCAAGATGTTGCAATTAGTGGACACGAGCGCTGGTGGTAACGATGGTACAGGAAGCAATACAATAGTGGTTAGGTTTAGTGGCGTTGTTGGCGATGAAAACGTTAATTTGCAAGTCGGCGGGACCACGATACAAAGCTGGACCGCGAAAAATTATATGGCTGACTATACGGTAAATACTGATGCGACAGGGGAAATTCGTGTTGGTTATACCAATGATGGCGGCAATCGCGATGTTCGAATAGACCACATTATCGTCAATGGTGTTGTTCGCCAAGCTGAAGATCAAAACGATAATACAGGTGCATGGGGCAATGGCACTTGTGGAGGCGGTACATTCTCTGAGTGGCTTCACTGCAATGGATCGATAGGCTTTGGCGCATTAAGCCGCAGTGGCATAAATAAAGCACCGATATTATGACCGGTTGCGATGCTCGATCTGTCGTCACATCGTTTATCGTTTACTCGTTGCTCTGATTGGCGAGTGAACTAAGCTGGTCTTGTGCGCCAAGTCCAGCATTTTTGATTTTGTCGATGTTCGATCAGCTTTGGCAATCATAATGTTGGTAATCGCGTGTCAGGCTCGTTTCATTGGCTAAAGCAGTAGACAAATGTTGTTTAACTTCGAGTCAGTACGCCGATGGTATAATTGAGCTGCTGCAGGCTAGGGGCTAAACACACACCAATAAAGCCGCGTTTATCTTCGCGGCTTCCTTCTTTTTTTTACCGATTAACTTATATAATCCTTAAGCCGGAACGGCGATCCCTTACTAAGTGTATCAATGAATGACTCATTTGTTAGTTCTAACAGCCTAACGATGGTTTTATCGAGGTAACTCTCTATAAAATATGATAATAGTGACTCAAAAGTAGTATTATCACGGGTATCTTGTTACCGCTCGTAAAGGAACCACAACAACGTGATCACTAAATTACCCAAATGGGTTGAAGTTGGAGCCTTTATTTTAGCTTTGGTTGCAGGTTTTGTTAATGCAATAGGTCTGATTAGCTTTGAACATCAATCGGTTTCTCACTTGTCTGGAACGGCAACCCTCTTAGGAACGAGTTTTTTAAGCTCTTCATTTAAAAGCATTATTCATTTGTTAGGTGTATTGCTATCTTTTTTAACAGGAGCCTCTATAGCGGGCTTTTTATTGCATGGCTCAACGCTAAAACTTGGTAAGCACTACGATACGGCGTTATTTTTAGAATCTTGCTTATTACTCATCTCTCTTGGTTTTCTATCACATGGCTCTTTTTATGGCCATTTTTTTGCTTCTGCTGCATGTGGTTTACAAAACGCTTTAGCAACAAAGTATAGCGGTGCGGTAATCAGAACCACTCATGTGACGGGTATTTTTACAGATATAGGTATCATGATCGGTGGTTTGTTAAGAGGTGAAGTACTTGATCGACGTAAAGTGAAACTTTTCTTGCTTATAATCATAGGGTTTATCATGGGCGGAACGGGTGGGGCGTTTTTTTATGAACTTTTCAAGTTTACGGCTCTACTTTTCCCAGCTGCTGTTTGTCTATTAATTTCAGTGGGATATCGGGTATATTCTAAAAAACACAGCTAACAAGTAAAAAACCATTAAATGATGGTGTATCAGCAGCACGACCACATAACCAATGAATTCTTAGAGAAGTATGAATATCACGCATTCAAACGCTGATTCAATACATCTAGTAGCGGCTAATCTGCGACTTACTTAATCTTACTAATTTGTGATATCGCAATATGCCCGCTTTAATAATACCGCTTATTAAAGCGGGCATATTCATCAAGGTGTGTATTGATGAGTCGGTATAGTTTTTATTGGAAATAAAAATCACGCCTGATTTTAGGCACCATTTGTCATGATTCGGGCTTGGTATGCTAAAGGTGGTTAAGCAAAGCGCTGTTCGAGATAGTTGATAATCTCAGAAGACTCATACATCCACTCAACGTTGCCATTTTCTTCAATACGTAGACAGGGCACTTTGACTTTGCCTCCACCTTCAAGCAGCTCTCTGCGGTGTATTGAGCCGGGTTGCGCATTACGTTTTTCAATTGGCAAATTTAGTTTATACATGGCGCGGCGCGTTTTAATACAGAATGGACAGGCCGTAAACTGGTATAAGGAGATGTTAGTAAGCTCTTGGTTTATAACTTCTTGTTTCTCAGGAGGACGCTTTTTTTTGCTACCACGGGTTATGAGATCAACCGCAATGATGAGGTAACCCAGTAGGTTACGGACGATATTTATCAAAAATTTCATGTCAATGCTCGCTTGCTCGCAAAAATAATTAAGAGGACGAATTTAAAACGCTGCTATTCTAACGGTAAACGGAGAGTGATTTAAAGGGAAAGCTTAGTCTACGAAAACCTTTATGGCCGATTATGGCGGGCTCTCATCGTCTTTTGTTACGCTTATGTGGCCAATATTAATTGCCAAATAGATAGCTATACTGCTAGTATTGCTAAAAATACAATTAGAGTACTAATCAATTATTACTACTCATTTTACAAATTTTTTTGATTTTTTTCGCTTTCAAAATAGATAAAGAACTCACTACTAAGGCATTACTATGGAAGAAGATGCATATAAAAAATACAGTATAGATACGACAGATTACGAAATTGGTCAGGACAATGTACAAAAGTGGGGGTTCGATATACATAACCCCGTTTTTGGCATCAGTGCTGGACTCATCTTATTGTTTTTAGGCTCCTTACTATTTATTGACCCAAGCGTCGCTAAAGAGACATTGAACACGGTAAAGAACACCATCATTGATGATTTTGATGCGTTTTTTATGTGGTCAGCCAACTTTTTTGTTCTCTTTACTTTTGTCATCATGTTATCCCCCCTCGGTAAAATTCGTATCGGTGGTAAAGATTCGATTCCAGATCATTCTCGTGGTTCTTGGCTTGCGATGTTGTTTGCTGCCGGTATGGGGATTGGTTTATTGTTTTGGGGGTGGCAGAGCCAACGGCTTACTTCACCGATTGGTGGGGCACACCACTTAACGTTACACCGTTAACACCTGAAGCTAAATCCCTTGCGATGGGCGCAACGATCTTTCACTGGGGGATTCACGGCTGGGCTATTTATGCGATAGTTGCGCTTTCCTTGGCATTCTTTGCCTACAATAAAGGCTTACCACTGTCTATTCGTTCTGTTTTTTATCCTATTTTTGGGGATAGAGCGTGGGGCTGGTTAGGGCACATTATCGACATTATGGCGGTATTGGCTACGCTATTTGGTCTCGCGACTTCTTTGGGGCTCGGTGCGCAGCAAGCCACCAGCGGTATCAATCACGTCTTTGGTACTGATGGCGGGTTTGGTATGCAATTGGCGGTCATTATTTTTGTTACTTTGATTGCTATTATTTCCGTGGTTCGTGGGATAGACGGTGGCGTAAAACTGCTAAGTAATATCAATATGGTATTTGCTTTCATACTTCTCGTTTTCGTTACTGCTGTTTGCTTTAATGTCGCGGTTACCTCAGTTCCGGCGACATTCATGGCCTATATTGAAAACATCATTCCATTAAGCAACCCTCACGGACGCACAGATGAAACATGGATGCACGGTTGGACAGTGTTCTACTGGGCATGGTGGATTTCATGGTCACCATTCGTTGGTATGTTTATTGCGCGTGTTTCTAAAGGTCGTACGGTCCGAGAATTCTTATTTTCAGTTGTGTTTATTCCGACATTGATGACCATTGTTTGGATGGGTATTTTTGGCGGTATTGCTCTTGATCAAGTTGTTAATAAAGTAGGTGAATTGGGCACAAAAGGGTTGACTGATATTTCACTTACCTTGTTCCAAGTGTACGATCAGCTACCGTATGGTCATATTATTTCGGTGGTATCGATTGTTCTGATTTTGATTTTCTTTATCACTTCATCAGATTCTGGCTCGTTAGTTATCGATAGTATCACTGCCGGCGGCAAGATTGATGCGCCAGTACCACAGCGTATTTTCTGGGCGTCTATTGAAGGTGCGATTGCTGCGATGATGTTATGGATTGGCGGAACGGATGCTCTGCAAGCATTACAATCGGGAGTGGTAACAACGGCTCTGCCCTTTAACTTCATATTGCTATTGATGTGCTTTAGTTTAGTCAGAGGACTAAGAACCGAATTGCATCTCTATAAGTAATGTGAAAGGACGTTTATCTCATAATAATAAAGACCAGCCTCGGCTGGTCTTTTCGTTATCTATGCCTTGGTAAAAGGCAGTGGTTCAATCGTTATCAACTCAATATCGCCAGGCTTTATTGAGGCAATCAACTAGCTTTGGATTATCAATAGCGGTTTATAAGTCCAAGGCATTTTTAATGGTGAAAAATAAATCAGTTTGATCGGATAAGCCGACGACATTACCCGCTTGAGGACCATAGGCTGCAATGCGTAATTGCGTGCCGGTATGTCCCTGACTCGCGGTTTCTGAATTACCATAACTCACCGACATAACGGCATGATCATGTGTCATGAGGGCTTCAGATAGCCCAGGTGTTTTCGCATCTGGATACACAATTTGTGAAGAGTGGGCGTGGTCCGCGGTCACAATCACTAGTGTGTGGCCATCTTGTTTTGCGAAAGCTAGCGCTTGTTGCACCGCCTCATCAAGATCGACTGTTTCACCAATTTGTCCACAAGGGTTAGCGGCGTGGTCTTGCTTGTCAATTGATGCACCTTCAACTTGTAAAAAGAAACCGTTTTCGTTTTCTTTCAATAAATCAATCGCTTTGCGCGTCATATTTGCAAGTGTTGGTATGTCGGCAGTACGCTTTGGATTTGTTTTACACGTGACTGCTGGCTTATTTAAGTTTCCGTGATAACTGGCTTTAGGTCCTTCCCAACGTACAGGCATATTTCCTGAGGCAAATAAGCCTAGTACTGGTTGCGATTGGTTGGCGATTTTGACGGAGTTTAATTGATCTACGTTTCTTACAACCTGATAGCCTTGTGCTTGCGCTTGGTGCATTAGCGTTTGGCCACGCCATTCACCTGATTGAGCTTTTTCTGCGAATGTTGCCGCTCCACCACCTAAAGTAACATCAGCCCGAGTATTGATTAATTGTTCGGTGATCGACCCCAACCCACCGTTTGACAGTAACGCTTCTGGGCAGCGTTCACGGGTCACTTTCGGCCCGTAGCATTTTCGTTGCGATATGTGGGCATATTCAGCTGCTGGCGTTGCATCTTGAATTTCTGCGGTGCTGACATTTCCTGTTGCCAATCCACCTTGTTTGGCCATTTCAAGCAGTGAGGTATGTGCCTTGCCGTTCACATCAACACCCAATGCTCTATTATATGTTTTGGTGCCTGTCGACCAAGCGGTGCCTGATGCTGCAGAGTCTGTCACATAATTGGGTTTATGCGTTTTTTTATCTAACGAATAGTGTGTGTATTGGCCTGTGAAAGGCAGCGCATCAATGCCACGGAAAAAGCCACTAGCGCCTTTTGCGTAATTACGAGCGATGGTGATTTCTGAGTCACCCATACCATCACCAATTAATAAGATGACGTTGTGCACATCCATCTTCGCTAGAGAGTGTCGTAGTTTTTGATTGATATCGGTATGTAAACGGCGTGCACCGCCCAATGCGGTTAGGTCACCAGTCGCTGAGCGCTGCATCCAAGCTTCGGATTGAGTGACCGATGCTTGGTTAGAACAGCCAGATAGTGCTACGGCCATGCCAACGGCTACCGCGAGTAGATGTTTCTTCATTACTAATTCCTTTTATATATTATATCAATGAGTGTTTAACTAAGCATAAAAACCTATTACTTCATTATGATGACCGATAGGAATGCCGTGGCACTGGCTAAAGAGACCATCAAAAGGAGAGTGTGTTTATGTGTCTAACATGGCATCTTCAGCGAGGGCGCAAACTGGTAGCAAGGTAATGATGGTGTGATTGATTGTTTTCTAGTGTGCTGGAGCAGCAATTCATCATCGGTGGCAACGTGTGGGGAAGTACCAACAATTTACGGTGTTGTGTTGCTATTTTTTGAGAAGAAAGAGAAAAGACAACACTGACTGGTGCGCCAATATTGTCTGACAATGCGTGGGGGACGTGTTTTGGTCATCGTGTGTATTTGGTTTAAAAACCGCGTTTTTTCCAAAACTGGTCTTCATCATTGGCGACGACTTTGAAATCTTTTTCAGCGATGATCTTACCTTGTATTTCCATCACCATATGCCACGTGCCTAAATTACTCTCTAAACCGTTGATAGGGCGATGCAATTGAATAGTATCACCCAAATAAAAGTTCCAATCGTTGCTGCGCACATAAACTTCGCCATCAAAGGGTTCTAGAGTTTGGCCTTTTTTATTGATCACTCCTGGGTGGTATATACAGAACTTCAATAACTCACCTTTGGCTTTTTTGATATTGACCGTAAATCCAAACTCGATATCTTCTTGGGCGGGGATAAGTTGTGTAAATTCTCGGATTTTTGGCAGCGCTTTAGACTTTTCATCCCAATGCGAATAGATGCCATAGGAGGAGATGCTGATCACAGGAGTTCGTTTTGCCACGCTCGGTTCCCAGTTAATAAATGATAGCGAGATTTTACGTAAATACAGGTTAAGTCACAAATTAAATTGAAACATGGGGCTAGGGCAGGCGATACTATGCATTCTCAACCGTTATGTGGCGCATGCATGGTTACATGAGACTTTACTTAAGGCGGGAATGGCCACTATTTTTCTATTTGACGGGAAAATAACGGGAGCTTGAACAACCGAAATGAGTGACACGTTTCAATGAACACTGAGCAATAAAGCTTATAAGGCTTTCCGGTTTGAACCGGCAAGTATTATAGCCTTTGCAGTGAGTGTGACTTAGTGCCTGAATAACGGCGTATTGAATGAAAAATGGCATTATAAATAAGGAATACAGTCAAAGTGATAGACAAAATAACACACGATTTTCTTATTGTTTGGGCAACGGTCGATCCGATTGGGACGATGGCGCTCTTTGCTGCCCTCACAGCCAACTTTACCGCCCAAGAACGTAGAAAAACCGCGTATAGAACCATAACGTATGCGGTGCTTATTTTGATCGGGGCGATCGTGATTGGCCAATTGTTACTCGGTGCGATGGGGATTAGTTTAATTTCTTTTCAGGTTGCTGGCGGCGTCATTTTGTTTTTATTTGGTTTACAAATGATTTTTGCCAATGAAAAGAAAGACGAAACTGGCGAGCCCATGCATGATATTTCAATTTTCCCACTCGCGATCCCAGCAACGGCGTCACCCGGTGCAATCTTGGCCGTTATCCTGATCACCGATAACAATGTATATACCATCCAAGAGCAAATGATTACCTCTGCCACTATGTTGGTGGTGCTTGCTCTCACCTTGGTTTTATTGCTGTTCTCTGGCGGCATCATTCGTATTATAGGTAATGGAGGGGCGTCGCTATTAACTCGTATTATGGGCATGATATTGGCCGCGCTGTCAGTCGAATTCATTATGGAAGCGCTCGGAGTAGAGAAATGGGTCGGCTAAGCTAAACTCAGTGGTACTAAAAAGCATGGTCACTGAATAGAAAACGTATGGTTTGGCCTACTGATGATGACTTATTTGCCGTGTTTAACGGTATTTTAAATTTCTTTTGAGTATGCTTGCGAACACTCTCACTAACTGACTCTATCTGGCGGCTATCGATAATGTCGTCATTACCGTCAGTACCAGAATAAGGAATGTTTATGGATAAGTCCGTGGTTCGTTGGGGCATTGCTGGGTTGGGCCATATTGCTCATCGTTTTGTGGAAGATCTGGTTCATCATTGTCCCCACTCAATATTTTACGGCGCAGCGGCGCGTCATTCTGCACGCGCAGAGGTATTTGTTGGGCAATTTGGTGGGCAAAAAAGCTACGAGTCTTATGAAGCGTTAGCGCAGGATCCCAATATTGATGTTGTCTACATTGCCACCATTAACCCCTCACATAAGCCGTTGATTGAACTTTATCTGACTCATGGTAAGCATGTGCTAGTCGAAAAGCCTGCATTAACTAATGTTGCCGACTGGGAGGCGATGATGTCTCTTGCTGATGAGAAAGGGCTATTGTTAGTTGAAGCGATGAAAACACCGACGTTTCCGGCATATCGTGCTTTGCGTCAGTTTATTCAGGACAATCAATTGGTGATTGATTATATTGAAGCAGCGTTCGGTGGGGCTATGCCGTACGATGCGAACAATCGTTTATTTGACGGTGACTCATGTGGCGGTGCTTCACTTGATGTTGGTGTTTATCCGCTGTGGTTATATGCCGATCTATGCGAATGTTTAGGCATGCCTCTCGGTGAGATGAAGACTGAGTTTGTGCAAGATAACCCACAATCACGGGTCGATGAAACCGCGATTTATCATTTCTCCGGTGCTGTTAGTGGCAAGATTGGTAGTTCGATCACCCGAGATTTATCGAAAGTTGCTACGCTTACCGGTCCTGATCTGACGATTACGATTGCGGAGAAATGGTGGAATCCAAAAAATATTACGATTACTTATCAAGGCGAAGAGCATCATATTGATACATCATCGAGCGGTGGCGGTTTTGAGCATGAGATATTACATATGACGGATTTAATCCGACAGCAAGCAACGAGCTCAGATGTCATCAAAAATAGTATCGGTCGTCAGGTAATTGAATGTGTGGAAGCGGGGCTAATGGCTAATGGTTTTACGCACCTCACTCAGATTGACTGAGTTGCCGACCATAACTGAGAGCCTGCGGCCAGCATTTGCTCAAAGCTTAAGCACTCTCTCTAGTACTATGAGTAAATAAGGCGAAATTTAGTTTGGCTTTTATCCGAGCAATGCTAAATTGTGCACTATTATTTGAGACACAAGGCAGTGATTTAATATGTTCTCCCATTTACCGACACCGGTACTTGATACCATCATCTCTTTATCCGCAGCTTATCAAGTTGACCCTCGCACAGAGAAAGTGGATTTAGGCATTGGTGTTTATAAAAATAGTCAAGGTCAAACACCGATCATGCATGCGATCAGTGCCGCGCAATCGCGCGTCACAGCCGAACAGACCACTAAGGCGTATGTAGGCATTGCTGGGTGTGAGCGTTTTAATCAGAGCATGACGGATTTAATTTTGCCGCAGGCTTCAGTACAGTCACGCACTGCTACGATTCAAACACCGGGCGCCAGTGGTGGCTTACGTATGTTTGCTGATTTGATTAAATTTGTTCAGCCTGATGCGACGGTGTGGCTATCAAATCCGAGCTATGTCAATCACGCTCCGATCATGGAAGCTGCAGGGTTGAAGGTAAAGTACTATGCTTACTTTGACGCAGAAACCAAAACAGTTGATAAGGCCGCATTATTGGCAGACCTTGCTAAGGTAGAAGCGAAAGATGTCGTATTGCTTCATGGATGCTGTCATAACCCGACTGGCGCAGACATGGACTTGGAAACGTGGCATGCTGTGACTCAGTTAGCGCAGCAACAAGGATTTACACCGTTTGTTGATGCCGCGTATATTGGCTTTGGCGATAGTTTTGAACAAGATAGTGCCGGGCTGCGTTACATGGCTGAACATGTTGATGAAATGATGCTGACCGTGTCGTGCTCGAAAAACTTTGGCTTGTACCGTGAACGTACTGGCGCGGCCATGGTCATTGCGAAAACGGCTGAGCATGCGGCGAATGCAAAAGGTAAATTGTTGAATTTGGCACGTTCTTCTTACACCATGCCGCCAGACCATGGTGCAGCTCTTGTCAGAACCGTGTTACAGGACGATGAACTGACGGCAAGCTGGATGACAGAGCTGAGTGAAATGCAGCATCGTTTGTTAAGCCTTCGTCAAAGTTTGTGTAAAGAGTTGAGAAATAAACTGAATACTTCACAATTCGACTTTATCGAACAGCACAAAGGGATGTTTTCGGTGTTAGGATTAACACCTGAACAAATGACTCGTCTGCGTGAAGAGTTTGCAATTTATGGCGTGACAGATGGCCGTATCAATATTGCGGGGCTCACAGAAGATGCAATCCCTTACGTTGCTGATTCAATTATAAAAGTGTGTTAAGTCTTAACCATCTAATTAGGTGAATGAATGAAACAACAATGGAAAATCTTAGTACCTCTGATGTTGAGCGGCGGGCTAATGGCATGTACCACCACAGCAACTCAATCTCCAAATTCAGATGATAGCACTCAAAAAAGCAGCTCTGTTGAGATAGAGAAACATAAAACCACAGCGCCGAGTGCAAGCAAGGATGTGGTCGAGAGTAAAAAGAAACAGACTCCTGTTGTTAAAGATAAGAAAACGACATCCCACGTAAGCACTAAACCGCAGATTGTGAGACCTAAAGTTGAAGGCAAAAAGCTCAGTGACGGTAAACTTATCCTTGGCTCGAAAGAGTGGGTTCATTTACCAAATCTGAAAGAAAACCTTGATGCACGTGTCGATACCGGTGCGACAACCTCTTCGTTAAGTGCGGTGGATGTGAAACCGTTTGAGCGTGATGGTAAAGACTGGGTTAAATTCAAACTTGAACATAATGGCATTAAGAGTGAAGAAGTTAGCCTACCTGTTGATCGTTGGGTGAGAATTAAGCAGGCGAACACAGAAAAAGGTGAACGTCGTGCAGTGGTTCGCATGTGGGTGGAAATTGGTGATTTGAAAGAGAAAACCGAATTCACCTTGGCGGATCGTACCCATCTGTCATATCCATTGCTATTAGGGCGTAGTTTCTTCAAAGACGTCGCAGTGGTTGATGTTGGCCGCACTTATGTACAAGGCAAAAACTTAGAAAACGATAACAAGAAAAAGACGGTTGAATAAGCTTTTTAGCTAGTCGCTTCTCTATCTCAATATTCAAAAGTCAGCGCTCAGCCGCTGACTTTTTCCATTGCTCACGACCCATCTATAATCCAACGCATTGTGGCTATTTCTTCTCCCAAAGTTTCCTCGCATCGAGCGTGTAAGTTGTTAGGCGGCTTAGTATTATAAATCAATTACCCTGTCCATCACTGAGTGCTTATTGTCTGCTTTAGGCACTAGTCACGGGGACCGTGAAGTTCGCACATTGGTGATAAACTACCCGAACGAGTTATTCTGTGGTTGGAGTACTCATGGTAATCTAACGTTGCTTTATTAGCCTTCCCTAATCATACGATTACATTCAATTATCGAAAGGTCAGTTTATGAAATCTATCGTGTTCGCTCCGTTGCTTGTTGGTTTATTGCTGATATCAGCGCCTAGTGCTGTCGCGAATACGGCGATGACGAATGAGTTAGTTGGTACGACCGATGTATGTATGAAAGTGAGCTGTGAAGTAGAGCAACTTTTTATTTATGATGCTCGTCAGTTGAAAAGTGGGCTTACTCAGGAACTGTATAGTGACGTGAATAATACGAGTTCTCAGTTTAAACGTTCACAAGATATTGACCAAAACGAGCCTCAAAGTACCGCTCCTAGTGCAACGTTTGTAGAGGTTGACGATGAACCAACCAGTTTTTATATGGCAACCATCGATATTGAATCTAAAGCTCTGTTGCTTACCGTGAATTTAATTCTTTAATACAAGAAATATCATTTTTTGACACCGATGAGAAATTTGGCATCGGTGTTTTTTTATGTCTGCCTTTTTACTCACAATCTAGTTACTCACAACCTGGGCTTATTAGTTGTCTGGCCGAGCAGCATCACCTCACCATGCAAGTTTTGTTATTCTAGTTGTTCATGCAAGGCTCCTCGTTGCCATAAAAAAACCGATGCCCAAGGCATCAG
>JBQGON010000017.1:0-8263 GCA_052087065.1 Vibrio sp. | reverse complement strand
GTTGCTCTCTACTTTTGGCACAGGTTTGATTGCTGAGTAGATAGCAGCGGTCACGACCGTACCCACCACAATGGAAATGAGGTAGAGCAATGCATGTGAAATCGCACCAGGGATCAGTAGTACAAACAGGCCACCATGTGGTGCCATCAATTTAATATTGAAGTACATTGACATCGCACCGGTGATTGCACCACCAATCATACATGATGGAATAACACGTACTGGATCTTTTGCTGCAAACGGAATGGCACCTTCAGAGATAAAGCATAGGCCAAGTACAAAAGCCGCTTTACCACCTTCACGTTCTGCTGTAACAAACTTACTGCGTGCAACGAAAGTGGCTAGACCCATCGCAAGTGGCGGCACCATACCGGCAGCCATAATAGCGGCCATTGGTAAGTATTGTTGAGATGCCAACAGCCCAACACCGAAAGTGTATGCGGCTTTGTTGACGGGGCCACCTAGGTCGAAACACATCATCGCGCCAAGGATAATACCCAGTACAACCGCGTTTGCTTCACCCATGTTATTTAGGAAATTGGTCATTGCAGTCATGATCGCTGCCACAGGCGTACCTACGACATAAATCATGATAAGACCGGTGAACAAACTGGCCACAAACGGAATAATTAGAATCGGTTTTAAGGATTCCATCGAAGTTGGAATTGGCAGTTTGTCTGCGATGAATTTCGCAGAGTAACCAGCGATGAAACCAGCCAGAATACCACCAAGGAAGCCAGCACCTAGTGTGCTTGCTAACATACCACCAATCAGACCAGGAGCTAAACCTGGACGGTCAGCAATCGAGAAGGCGATGAAACCAGCAAGTACAGGAATCATCAGTTTAAATGCCGCGCCACCACCAATGTTCATTAGTGCCGCTGGCAATGTACCTTCTTGTTCAAATGCTTTAATACCGAACACGAAAGAAAGGGCGATTAACAGACCCCCCGCAACGACCACGGGTAACATGTGTGAAACACCAGTCATTAGGTGCTTGTACACGCCTTTTTTCTCTTCTGTTTGGCTGCTGTCTTCGTTAGACGCCACGCCAGTTTGTTGGTAAACCGTGGCCGTAGCAAATGCGTTATTGATCTCTTGTTCGGTTTTCTTCAGTGCCGCACCCGTGCTGGTACGGTAAAGTTTTTTACCGACGAAACGATCAAGCGAAACATCGATATCACAGGCAATGATCACGACGTCCGCTTGCGAAATTTGTTCTGCGGTTAGTTGGTTCTTCGCACCGACCGATCCGCGAGTTTCAACGTGAATTTCATGGCCAAGACGTTTGGCTTCTTCCGTCAGAGCGTCAGCCGCCATAAAGGTATGTGCCACGCCTGTTGGACAAGCGGTAATCGCGACGATTTTCTTCGCGCCTGCGCTTTCAGTAGCAGGGGAGGCCGCTGATACTGTAGAAGCGTTTTCTGCAGTGAGTTCGGTCGCTTGCTCTGTGGCTGTTTTTAGATATGCAGCAGCATCGGCCATGCAGGCTGTGATGTCGCTTTGGTAGACTTTTTTACCAACGAAACGAGAAGTATCGATGTCAGTATTTGCAGCGATAATAACCACATCCGCTGCGTCAATATCCGCTTGTGATAGAGGGGCTGCATCGATAACTGAACTTTGGCATTCAACCTTCGCAGTCCAGTTTAGGGATTGAGCGGCTTGCTCTAGCAAGCCAGCGGCTATGATGCTGTTCGCCACACCACTTGGGCAGGCTGTAATAATGGCAATATTCATAGTGATGACCTTGTCTTATTCAGTAAGTGTACTTACTGGTTTTAATTGGATTTTTTCTTGTAGGGTTTTCAATGCTTGTACATCATCCATACCGACGCCCACTTGGGACACCGCTAAAGCAGACAATGCAGTGGCAAAACGAACGAGTTCAGATTTCTCCATTTCTTGCATATGTCCCCAGCACATGCCAGCAACCAGCGTATCGCCTGCGCCAACAGTACTAACAACATTCATGCGTGGTGGTTGGGCATGAAGCCATTCACCTTGGTTAAACCACATGGTGCCATTCGCACCCATTGAGACGACAATGTTCTCAATACCTTTATCTGCCAGCTCTTCTGCTGCTACGCGACATTCCGCCGGAGTGTGCAGTTCGCGGCCAACAAACTGTGCCAATTCTTCATCGTTAGGCTTAATTAACCATGGATGAGCATCAAGGCCTTGTGCAAGAGCTGCGCGGCTACTATCAAATAACACTTTTTTGCCCATTTGATGGAGTTTTTCAATCCACGATGCGCATTGCTCAGCGGAGACGCCCACTGGCAGACTACCTGCGATCACGAAGAAATCATGATCCTCGGCTAACCGCATCAGGGTAGATTCAAACGCTGCTATTGCTTGTGCATTGACATGAATCCCTGGAAAGTTGATATCACTCACTTCACCGTTTGTTTCCACTAATTTTACGTTGATGCGTGTTGACCCTGCGATACGGACAAATTCATCTTTTGCGCCCATTTCGCTAAACAGTTGTGAAAAAATCTCTTGGTTATCAGCGCCTAAGAATCCAGTGACGGTGACGTCAGCCCCCAGATCACTGAGAACTTTAGCAACATTGACGCCTTTGCCTGCGGCATGCAGATCACTGTCTTTGACTAAGCTAACGGAGCCAACATTAACCGTATCGAGGTTACCGGTCAGATCTAGTGCTGGGTTAAGCGTGATCGTGACTACTTTTTTCGTCATAACGATTTCCTTAGCTCTCGCCTAAACCAGAGTCGATAGCGGCGCCAATTGCGGTTAATGCTTCTGCGGCGTCGGTGCCTTCGGCGGTAAATTGTAGGCGGTGGCCTTTTTTAACACCAAGCGCAATGACTTTCATTAGGCTTTTCGCGTTGACTGAGCGACCATCACCATCAAGGTTGATGACTTTAATAGTGGCATCGAATTTCTTCGCTTCTGCTACCAACATTGCGCCTGGGCGGGCGTGTAAACCATGAGAGTTCTTAATTGCAAACACTTGGGTGTTGTCATCATCTGATGAATTAGACACTTCCTCACCGCTTAATAGTGCAACCACATTTTGTGCAGAATCGGCACTGATCAGATCGGCTTGCTGTTGCTTGAAGACAAGCGTTGCGATGTTATTCATTAGGCTTTGGTGTGCACCGTTACAGCCTGCTACTGCAATCAGTGCTTTGACCGCTTGACCATCGATTTGACAATCAGCATTCGTGGAGACAAAAGCAAGCCCTGTGCGTTTCACGCCTTTGCTACTGCTCACTAGCCATAGACCGTTACCCAGTGACGTTGGTGCTTTAGTCACAAGCTCTGCCACGAAATTGGCATTGGCATTGCCTTTATTTTTCAATAGGCCACCAGCGACGGCACTCAGTTGTACCATGTCTGTTGCTGGGAACTGCAGTTGGATCAATGAGGCATCTAAATCCGCGTCAAATTGCACATCACCGTTTAAAATGGCGATAATATCGTCTTCGGTCTTCGCTGCTTTTAGGCTTTCTTCGACCCCATCTGATGCCAGTACTTTAGTCAATTGTTTTAAAATACCAAGGTGTTCATCCGATTTTGCGGCGATACCGATAGCAACGTATACCGTATTGCCGTCAGCCCAATCAACACCATCAGGAAAATGGTGGATGGCAACGCCTGTACTATGAACAAGGTCTCGTGTGTCTGTCGTTCCATGCGGAATAGCAATGCCATTGCCTAAGAACGTAGAATTCTGACCTTCGCGGTTCAACATTCCTTCTACATAACCGTCGGCGACATAACCTCGAGAAGTTAAGTCATCCGCGATCGCTCGAATCGCAGCAAGCTTGTCACTTTGTGCTTGGCCAAGTTTGATATCTTGCGTAGTAAGTTGCAGCATGTTTGCCCCTTTTATCGCCTTGCGGCTTCATTGTTGTCACCACATTTCTATGTTGTGGTATTTCGTTTGTGCTTTCATTATTGAACAGCTGAATCGGTTCAGTAAAGCAATCAAAAAATTCAGCAAACCCATTTTTTGTTAAAAATCTTTGTTGTCTCACAGAATCAAAAATAGTCTATAAAACATGATAGGTCGATTATATTATGGCTTTGCTGAACACTTTAGCGTGCTATACTGAATCGATTCAGCAAAGAATGCAACTGCAAAAAGTAAGAGGTCGCGATTTCTATGATCCTACGCACATTGACAGTAAAACGCTTAATATGAGATCGAAACTATGACCCTAGATAAGATCGCCAAGTTGGCTGGCGTATCGAAGACAACGGCAAGTTATGTCATTAACGGGAAAGCAAAGAAGTACCGTATTAGTGAAAAAACCCAGAAGAAAGTCTTGGAAATTGTTGCTCTGCACAACTATCGCCCAGATCATGCTGCATCGGCATTGCGGGCAGGGAGCAGCCGTTCTTTTGGTTTGATTATTCCTGATTTAGAAAACACCAGTTACGCTAAATTAGCCAAATTACTTGAACAGAATTCTCGTCAAGCTGGTTATCAAATACTCATCGCCTGCTCTGATGATAATTCAGATACCGAGCGAGAAGTTGCGAGTACCTTAGTCAGTCGGCGTATAGAGGCATTATTTGTCGCCAGTACGATGCCGAATGCCAGCGATTTTTATCAAAAGTTGCAAGCGTCGGGGACGCCAGTGATCGCCATTGACCGTCCATTAGATGATGAATATTTCGCCTGCGTGATTAGTGAAGATTTCAATTCAGCACTCGAACTGACACGCTCCGTGGTTGATGACACGGTAAGAAGTATTGGCTTAATTGGGGCGCTGCCAGAGTTGAATGTTTCTCAGGAGCGCCAGTTAGGCTTTGAAGATGCGATAGCTCCATACGGTCTAGTGCCATTATTAGGTTATGGAGAACACTTCCATCGCAACGATGCTCGCGCCGTCTTTACCCGCTGGTTGGACGCTGGATGTGTTCCTGATGCGGTTGTGGCGACGTCTTATACGTTGTTAGAAGGAATATTGGATGTCTTACTTGAACATCCGCAGGTGATGCAGCGCATTCGTCTGGCGACTTTTGGTGATAATCGCTTGCTTAATTTCTTACCAACTAAAGTGAACTCCATGCCACAACAATTTGAGTTGATTGCCGATAGTGCTTTGGAATTAGCGTTGAATGCCTCGGCCAAACGTTGTCAGCCCGGCATTGAATTCATACCGCGTAAATTGCGTGTGCGTTATCAGCGCTAATGTCACTTAATCGGTAAATTGTTGGCGAATTGGCTTTGTGGGGCTGTCGCAGCTAAGGGTTGTCTTAGGTATACTAGCTCCATTTATTTGCGCATAATGACAGGACATCAATGAAGTTTTTGCATACCTCAGATTGGCATCTTGGCCGCCAGTTTCATAACGTATCGTTACTCGATGATCAGGCCGTAATCTTAAACCAAATCGTCCAATACATGACGGATAATCCGGTTGATGCGCTCGTCATTGCCGGTGATATTTACGACCGCTCCGTGCCGCCAGCAAACGCGATCGAGTTACTGGATCAAATATTAAATAGGCTGTGCCAAGAATTGAATGTGCCTGTCATCATGATTCCGGGTAATCATGATGGTGCTGCACGCCTAGCATTTGGATCACGTCATATGCGTGATGCTGGATTGCATATTATCGCTAATTTTGACCAGATGTTGGAGCCTGTGATTTTGTCGTCTGCAGAGGCAGGGGAAGTGGCGTTTTATGGGATGCCTTATCACGATCCTGAGGTTGTTAGACATGCTTATCAAGTTTCCGTCAGCACTCACGATGAAGCCCATCAATTATTGTGCGAAAAAATCATCAATACGTTCAATCCATCACAACACCATGTGTTACTGAGCCACTGTTTTGTTGATGGAGCAATCGAATCTGACTCAGAGCGTCCGTTATCCATTGGTGGCTCAGATCGAGTGAGTCATGAACACTTCTTACCCTTTGATTATGTTGCCTTAGGGCACTTACATCAGCCACAAAAAAAAGGGTGCGACTTTATTCGTTATTCTGGGTCATTGATGAAGTACAGTTTTTCAGAGCAGCACCAGAAAAAGGGCATGACGTTGGTTACCTTTGATAAGCAAGGGTTTGTTGGTAGCGACTCTATTCCACTGACGTCTCCCCATGATATGCGCATTATTGAGGGCGAGCTGAATACCATTATTGCCAATGCGGCATCTGACTCTAAGCCCAATGATTATTTACTGATACGTTTAACCGACCAGCATGCGATTCTTGATCCGATGGAAAAGCTGCGTCAGGTCTACCCCAATGTATTACATATTGAAAAGCCCGGTATGTTGATAGGGGTGGATCAGCCGATAACAAGTCAGCGCTTAAAGCGTAGTGAAGCCGATATGTTCGCTGACTTTTTCAATGAAGCGCAGCAGGCTGAGCTCACACCAGCGCAGTCAGAAGCGATTGCCGCGGTGATCCATGAATTAAAGCAAGGAGACGGTCAATAAATGCGTCCTATTTCTTTAACACTTCAAGCTTTTGGACCATTTGCGGATCAGCAAACCATCGCGTTTGACCGCTTTGGCGCTGCGCCATTATTTCTTATTAATGGTGCCACTGGTGCCGGTAAAAGCTCGATTTTAGATGCAATTTGTTTCGCTCTATATGGAGAGACCACTGGCAGCGAGCGGACTGGCGATCAAATGCGTTGTGATTATGCCGATCCTGATACATTGACGTTTGTTCGCTTCGCGTTTGCGTTGGGGGATGACCATTATGTCGTAGAGCGTTACCCAGAGCAGCCAGTTCCGAAAAAGCGCGGAGAGGGATTCACACGTAAAACCCACAGTGCCACGCTAACTCGTATGGTTGAGGAAGAAGAGGAACTGCTCGCGAATAAACCGACACCAGTGCGTAAAGCGGTGGAAGAAGTGCTGGGGTTGGAGGTTAACCAATTTCGTCAGGTGATGGTGATCCCGCAAGGAAAATTTCGCGAACTATTGATTGCAAACTCTAAAGAGCGTGAGGCGATTTTTGGTCAGCTATTCCAAACGCATATTTATAGCCAAATTGAACGGGCGCTGTTTGAGCGAGCCGCGGGGATTCGTAAAGAAAAAGATGAGTTTGATAACCAAATTAAAGGGGCGCTTAATGTCGCTTCTTTAGACGATGAAGCGCAGTTGGATGAAGCGATACAAGCGTTAACCCCATTATTAGCAGACAGTCAGCAGCATTATGAGGCTGTACAACTGAGCCGTGATAAAGCTAAGCAAACGCTGCACGATGCCCAGCAGCTGACTAATCAATTCAAACAGTTAGAGTCTCTTAAACAGGCGTTAAATGCATTAAATACGCAACATGCCAGCATTGAACATAAGCGTCAGCAAGTCACACTGGCCGAGCAAGCAGCGCAGTTGGACGTCGTTCATTTTCAATACCAAGACGCACGTACTCAAACACAAAAAAGCCAACAGCAACATGAGCATGCCCAGCAGGCCGTTAGTGATGCTAACCAAGCGCTAGCACAGGCACAAGAGTCCTATGATGAGGTGCAAGCGCAGCAATCTGGTGTTGCCGCATTAACTCAAGAACACTATGACTTGCAGGGAATGGAACAGAATGTTCGACAAATGCATACCCAGCAGCAAGCGTTAACCCAAGCAAAGCAAGCGTTGCAGCATAATCAGCAACAACGGCAAACCGTGGAAAATGCGATTGCTCAAACCGAGCAGCAATTAACTCAACAGCGCCAGCAATCGGAGCAAGCTTCACAGCAGCGCGCTGGTTTAGACGGAAAAAAATTGGCGCTAACGCAATGTGTAGAATGGATTAATAAGCGTTTGAGTGAACAGCGTTTACTGCGTCAACGTGATGATAATCAGCAGGCGCTACAGGCTCGTCATGATGAGTATGCGGCGGCGCAACAAGCCAGTCAATCCGCTGCGCAATCTGCTGATAAGCTAGAGCTGCGTTGGCACCAAAATCAAGCGGCGATTTTAGCGGCGCGCTTGCAGGCGGGCGAGCCATGCCCAGTATGCGGCAGTCAAGAGCATCCGTATCCGGCACAAAATCAAGGTGACACGGTCACAAAAGATCAGGTGCAGAGTGCCAGAGAGCAACAAAATCGCTGTCATCAGCAAGAGTTATCAGCGGCCACGGTTTATCAGCAGGCTCGTTCTGAGCACCAATATATTACAGAGCAGCTCACTGAGTTACAGCGCGAGTTAGAACAGCAAGCGGGGTTGGAAGAACTGCAACAGCAACGCCGACACTTGCAAGCTAAGATTCAAGAGTTAGACAGTGTTAATCTTGCGCAGATGAGTGAGCAAGTCCGTTTGACAGAG
>JBQGON010000016.1:0-35704 GCA_052087065.1 Vibrio sp. | reverse complement strand
ATGCAATACCAATTCCACCTCCACATAAACACACCAAAATGGCTTCGATCAGGAATTGCCGTAAAATATCAGCCTGTCGTGCACCAACCGCCATCCGCACGCCAATTTCCTTGGTTCGTTCGGTCACTGAAACCAGCATGATATTCATCACGCCGATCCCACCAACGATCAACGAGATAATAGCGATGGCAGAAATCAATATGGCCATAGTTTGAGTCGACTTTTCCATATTCTTACGCACCGTGTCGAAGTTGAACGTAAAGAAGTCTTGTACGCCATGGCGCATTTTCATCAAAGAATTGATGGCTTGCTCGCCAGATTTCATCGGCGTTCCATCTTTAATCCGCACAGTGATAGTAGTTAAATAGTAACTGCCTAAAAAGCGCGTATTCACGGTGGTATAAGGGGCCCAAATTTCCAACTGATCATTGTTACCAAACGGGCTCTTATTGGGTTCAGTCACACCAATAATTCGCACTGGAATATTATTGATGATCAATACTTTGCCCACCGCGTTGGTATCTGGGAACATTTCTTTTTGGGTTTTATCATTGATTACCGCTTCTAATGCAATCGTCTTGATACTCTGTTTATTCAGTAATTGGCCACTTTCCGCTTTATAGCCTTTTACTCTAAAATAGTCAGCGTTAACGCCCATTAGACGAGCGCTTTTATTGCGATCCAAATAACGAATAACCGCAGACGTAGAAATTTGTGGCGTGGCACTGTCGACATAAGATGCGGCTTGCAGGGCTTTGACATCCCCCTCATTCATCGTTTGTATCCGCCCAGCTTTTCGATCGCCAAATCCTGAACCGGGATAGATACTAATCGTATTCGTCCCTAAGGATTTGAAGTTGGCTAAAATTGCTTCTTGGGAACCACGGCCTAATGCCACCACAGAAACCACGGACGTGATACCAATAATAATCCCAAGCATGGTGAGGAAGGTCCTCAGCTTGTGGTTGGACATGGCAATAATGGCCATCTTAAACGATTCACGCAACGCATCAATAAACTGGCCGCCTAAACGAAATGTCCGCTGGGTTGCTGGTGGTGTGGCCTCTGTGGCCGCTTGGTTTTCGGTAAGAGGTTCAGTAGTATCAGGCTGCGCTTTTTCAGTGACGGTGTCACTTAGGATTTCCCCATCTTTAATTTCAATGATGCGATCAGCAAATTCGGCGACAGCCATATCATGGGTAACCAAAACAATGGTATGGCCTTGATGGTGCAGTTCACGTAATAACTGCATCATTTCTTGACCACTTTTACTATCGAGTGCTCCGGTTGGTTCATCAGCAAGGATGACATCCCCCCCGTTCATGAGCGCGCGTGCTACGGAGACACGCTGTTGTTGACCACCGCTGAGTTGGTTGGGTTTATGATCCAATCTATCATGTAAACCTAGGCGAGTGAGCAACGCGGCCGCGCGCTCTTCACGCGCCCTACGATCCATGCCTGCATAGACCGCGGGCATTTCAACGTTTCCGAGCGCATTCAAATCACCTAACAAGTGATAGCGCTGAAAGATAAAACCAAAATACTCTCGGCGTAACTTCGCAAGTTGATCCGAAGTCATATGTGAGGTGTCTTGACCATTGATGAGGTATTGGCCTTGATTGGGTTGATCGAGACACCCTAGAGTATTCATTAATGTTGATTTACCCGAGCCAGAGGACCCGACGATCGCCACCATTTCTCCACGCTGAATTGTTAAATTAATGTCTTTTAATACGGTTAATTCTTCCTCACCAGCGCTGAATGAGCGAAAGACATTACGAACTTCAAGTAAGGGAGTCGACATTAAAATACTTCTCCGATTTTATCGGCGTAGTTGCTACCACCAGGCATACCGACAATAACGTTGTCACCTAGTTTCAATCCAGACTTAATCTCGGTATTAACTTTATTTTTTACGCCAAGGGTGACATCGCGATAGACCAGTTTACCGTTGGCTAAAATAGGGACCTGCGAGTGATTCTTACCGCTATCATCTGTGGTGGTCTTGATCGCTTGTGAAGGTACCAACAGAACATCTTTAGCACTTTGTAATACGATGGACACTTGGGCCGTCATGCCAATGCGCAGACGATGCTTGGGATTAGCAATATCAAACAGACCATAATAATAGATGGCATCACTATCACCTGCCGAAAGATTGCTGTCATCACCCGTCATGATGGTGGGCCCCGGCTCGATGGCACGTAATGTCGCCGAGTATTGATGTTCAGGATCGCCCATGATCGTAAAATGGACGGGCATGCCCGGTTTGACGTGTATAATATCTGCTTCAGAAATTTCGACTTTCACGGTCATTTTGTCGAGATTCGCGAGTTCAATGATGGTTGGCGTGGTTTGATTAGCGTTGACCGTTTGCCCCTCAGAGACCGCTTTATAGACAACCGTTCCATCCATCGGGGCCGAAATCGTGGTATACCCTAAGTCGACTTTAGCGGTATCCACTGAAATGGTAGCTTGTTGAATTTGCGCATTTAATTGTTCAGCTTCTGCTTGATAGATCGCGAGATTGGCTTCAGCAGCTTCATAATCGGCTTTTGAGCTGGCTTTATCCTTAAGCATTGCCTGTTGGCGTTGATACTCTGCTTTTGCTTGGCGAATTTGTGCACGTTTGGCGCGTAGCTGAGCTTGTAAACTATGCAATGAGGCTTGCGCTTCTTTTAACGTGTTTTGTTGCGTCATACTATCGATTTGAGCAACGAGTTGACCTTGCTTGATATTATCTCCCAAGTTCACCGCCAACTGGTTGATTTGTCCCGAAGCCTGCGCGCCGACTTCGACCATTTTCGAAGCATGTAACATGCCCGTGGCCAACACGCTATTTTCAATATTGCCTTGGTTTGCAGGTTGAGTGGTGTACTGGGGTTTTTCTGGCTCTGGGGCCAATATGCTATAGGCAATACCAGCAATAATAATCACAAGGAGAGGAATAAAAACGATTTTACGTTTTAAAAAAGTCGGCATAGTTGGTAGGGACTCAGAGTTAATAATACATATTCAACATTTATAAAACGAATTGACTATAGAAGCAAAGATAAAAAAACTGAAATATTAAATGATTAGAGTTTTATCTATAAATAAGACCGAAAACATTTGTTTTCGGTCTTATGAGGCGTTTAATCATGTTGCTCTGCGCTTAACAGAAGACTTTTACCGCTAAGCCACCTTGTGAGGTCTCGCGATACTTGGCGTTCATGTCTTTGCCAGTTTCAAACATGGTTTCAATCACTTTATCGAGTGATACGCGTGGTGCGGAAGAGCGGCGCATCGCCATACGTGTTGAATTAATCGCTTTCACTGCCGCAATACCATTGCGTTCAATGCAAGGCACTTGCACTTGCCCAGCAACGGGGTCGCAGGTTAGGCCAAGGTTGTGCTCCATACCAATTTCTGCGGCCATGCAGACTTGCTCGGGGCTACCGCCCAATAATTCAGCCAACCCTGCAGCGGCCATGGAACAGGCCACACCGACTTCACCTTGGCAGCCGACTTCAGCACCAGAAATCGAGGCATTTTGTTTATATAAACCGCCAATGGCACCGGAAGTTGCAAAGTAGCGCAAATAGTCTTTTTCCGTCACGGTTTGGATAAATTTGTCGTAATAAGCCAGCACTGCGGGGATAATTCCGCAAGCCCCATTGGTCGGGGCGGTGACAACACGTCCGCCAGCAGCATTTTCTTCATTGACAGCGAATGCGTACATATTGACCCAATCGACCACCGCCATCGGATCGTTAGTCAGTTTTTCTGAGGTCAATAGCTGTTGATGTAGGGCAGAGGCACGACGCGGAACGCGCAGCGGTCCGGGCAGTAACCCTTCTGAATCAATACCGCGATCCATACAGTCTTTCATCACACGCCACACATTGGCAAAGTACGCTTTGACTTCTTCTTGGCTATGAATGGCCTGCTCGTTTTTCATGACCAGTGCACTAATGGACAGACCGTGCTCATGACAGAGGCTCAGTAAAGAGTCTGCACTAGAAAAAGGGTACGGCAGCGCAACATCGGTCTCTAATGATTGACCAAAATGCTCTTCATCGACAATAAAGCCGCCGCCAATGCTGTAGTAGGTTTTACTGAGTAGACGCTGACCGTCTTGCCATGCATGAATTTGCATGCCATTTTCATGTAACGATAAGTTACTCTGACGAAAATTCATGCCGCCCTCGCGAGGGAAAACGACCTGATGCTGATAGTTCTCAATCGGTAATCGCTCAGATTGTTCCACCTGTGCAATGAAAGAAGGAATGCTGTCAATATCGACAGTTTCTGGTGATTGCCCAGACAATCCCATAATGATTGCAATATCCGTATGATGACCTTTCCCTGTCAGTGATAGCGATCCATAGACATCCACCGTAATCGTATCGACTTGGTGAAGTGTTCCTGCTTGTTGCAGATCATCAATAAATTGTTTGCCGGCTTTCATTGGACCCACGGTATGAGAGCTTGATGGACCGACGCCAATTTTAAAGATATCAAAGACACTAATCATGCATTTACCTCGAAAAACGACTTCTCATGGCATGAAAGAAAAGCCGATTATGATCGCTCGGGGAAGACAATCCATCCCGATAACAAGTTGATAACGTTAGAGCGGCGTAGACTACCTAACTCAATTCGGAAACACCACCAATAAGTTATAAAATTGATAATAAATCTGGCGCGTCAGAATCACGCGAGCTTAAACAGTGGCAAGAATGAAAATTACGTTGGTTTAAGCATACTCAGGCAGCGCCAATTGATGTTGCAATGCATGAATGATTTGTGCTGTCACCCCCCAGATTAAATGGTGCTGATAAGTCATGCCAAAAACCGTATGTGATTGATTATGGATAATAAAGGTATAAGGCCTGAGGTTTTTGGGATTAAACACTGCTTGTGCGGGGACTTCAAAAACTTCAGCGACCTCATTGGGATCGATGTGTGGCGTATAATCTTTGGGAATAAACGCGAGAACGGGGGTGATACAAAACTGGCTTCGGGTGACCAAGGGCGGCAATTGACCAATTACGTCGATATCGGCCTGGGGGACGCCGATTTCTTCGTGAGTTTCACGTTGGGCGGTCTCACGTAGCGACGCATCGTCGTATTCATAGCGGCCTCCCGGGAAGCTGACTTCTCCAGGGTGATGGCGTAGGTTCTGTGCTCGCCGAGTAAAAATAACGTGCAAACCATGCGGGCGCTCCACTAAACCGATTAATACCCCAGCTTGGCGCAGCGATGACTGAGCCGGTGACGGGGTATGAGGCGACGGTTTCTCTGGTACCGGATATGCCGCGGTGGGGGTTAGCACGAAATGGTGTAAAAAATCGATTTTCGATAAGGGCGACACGTGACACTCCTATAGACTATTCGGCGGCTGATTGATTAACCAAGGAGCTTATCCCAATAAAGGCAGAATGCGTGAGAGCTTATCTAACGTTTCTTGATATTCATCATCTACTTGGCTATCAGCAACTAAACCGCCACCAGCCCAAACATACAGCAAATGTTGACAAGCGATTAAGGTGCGAATGGTGATGCTGGTATCCATACGTCCATGGCGGCTGATATAACCAATCGATCCACAGTAAAGGCTGCGGCGATGTGGCTCCAATTCTTCTATGACCTGCATTGCGCGTACCTTTGGCGCTCCGGTGATCGAACCACCGGGAAAACAGGCTCGTAGCAATTGTGCCATTGTGTAGTCATCGTCGAGCTGAGCGGTAATGGTTGAAACCAAGTGATGAACCGCGGGAAAAGATTCCACCGCAAATAAATGAGGCACGCGCGCCGATCCAGGTTTAGCAACTTTACCCACATCATTTCTTAGCAGATCGACAATCATTAGGTTTTCCGCCTGATCTTTTGCAGACTTGGCCAGTTCAGCGGCAAGTGCTTGGTCTTGCTGGGCATCAGAACTGCGTGGGCGAGTGCCTTTGATGGGTTTGGTATCGATATTACGATCATTGACTTGCAAAAAGCGCTCTGGAGAAAGGCTGATGATAGCGCCTTGTTCTAAGCGAATAAAGGCCGAAAATGGCGCGCTGTTGACCGCTTCTAATTGCGAATAAATGTGCCATTCATTGCCTTGATAAGGAGCACAAAAACGTTGAGTTAAATTAACTTGATAGCAATCACCACTGAGTAAGTAGTCTTGTACCGCAGCAAACTTTTCACTGTATTGTTGCTTTGTCATGTTTGACTGCCATGTGCCGACCGAAAATGGGGCCAATGGGGGTGGTTTTTGAGCTTGTAGCCAAGACCACGCTGCAGAGACGTTTCGGCCAAGCACAAACGCGCTTTGTGTGTGATGATCGACGATCACCGCCCACTCATACAAGCCAACGGCCATATCCGGCATGGGGATGTCATGCTCGGCTGTGACCGGGAGTTTTTCAATACGACGACCTAAATCATAGGCCCAATACCCCAAAGCTCCACCGACAAATGGCACATCTAAATCACACTCAAGATCGGCTAAATACTCAGCTTGGTACTGCGCGGTTAACACAAACGGGTCGTCACCACTTACCGTACATTGTTGCGGCGTCTCGATGGTGGTTTGACCTGCAAATGTGGTTAATGTGACGAGTGGCTTAGCCACTAACACATCAAATCGGCTATCTTGGTGGCTCTTAGCTGATGAACGTAACAACATCGTCCACGGAAGGTGTTGTATTGGTTCGAATAATTGCTCCGCAAGTTTGGGGGCATAAGAGAGTTTCTCGATATCGATGGACGTATTTTTTTTGTGATTCATGAGCTTTATTTGATTTAGATTCGGTAAAACAATGGATTACATAGCGTATCTTGATATCCAAGAGTATCATAAAAATAGAATAATTGAGGGTGGTTAATCTCATTACTGGGTATTGGCGTGGGCTTGTAAACCACCACTCAGTCAACCACTCTTACTGGACGCATACGATAATAACGAGGCAAGCAATGACGGTAATAAGCAAGCAAGATGTCATCAGCAGTGTGGCTGATGCGCTTCAATACATTTCCTACTACCATCCAGTGGATTTTGTTAAAGCACTCGAAAGTGCCTACGAACGCGAGGAAAACCCTGCAGCGAAAGATGCGATCGCGCAAATTTTGATTAACTCGCGAATGTCGGCGGAAGGTCATCGTCCCATGTGTCAGGATACGGGGATTGTGACTTGTTTTGTTGATATCGGTATGGACGTCCAATGGGACCAAACCGATATGACGGTGCAAGAAATGGTCGATGAAGGCGTACGACAAGCTTACTGTAATCCAGACAATCCACTGCGTAAGTCTATCTTAAAAGATCCTGCTGGCGCGCGCATTAATACCCAAGATAATGCCCCAGCGGTCGTTCATATCAATATGGTTAAAGGCGATAAAGTCGATGTCCGCATCGCGGCCAAAGGCGGCGGCAGTGAAAACAAAAGCAAGCTGGTAATGCTGAACCCATCAGACGATATTGCCGCTTGGGTGGAAAAAACGTTACCAACAATGGGCGCAGGCTGGTGCCCACCAGGCATGCTCGGCATTGGTATTGGTGGCACCGCAGAAAAAGCAGCGGTTCTTGCCAAAGAATCACTGATGGAACACATTGATATTCAAGATTTAATCGCGCGTGGCCCGCAGAATGCGGAAGAGGAATTGCGCTTAGATATTTTCAACCGTGTTAATAAATTAGGGATTGGCGCGCAAGGTTTAGGCGGGTTGACCACTGTCGTTGATGTCAAAATTAAATCGGCACCGACCCATGCGGCTTCAAAACCCGTTTGTATGATCCCAAACTGCGCCGCAACACGCCATATTCATTTCACCTTAGATGGCTCAGGTCCAGCGCAATTGACTCCACCAAAGTTAGAAGATTGGCCACAAATCACGCGTGAAGTGAACAGTAATACTCGCCGAGTTAATCTCGATACCATTACCAAAGAAGACGTGCAAACATGGCGTACTGGGGAAACTGTCTTGCTATCCGGTAAAATTCTCACTGGACGTGATGCCGCGCATAAACGTATTCAAGCGATGTTAGAGAAAGGCGAGTCCTTACCAGAAGGCGTGGATCTCAAAGGTAAGTTTATATACTACGTTGGTCCGGTTGACGCGGTGGGCGATGAAGTAGTTGGACCCGCAGGGCCGACGACAGCCACTCGTATGGATAAATTTACCGATATGATGCTTGAAGACTTTGGTGTGATGGGCATGATTGGCAAATCTGAACGTGGTGATGCTACGGTCGCTTCTTTGAAAAAACACAAAGCGGTGTATTTAATGGCAGTAGGCGGGGCGGCGTATTTAGTGGCGAAAGCGATTAAAAAAGCACGGGTTGTTGCGTTTGAAGATTTGGGCATGGAAGCGATTTATGAATTCGAAGTCGAAGATATGCCAGTGACGGTGGCAGTGGATTCGTCCGGAGCGAACGTCCACCGTTTAGGGCCTGATACATGGCGTGTTAAAATTCAAGAAGCTGAGCACAATTTGTAATCTGCTTGTGTAATCTTGTACGATAAAAATGACATAAGCGCGGCTCAAGCCGCGCTTTTTGTTTGTATAGTATTGATTTTACGCTTATCTTGATATTAGATTTTATTCGTTTTTTATTAAAAAGGGACGCTGTGTATGTCACGTTTCATCCGGTTTTTACAATGGGCGGTATTGATCATTTTTGGCGGTATTCTCACCTACGACTTTTTATTTTCTGGACTGAATATTTTTCAAAATAAATACGTGGTTATCAGCACAGTGCTGGCGTTAATGCTGGAGTTAGCCTTGTGGGTCATTTATAAACTCACAGAGGATGATTAAGCCAAGCACCATGGTTTGGCAAGGCGAGTAGTGTGTTATGTCAACGGTTTGTCAGCTTTGAGCCTGTCGCTTGTTTAACCGTGCTATCGCCCCCATTTATTGTCATTCTATCGCGTACGATTCGCCCCCTTTTTTCGGCCCTAGGAGTCCACACGATGTCACTTCGCAAAGACATGGCCCAATTGGTTCACAGAACGACCGATTCTCATATCCGCCTCGCGGTAACAGGTTTATCAAGGGCAGGAAAGACCGCCTTTATTACCTCATTAGTTAATCAGTTATTGCATAGTTCCTCTCACGATAACTTGCCGTTATTCTCTGCCGCTCGCGATCATCGCGTGATTGGGGCGCGTCGCGTACCACAAACTAACTTGATGGTGCCACGCTTTTCTTATGATGAGGCAGAAGCCTCTTTATATGGTTCTGAGCCGGCGTGGCCAGAACCGACAAAAGATGTGAGTGAAATTCGTTTAGCTATTCGTTATCGCCCGAAAAAACGCAGCAAACGTTTATTGAGCTCACAAGCGACCTTGTATCTCGACATTATTGATTATCCTGGCGAGTGGCTGTTGGATTTACCTTTATTAGAATTGGATTTTTTTTCTTGGAGTCAGCAGCAAATGCAGGCGTTACATGGTCAGCGCAAAGAGTTCGCTGCAACATGGTTAACGGCGCTCGAAGAGTTGGATTTACATGCGCCAGCTGATGAGCAAGTGATGGCGAATATTGCTGAGCTATACACCGATTATTTGCATCAATGTAAAGCGGAAGGGCTTCATTGGGTGCAGCCGGGCCGGTTTGTTCTGCCTGGTGAACTGGCTGGCGCCCCAGTATTACAGTTCTTCCCAGTCGCGAGTACTGTGGATTCAGATGAAGTGCCTTCTGGCAGTTACTTAGCCTTGTTACAAGCACGCTATCAAGAGTATCAATCCAAAGTGGTGAAGCGCTTTTATAAGCAGTACTTTTCTACGTTTGATCGACAATTGGTCTTAGTCGATTGTTTATCACCGTTAAACGCGGGGTTTGACTCTTTTATGGATATGCGCAGTGCGTTAGAACAGTTGATGCACAGTTTTAGTTATGGTCGCTCGGGTTTATTGAGCCGCTTATTTGCGCCTAAGATTGATAAGGTCGTATTTGCGGCCACCAAAGCGGATCATATTACGCCAGATCAACACACGAATTTAGTGAGTTTACTTCAACAGATGGTGCACCCGGCATGGCAACACGCCGCCTTTGAAAATATTGATATGAGCTGTATTAGTATGGCATCAGTACGCGCGACACAATCCGGTTATATTACGGTGAAAGACTCACAGCATCCAGCGATTCAAGGGACATTACTGAGCGGAGAACAGCAAACGCTTTATCCGGGAGATGTACCGGAGAAGCTTCCCGATCCTGATTACTTTCAGCAGCACCGCTTTGATTTTAGTGAATTTCGGCCACTTAAGTCAGAGCGAGATGCACCGCTTGCCCATATTCGTCTGGATAAGGCCCTCGATGTGCTATTGGGAGACAAATTACGATGAGTCACTATAAACAGAAAACATATTTTGATGGTGAGTTATATCCAGAGCAAGAGCTCGACCTTGGTGAAAAACAGTCATTTAGCCAAGCTGAAATGTTCGTACCGTCTGAACAAGAACAAGATGAGCAAGCGATTGAGTCGAGCCTTGATGAAGTGATACGTCCGCGTAATGGGCGACTTTGGAAAATCAGTACGGCAATCGTCGTTTTTGGTGGTTTAGTGGTCTGGCAAACCATTGATTCGGTTTTGACCTCTATCCGTAGTTCTGATTGGTTAAGTGTCGGTTGGAGCGCCTTTATTGCAGGCTTAGCTGCGGTCGGTGTCGGGGCTTTATGTAAAGAACTATGGCATTTACGTAAACTCAAACGTCATTTTTCAATTCAAGAGCAAGCTGAACGCTTAATGCAAGACAATCAAGTCGGGCAAGGCGAAGCGTTTTGTCAGAAGTTGGCCGAGTTGGGAGATATCCATGCGACCAATTTAGGCTATCAGCGTTGGAAAAACAGCATCAATAATAGTCACAGTGATGCGGAAATTATTGATTTGTATGATGCGCTGGTGCTTGAGCAACAGGACAAACAAGCGTTAGATATCGTTACTCGCTATTCTACCGAGGCCGCAGTGCTGGTGGCAGTAAGTCCATTAGCCATGGCCGATATGTTATTGGTCGGTTGGCGCAGTTTCAAAATGGTAGAAAAGCTTGCCGATTTGTACGGAATTGAACTGGGTTACTGGTCGCGCTTGAAGTTGTTTAAAGCGGTGTTAGTGAATATGGCAACGGCTGGGGCGAGCGAAATGGTTGTTGATGCGAGCTTCGATTTATTATCGATGGATATGGCGGCGAAAGTCTCCACTCGAGCAGGTCAAGGGATCGGCGTTGGCATTTTAACCGCTCGGCTTGGCATCAAAGCGATGGCACTACTGCGTCCTTTACCTTGGGTCGAACAACGTCGAGTGAAGCTGTCGCAAGTGCGTAAGCATATTTTGGCGAAAGTCGCAGCAGTCGCAATGAAATAGTACGGATAGTTCGAGTATTCAATACGATAACGACAGACATGACTTGACGCACTGAGTTGCTTGATAGACACTACTGTCAACTTTTCGTGACACTTGGTAGGAAAGCATCGTGCGTCTTGAAGTCTTATGCGAAGACAGACTCGGGCTAACCCGAGAACTGCTTGATATCCTCGCCTCGAGAAATATTGATCTCCGAGGCATTGAAATTGACATCAGCGGCATTATTTTTCTGAATTGCCCTGACAGTGATTTTGCCACTTTCAGTGAGTTGATGACGGAAATTCGTCGTATTGCTGGTGTAAAAGATGTGCGTAAAATTCAGTTTATGCCGATGGAACGCCACAATACGGAGCTTATCTCTTTACTGGATAATCTTCCTGATTGTGTGTTGTCGATCAATCTGAAAGGTGAAGTGGACATGGCCAATCTCAGTGCCATTGCGACACTGAATAAGCCAGCAAATGAAGTAATTGACCAGCCGATTTCTAATGTAGTCCCGACCTTTAACTTCCCGCGCTGGATTGAGGGCGATAAAGCACGTTTTAGTGATCATGTTGTGCTCGAAGGGCTCGATTATCAACTGGAAGTGACTCCGGTTTACATTTCTGGGGAATCAAAAGAGTCGACGCTTGCGGGAGCCATGATGATGCTCAAGCCGGTGAAAGATTCGTCACCGTTAGATGATCGAGTTCCCCTTGAATCCTTACTAGGTTTTGAGCACTTTGTTGGCATCTCTCATCGTCATAAAACACTGCTTAATCAGGCTAAGAAGCTCGCCAGTTTGGATCAACCACTCTTGATTGAAGGCGAAACCGGCACAGGCAAAGAGATGCTAGCCCGTGCTTGTCATCACCGTTCACCCCGTGGAGAACAGCCGTTTTTAGTCGTGAATTGTGCGTCAATGCCCGATGATGTGGCGGAAACAGAGTTATTTGGTCGTATTGCTGGGCGCACTGAACCGAGCAGTAAAGGCATTTTTGAATTGGCCAATGGCGGAACCGTCTTTCTCGATGAAATTGGGGAAATGAGTCCGCATTTGCAAATTAAGTTATTACGCTTTTTACAAGACGGTACATTCCGCCGAGTAGGCGAAGAGCAAGAAATTCATTTGGATGTGCGAGTTATCGCGTCGACGCGTCATCAGTTGCTGGCATTGTCGGATGCGGGAAACTTTCGTGAAGACTTGTATTATCGGCTCAATGTCTTGACGTTACGCATTCCGCCATTACGTGATAGGCCCAGTGATATTGCACCTTTACTTGAGTTGTTTGTCACCAAGCACAGTCGCAATCTGGGGATTGCACGGCCAGCGATCGACGAAACATTGTTAGACCAACTTGCTCATTACCACTGGCCCGGTAATATGCGCCAATTAGATAACATGGTGTTACGTGCCTTAACCGAAATACAAGATGAACCTTTGCATATTGCTCACTTTCATTTACCGCATAGTGAACCAAACGGCAGTGTCACTGGGCAATTATTCTTAGATGGCTCGTTAGATGACATTATGAAAACCTATGAACATCAGGTGTTGGATCGTCTCTACCAGTCTTTTCCATCGAGCCGCAAACTGGCAAAACGTCTCGACGTGTCACATACTTCCATAGCAAACAAGTTACGCGAGTATGGCATCAAAAAACGCTAGTGAGAAACCCATGTCATTGTATTATGTTCACCAAACCGATGATGATATTGTCTTGCGCACTGCGACGGTCGATGATGCCGTTTTGATCAGTCAATATTTCTCTGATAATCGTGAGTATTTAAAACCCTGGGAACCGCAGCGTACACCAGCATTTTATGCACCTATTACTTGGCGAGATCGGTTACTTAAGCTACATGAATTACACCGCTTGGGGATGGCGTATTACTTGTTGATTATCGATCAATCAACCAGTCAGATGCTTGGCACCATTTCGTTCAGCAATTTGGCAAAATTTCCGCTTTATTCTTGCTCGGTGGGTTACTCACTTGCTGAAAAAGCACAAGGGCGCGGCGTCATGAGCCGAGCACTCAAAATGGCATGCGAGTACATGTTTACAGAGCAAAATATACACCGTATCAATGCCGCTTACATGCCCCATAACCAGCGCAGTGCTGCGGTACTTAAGCGCATCGGCTTTATCGAAGAGGGCTTTGCTGCCAACTATTTATTGATTGATGGCCAATGGCGCGATCATCGTTTAGTGGCATTGCTTAACGAGCATTGGCATGCAGAATGATAAAGTCGAATAGCCTCATTAAAATACTTTATTGTGACTCTCTAGTAGTTGCTATCAATTTATAAAGGACACTTCATGTCATTTTTACCTTTGGACCAATACCAAAGAAAATGGATTTTCACGCATCAATCCATGCCTGTCCCGGAAGCAGATTTGGCTTTTATTAAACCGATGACAGCGCAGCGTGCAGCACAGTTTTGGAAAGATAATATCAGTGCGCAGAGCCCAGACTCTGAGCGTCTTAGCGCACAGGATTGGCCAAGCCGAAAAGATGCTTGGTTTGAAACCATTAATTGGATGCCAGAATGGGAAAGTGATGACGCGTCTATGCCGGAGGCAATTCTTGAACATATCGATTGGCAAGATGATGTGACAGTGTATTTTTGCTATGAAAAATACAACATCATTGAAACTAAGTGGTCAGTATTTAAACGTCATTGGAAAAACTTTTTGTTTTATGATGATGGCCCGATTCTGCTTGCTCGCCGTCGCCAACAAGCCTTGTGGTTTCATACCAATGGCACGGTCAGTTTAGGTCAGCGCTATACATCGTGAATGAACGAGTAAAAAAATGCCAACGCATTGGCGTTGGCATTGTCTTGGATAGGTGTTAATCATTAAGCTTTGTTGTAGATATCGCTATCCAATTCTTTTTCGCTCTTGGCAATTAATACTGCAACCATCATATCGCCACATACGTTAATGGTGGTGCGTGCCATATCTAAGATGCGGTCAATCCCCGCGACAATCGCTAAGCCTTCAATCGGCAGTCCTACTGTGCTTAATACCAGCGAAAGCATGATGAGTCCTGCGCCAGGAACACCAGCAGTACCGATGGAAGCCAAGGTTGCGGTGAGGATAATGGTCGCATAATCTGTCATGCTAAGGTCGATGCCAAAGGCTTGCGCAATAAACAGAGCACACACCCCTTGATAAAGAGCCGTACCATCCATGTTGATCGTTGCTCCAAGTGGCAACACAAATCCAGATACGCCTTCTGAAACCCCCATTTCTTCTCGGCTTGCTTTGATAGTGGCGGGCAATGTACCAGAACTGCTCGATGTGGTGAATGATACGGCAGCAGGATTGGTGATCGCTTTTAAATAGCGCATTGGATTTAAACGCCCAACAAAGGCGAGCATCCCTGAGTAGAACACGAGAATATGGAGGATTGCTCCGATATAGACGGCGCCAATCACTTTAATGAGTGGCCACAGCACATCCATTCCGTATTTGCCCGACACCCAGGCCATTAAACCGAAAATACCATATGGGGCGAGCTTCATTACTAACTCAGTCAGTTTGTACATGGCTTCGGCTAAGCTATTAAAGAGTTTTACCGCGGGGGCTGATTTTTCTTCGCCAATTAAAACCAACGACACCCCAAGACCTAATGCGAACACGATAATCTGTAATATATTACCTGCCGCCAGCGCATTAATCGGGTTTTTAGGCACCATATTGAGCAGGGTATGGATAAGGGTGGGCGTTTGTTGTGCCGCTTGTGCCGCCTGAGTAGGATCCACCGACATATTCAAACCCGCGCCGGGTTGTATAATTGCTGACAGTCCTAATCCGATCGCAATGGCAATCGCGGTTGTCAGCATATAGAGCACAATGGCTTTGCCGCCAATTCGGCCCATTTTGCGAGTGTCTTTCATCGATGTAATACCGACGATCAATGAACAAAACACCAATGGTACGATCAGCATTTTAATGGCATTGATAAACAGCGAGCCAATGGGTTTGAAAATAGCAGCATCGGGTCCCATCAATGCGCCAACGACAATCCCTAAGATCATGCCGATACCAATTTTTTTCCAAAGCAGCATCCTTGACCAGCTGCTCAGTAGAGTTTTCAAATTCATATTAAACGTTCCAGTTTTTGATGAATGCGGTAACTTACACTAAAAAACCGCACATTTGCAGGATAAAGTTAAATTCTGCGAGAAAAATGTCTAGGCTCTTTCGCTGCTCGACATTGACTGTCATTAACGCGTCTAAGCCGTGGTTGATATAGGCTGGTTTTGTCTATTTTTTGAGCGTAAGTTGGTGTGCTAGGTGGAGTGGTACACGAGGTCATGGATATTGGTTGACAGGTTTAGCTTAATAGATAGAGTATCGTTTGCATTTCAATGAGATAATATCTATTTGGCAAAATGAATAATTGTATTAAAAATAAGATCGAGATAGATGAAGTGCATTTTATGTGAGAGATTGTCAGGTTTTTGTCAATAAATCGTTTGAACTGTGATGTTAACTTCGTATACTTCCTATCAATCACCGTAGATTTAGGTGACTTGCGATTGAATTGAACACGACGATAATTGCAAAAATCCGCTTGGCGCTGCACAGCGTTTTTATATATTTATTATGGACACAACCATGCCTAATGTTGTCGTGAGACCCGCATGCAGTGAAGATTTACCCATTCTCAACCAGTTAATGTTTCAACTTCATGATGAACATCACCGAGAATGCCCGGATTATTTTAAGTCAGCGCAAGAGATTGAGGGACAGAAAAGTATCGCTCAATACCTTGATGATCCTGAATGTTTAGTCTTTGTTGCGACTATCGAAAATCAGGTGATTGGTTTTATTTCTGGTCATTTTTGTGAATTAGTCTCAACTGTCAGTAAGTCGGTTTTGATGGGCAGCATTGATGAATTATATGTCGAGTCAAATGTTCGTCATCATGGTGTGGCCAAGCAACTTATGGGGCGAATTGAGCAAATGTTTCAACAATATGGCATAAAAGAAATATTTGTCGAAGTATGGGATTTTAATGTTGGTGCACGGGGATTTTACCACAGCAGTGGGTTTACCCAGCATATTCATTGGTTAAGAAAGTCGGTAACATGATGCTGGCTATGATTGGGATAAAACAAGTGTATCAACGACTATTTTTCTTTATTGCCGCATTGGCGGCTGTCATGACCGTCGGTACAGTCAATGCGCAAGAAACGGTTGCCCCCGAGCATACGCAGCGCGGCGCAATCTGTCTAACAAAAGTCAATAATCAGCTATTAATGACTCGTGAGTATATTACGGGCAAATTGTCATTGCCCGGCGGTAATATTGAAGCCGGAGAGCTGCCAAGACAAGCTGCGCAACGTGAGATGTGGGAAGAAACGGGGCTGGTAATTGATGTCGTGAAACAAATCGGTAAAACGCCAACAGCCTATGTGTTTGATTGTGTCAGTCAATCGAACGTCATTGCCCTCGAAGCTGACAATGCTCTAGGAGGGAATAATTTTCCTGTTTGGGTTGCGCCTGATTTTGGTATCGAGACACTCAGCGGTATGTTGATTGATCCAAAACGCGTGAGTGTAAGTGACTATCGCTATCCAGAGCAGTGGCCGGTCATCAAGCAAATGTTTACACATGCGACGGATCAGCCGATGCGGAGTGTGTCTGATCTCGTTGCCATTGCGCCATCATTCCAGCAATATGAATTACATTTTTTGGCGGGTTTTCAAAACCTGATGCAAAGCTTGCCAGATTGGGGCATGAAAGTAATTGGTGGGGCGATTTCCATTGGCAATATGCTGTCCAATCCAATATTGGCCCTAGTTCTTTTCCCATTATTTATTTATTTCTTTGGCACAAGGGTAATGCTTAAGCTTTTGTTTACCGTTGCTTTTGTCAGTTTAGTCTGTCTTTTGCTTCAACGTGGAATCGCCTTACCACGCCCTTATGTATATTTGCCAATCTTGCAACCAGTTATGGAAGCCGGTTACAGCATGCCATGTGTAGCAACCGCCATCTTAACCAGCTGCTTTTTCATCTTGTGGCAAGAACGCGAACATATTACGTCTCATCAATGGGTGCCAGCGTTAGGAATCGCGATTGTTTGGCAAGTGATGGCGCAATTTCTGTCTGGTGATGTGTTTCTTTCCGATTGCTTAGCGGGGGCGATATTGGGGATGACCATCACTTGGAATGTGTATCAGTTGGATGGTCGTGGCATTATAGACTTAACTGAACAACTGCTTTCATACAAAATTTGGCTCGCCTTATTATTGTTGAGTGCGATGCTGACGTACCTATGGTCCACGCCAGGTTTTCGTGAATGGCTAGCTATATTAACGGCGGTTGTTTTGGCGTTAGGTTTCGGTCGTCCATTTGAGCATAAAAGCACGTTGTTACGCACGCTAGGGTGTACCGGTGTATTGTTCGGTTGCCATGTTGTATTTTCGCTCGCTTTACACCACTTTTCCTACAGTACACGTTGGTGTTTATGGTTGTCGTTTATGCATTACAGCACGATGACACTCATGGTTTTTCTCCTGACATTCCGTCGTATCAGTTGGCATGATATCGGCTTGCAATTAGCGCTGTTAACCAAGCGCAAACCGTCATTGCCCTAATATACTGTGATCTTGAGTCTCCAACGTGGGGTTCATGTATTAACGTATTTACTGTATGTTTTATTAATGGTGTCACAGACTTACTGCTCTGACACCATTTTTTGTGTCTACACTTATGCTAATAATTTAGTTTACGGTGTAACGCTGACTATGAATAAAGCACATCCATCGCTCATTGATGAAGAAGTCACTTTTCCTGATGACGTACAACTGGTGTCAACAACCGATACGCAAGGTATCATCACCTATGCTAATGAAGAGTTTTGCCGTGTTGCTGGTTTTACATTGGAAGAAATGATTAACCAAAATCATAACCTCGTGCGCCACCCAGATATGCCTAAAGAAGCATTTAAAGACATGTGGGATCACTTAGAAGCCAATCAACCATGGCGCGGGGCCGTTAAAAATCGTTGCAAAGATGGGCGTTATTATTGGGTCGATGCCTATGTCACGCCAATTTACGATGCGGATACCTTAGTCGGTTATCAATCGGTCAGGCGGAGGTTGTTACCAGCAACTCGTCAGCGGGCTGAACATATTTATGCCAAGCTGGTCAATCATCGTCGAGCATTTCCTCGGATACAGTTGAACCTTGCTCAGCGTCTCAGTCTTTTTTCACTATGCACATTACTTTTGCTCATCGCTACCTTGGCGGTTGACCCTTGGTTTTCTCTCGCGTTGCCCGTGATGTTTATGGGGTTATTTTATCGCGATGTCGTTCGCCATCCTAAATACTCTGAAGGCCTTCGCAATAAGTACGATAGCATTTCGCGCTGGGTTTATTGTAAGAGTGGTCAAAATTACGCAGAGTTTCACCTCAAAATGCAAACGGGCAAGGTGAGAACCATCATTGGACGTACAGCGGATAGCGGCCGCCAATTACTTGAGCAAGTACAAGAAATGCAGCAACTGGCGAGAAGTAGCGAAAGCAGTATCGAAGTACAAGCCACGGAGCTGGAAAAAATCGCAGCGGCGGTTGAGCAAATGGTCGCCACCATCGATGAGGTAGCGAGACACAGTCAAGATACTTCCATGCAAGTGAGCTCGGCCAATGATACCTGCCGGCAAGTGATGGCGAATATCGACTCAACAGAAAGTAAGGTTAACCTCCTCGCCGAAGAGGTCAATCGCTCTACTCACGCAGCCATGGAACTTGAAAATAAAATTGAGACCATTAACCAAGTGATGTCTGATATCCAAGGAGTGGCCTCACAAACCAACTTGTTAGCACTGAACGCTGCGATAGAAGCCGCCCGAGCCGGTGAACAAGGGCGAGGTTTTGCGGTGGTGGCAGATGAAGTTAGAGCACTAAGTCAACGTACTCATGATGCCACGCAAAACATTCAGTCATCGATGCATGAAGTCACCACAACCTTAACCTCATTAAAGCACACCATGAGCACGGGTGAAGAAGCGGCGCTCAGTTGTAAGCAGGATACCGTGACGACGAAAACCAGTATTAATGCATTGTCGGAAGCCATGAATATCATTGATGACGCAGCCACGCTTATTTCTACCTCGGCAGAGGAGCAGAGTGTCGTGGCTAAGGAAATCAATGTGAATCTGTCGACAATAAAAGAAGCGTCCAATCGAACCTTATCTGATGCCAATAGTGTTTATGAACTGTCGAGAGAGGTCGAGCATGGTGCACAAAACTTAGCTGCGCTGGGCAAAACATTTGAATAGCGGGGTTAGCGGAGGGGATTGTGCCCCGACAGGATAGGCGTCGTCGGGGCATGGTTTTCTCAGCAGAATCGCTCTGGAAAATCACTAAAAATGCCATCAACGCGTTCTAGTAGCTTGAAGGTTTCGGGTTGGTTAACCGTGTAACACCAGACTTGTCTGCCAGCATGATGTAGCTCGTTGAGATGACGCTCGGTGAGCCAGCGATAGTTGACGTTGCAACTGAATGCATCGACCTGTTCTAATAACTTGCGGTCTTTGTTAGTAAGCCGTTCTGTGAGCACGCCGAGTTTGTAATTCGGACAGAGCTGCGCTGCATAGCCGATCACCGCATGATTAAAACTAGATAAAAGAATATGCTCAGCGGCTAAGGGACTATTGGTGAGTTGTTGTGTGAGCAGTTCGACAACCAAGCGTGGATCGTGGCGATCGATTTTAATTTCAAGATTCAATCGCAGTTGGTGAGATGCCGCCAGCGTTAGCAACTGCGCTAGGGTCATCATCCTTTCATTGGCAAAGCGCTTGTCAAACCAACTGCCGAAGTCATGCTGGCAGAGCTGCTCATAGGTCAGTTCATCAATGCGGCCTCGGCCATTGCTACAACGATCAATTTTATGATCATGGCAAACCACTAAGATATTATCTTTGGTGGGTTGCACATCGACTTCGATCCACTTTAAGCCCATGTCAATGGCAGCTTGTATGCTGACAAGGGTATTTTCAGGATAGTGACCAGCAACGCCACGGTGTCCTACGAGAGTATAAGACATGCTTATTCCTTCTGGGTAAATTCATCGGTGGTATTGTGTAATACCTCAACCTGATATTGATGGCATAGCGCTGCTAGATCATCGGTAAGAACATCGGTGAATAAACGATCGACTTCACCTAATTGTCCGCTGACGACCGGGGCATAACGTCCATATTTGTATTGATCCGCCACTAGCCAACAGTGCTGACTATGTTCAATGATGGCGCGATTTAAATGGCCTTCTTCGGCATAAAAATCAAGCAGTCGCCCGTGATGACTAATGCCACCGACGCCAAAAATACCATATTGTATATTGAAACGGCGATAAAAAGCGGTGCTGACTTCGCCAACGGTATCTTCATCTGAAGAGCGCACCAATCCGCCAGCAAGGTGGACTTGGATATCGGGATTACGGCTAAGAATCAGGGCGACATTGAGGTTGTTGGTGACAACCGTAAGTCCGGAGTGGTCGAGTAGTGCTTGAGCAACTTGTTTTGGTGTCGTGCCAATACCAAGAAAAATACTGGAATTGGGCGGCAGCGCTTTGGCAACCTGCTGCGCAATATTTTTCTTTTCGGCAAAGTGCAATAACTCACGATTGGTAAACGATAAATTATCGTTGTCACTCGGTAAACGAATACCACCATGAACGCGACGTACCAAGCCCAGATCACTCATTTCATTCATATCTTTACGAATAGTTTGTACCGACACACCAAAATGTTCCGCCATTAGGCTACTTGGCAAAATACTGTTCGAGGATTGCAACCATAGCATGATGTGTTTCTGTCGAGGGGTCAATTTCACTCTTTGCACCTTATCCTACCGCGCGAGCCAGTTGCGGTGCGATGCGAACACCATTTTCATCAAATAAATGGATATGGGTGGCCTGAACATACAGTGGCAACGGATGTTGTCGATCAATTGATATTTCTGGTGTTACAGCGATAAAAGCGGCGGCTTCTTGATTGGCTAAGTGGCCGTGCACCAATTGGTTAGGACCTAAAGGCTCAACGACACTGACGCTTAACTGAAGAGATAAACTGGCCGTGGTAGGAATATCTAGGCTAGCATGTTCTGGGCGAATACCAATAGTGACATTGTCACAAGTTAAGTGCGCATAGTCTGGCAGATAAACCGTATGTTGGTTAAATGTTAGAGTGCCAGCATTTAGGGAGCCCGATACAAAATTCATGGCAGGGCTACCAATGAAGCTGGCGACGAAGGTACTTGCTGGGTAATGGTAAACGTCTGATGGAACGCCAATTTGTTCTATTTGACCATTGCGTAATACGACAATACGATCGGCTAAAGTCATGGCTTCGATCTGATCATGAGTGACATAGACGCTGGTTACCGCTAATTCACGTTGGATTTTTTTTATTTCCAATCGCATATGCGCTCGTAGCGCCGCATCCAAGTTTGATAGCGGTTCATCGAAGAGAAAAAGCTGTGGGTCACGGACAATCGCACGACCCATTGCCACGCGTTGGCGCTGCCCACCAGAAAGTTTGGCCGGTTTTCTATCGAGATAGTCGTCTATTTTTAGAATGGCGGCGACATGTTGAATTTTGGCATCAATCGTGGTTTTGTCCACACCACGGTTTTTCAGTCCGTACGCTAAATTTTGATACACCGACATGTGCGGATATAAGGCGTAGTTTTGGAACACCATCGCGATGTCACGCTGAGACGGTTTTTCGATATCGACTCGTCGCCCAGCAAGATGAATCTCTCCCGATGTTAGGCTTTCTAACCCCGCAATTGAGCGTAAAATGGATGATTTGCCACAGCCGGATGGCCCCACTAGCACAATGAATTCTCCAGGTTTGATGGCTAAATCAACCCCTTTTACCGCTTGGTGGCCATTATCATAGGTTTTTACCAATTGGCGGATGTCTAGCATTGTCTCAGATGTGTTGTTTGGGCTCATATTTTTCCCTTCCATGATGATGTTTGAGTTATTTTTCACTTTCTACTAGTCCTTTTACAAACCAACGTTGGAACACAATAACGACGAGCATTGGTGGTAACATTGCGATGATGACCATGGCAAAGGCGTAGTCAAAACGAGGGGTACTGGTTTCGTAGATGTTATTCAACAGTTGTTTAATACCCATGACGATGGTGTAGTAATCTTCATTAGTCGTGATCATAATTGGCCATAAATACTGGTTCCAACCGACAACAAACATAATTATGAAAATGGCGGCCATCATTGTGCGAGAGAGTGGTACAAGGATGTCGATAAAAAATCGTATCGGCCCAGCGTTATCGAGTTGTGCTGCTTCCAGTAATTCATCGGGAATCGTTTTATAGTATTGGCGAAAGAAAAAAGTCGCGGTCGCCGATGCAATTAACGGCACGATAAGCCCAGTATAACTATTGAGTAAACCGAGCTTTGACACCACCTCATAAGACGGAATGATACGAACTTCCAAAGGTAAAAGTAACGTGACAAAAATCAGCCAAAACCACGCGGTAGCATAGGGTAGACGAAAGTACACTAAGGCATAGGCGGCGAGCATCGAAATGCAAATCTTCCCCAACGAAAACCCCAGCCCCATGATAAGCGAGTTAATCACCATGGATTTAGCCGTGATTCCACCGGTGAAGCCTAATGTGCGATCCCATGCCTCGGAATAGGTCTGAATGAAGTGATCGCCAAGCCCCCATTGCAGCCCATGGGTTAGTATGTCGTTGGGGGTATGGGTTGAATTGGCAAAAATTAACCATACAGGGGCGAGCATAAACAGGACACCCAAAATTAAGATCAGGTGATCCATCCATTGTTTATTACGCATGTTGTCCTCCTAACATTAGTAATGGACGCGTTTTTCAACAACGCGAAATTGGATGATGGTCAGGATCAGTACGAGGATCAGCAAAACCACCGATTGAGCGGAACTGCCGCCTAAATCTGCGCCAATAAAACCGTCTTGATACACTTTATAAACCAGTGATGTGGTGCTGCCGCCTGGTCCTCCAGCCGTCATGGTGTCAATCACGCCAAAGGTTTCAAAGAAGGCATAAATTAAGTTGATCACGAGTAGAAAAAATCCCGTCGGGGCGAGCAAAGGAAACGTAATGGTCCAAAAACGTTTAGTATCGCTGGCACAATCAAGTAACGAGGCTTCTTTGACCGCCAACGAAATCGATTGTAGGCCGGCAAGAAAATAGATGAAGTTGACTGGTACTTGTTTCCAAACTGAGACCAGTATCAAGCCAAACGTGGCATCAAACGAATCTGTTTGTAAGCTAAAGTTCCATCCCATATGGCGAAACACATCGGTCAAAATGCCAATGCTTGGATCAAACATAAAGCTGCCGATAATCCCGGCGATAGCAGGGGCAACGGCATAGACCCACGTTAAAGTGGTCCGATAGGCCCCTTTACCATGAAGAATACCATTAGTTTTAACCGCAAGGAGTAACGCGATACTCAGTGAAAAAAATGTGACTAGCAGTGCAAACAGCAGTGTAAAACTCAGCGAAGACAGGTAATCGGAAGAGGTAAACAGGCGAGTATAGTTTTCAAACCAAACAAAGTTTGAATTTAAGCCCCACGGGTCTTCCAGACGAAACGAAAGGTAGATGGCTTCCACCGCTGGATAGACAAAAAATGCAATGATAATCGCTATCTGAGGAAACAGCAGTAAATAGGGGAGCGGTGAGTGAAAAAATTGTTGTCGTCGAGCCACGGATATTATCCTTAACGCATTAATAAGGCCCAATGCCTTAATGACATTGGGCTGGCGCGTGATATTTATTGAACAGTACGTTTAAAACGCTTTAGAAGAGCTTCGCTTTGCTTAGCCACTTTATTGAGACTGGTTTTAACATTGGCTTGACCGGAGAAAATACGATCAAACTGTTTTTCCATATCAGTACGAATTTGCGGATAAAAGCCTAAGTGGTAGCCTTTGGTCCACTTACCGGATGGTAGCGATAATTGCTCAACGCCTACTTGGGCATCTGGTGTCGTTTTATAGTAGCCCGATGCTTTGGTCATTTTATACGCTGCTTTAGTCACCGGGACATAGCCCGTGGTTTTATGCCAATACATTTGCACTTTAGGACTGGTAAGGTAATGGAAGAATGCCGCCACTCCTTTATTTTGTGCTTTATCATGGCCACTTAGCGCAAATAACGCAGCACCGCCAATAAAGGTGTGGTAACCCTTGGGTGTCAGCGACTTCCAATAAGGGAGGAAGGTGGTGCCCATGTGAAATTTAACGCGTTCACGTAAGCCGCCAAAAGAACCAGACGATCCCACCCACATTGCGACTTTTTGACGTTCAAATGGCGTCTGATTGGCGTTCCAATCGGTACCATAGTATTTGAAGTAGCCTTTTTTCGCCCATTCTTGCAGTTTGGTAAAGTGCATGATGACATCTGGGCTGTTGATCATAATTTTTGTCGATAAGCCGCTGTAGCCATTTTGTTTATTCGCTAATTGGAGATCGTGGCGTGATTTAAAGTTTTCGAACATGGTCCAAGGGGTGAGTGATTCCGAAAACGTGGCGTAGCCTTTAGCTTTGAGTTTTTTGGCGAGAGCTTCAAGCTGTTCGTAAGTTTTCGGCGGTTTACCGTTTACTTTAGCCAGAATGTCTTTGTTGTAGTACAACACTGGGGTTGAGCTATTAAAAGGCATGCCGATCATTTTGCCATTATCATTGGCATAAAAATTACGCACCCCTGCGATGTAGTCTTGATTGTTAAAGTCGTAGCCTGATTGAGTCATGATATCTTGCACGGGAATCGCGACGCCTTTCGCATTCATGATGGTCGCTGCACCGGCGTCAAATACTTGCAGAATATTGGGGGCTTCTCCACCACGGTAGGCGGCAATTCCGGCCGTTAACGTTTCGGTGTATGTGCCTTTGAATACGGGGGTAATCGTATATTTATTCTGGGATGCATTAAAATCATGCGCGATTTTATTCACTGTTTCGCCTAATTGTCCCCCCATCGCATGCCACCAAGTGATATTGGTATTGGCCAATGTTGGTGTGGCGATCATGGTCGAGAGTAACCCAGCTACCCATAGCTTTTTCATAACTTGCGTCCTTATTAAGTTTCGAGCGAATACGATTATGTTTCGTTCACCACTATCATGAAGGGGGGATATGACGCTGATATGGACAAAATATGTCTAAATTATGACAGGCGTAGCCCCGAGTAGAATACGTTACTGCACTGTTTTGGTGAATACTCAGACATAATGCACTAGATCGATGCTTTTTATAAAAACAAAACACTAAGTTAATTTATTTTATCAAAATATTAATTTGATATGTTACGGCTTCACCCGCTATTATTACCGTATCGGTTATTGAACACAGGAGTGATAGATGAAAATAGGGATTATTGGCGCTGGGGCGGTTGGAGTTGGTATTTGTAACTACTTATTAACGCTGGGTAGCATCAGCGAACTTGTCTTACTTGACCGTAATATTGCAAGAGCAGAAGGGGAAGTGTTTGACTTTCGCCATACGGCCGCATTGACCTTTACCAAAAATACACGCATTACCCCCAGTGACGATTATATGGATATGCTGGGTGCCGATATTGTTGTGATCACCGCGGGCGCGCAAATCAAAGCCGGACAAAATCGCATCGATCTGGCTGAAACCAATAGCACGATAGGTGTCGAGATCGCCAATAATGTCGAGCGAGTCTCGCCCAATGCTGTCTTAATTGTGGTCTCGAACCCGTGTGATATTGTGACACATAGTATTATTGCCAATACGCGATTCCCATCTGAACGAGTGATTTCGGCAGGGTGTGTCGTCGATACTGCTCGGCTGATGACGATTGTTGCTGAACGGGTCAATCTCGATCCGAAAAACGTCTTTGGTTATGTACTCGGTGAGCATGGTAGCCACTGCTTTGCGCCCAAAAGTTTGATTAGTATCGCAGGCCAACCCGCCGATTACTATTGTGATGCCAATCATCTCGATCGCATTGACGCTGATGAAATACTCGAGTCGGTGAAGCAAGCGGGGTATGAGATTTTTCGTCGCAAGCACAATACCACGCATGGTATTGCGGCGAGTGTATTTCGTATTATTCAGGCGATCGTGATTAATGAGCGGTCCGTACTACCCGTTGGAACGCTGCTACAAGGAGAGTACGGTATCAACAATGTGGTGATGAGCGTGCCAGTGATTATTGGGCAACAAGGTATAGAAAAGGTATTGATTCACCCGTTTACCGATGAAGAGACCGAGACCATGTTGGCGATTGCCCAAGAGATGCATGGTAATATGGTGATGGTGACAGAAACAACAGGGCTGGCGATGTAGAACGGCCTCACTGCCACCTCATCGATATAGAGAAACTCTCCCGCAGGTGCAACTTGCGGGAGAGTTTTATTACGAGGCCAGAGAAATTTTATTGCAGATTGATCGGCGTTTGCGAAGGGTAAATAAATTGGCTTGGATCAAATCCCGCTTGTTCTGCTAGTTCACGTGCTTTTGCCATTTTCTCTTTGGATAGGGTTGGCGTTCGTGATAGCAACCAAAAGTAATCACGATTGTAGCTGGTAATCAGTGCCATTGAGTAGTCTGGTGCTAGGTAGAAAACGATATAACTGCCATAAAAAGGGCCAAAGAAGGAAACCTTCAAATGGGCGATGTCGGAACTTTTCACGAACTTCGCTTTACCCACGGCTTGTTGCCACTCTTTATCTTCTTTGTTATATCCGCGATTAATTACATTGACGCTGCCATCGTTGTTCATGCGATAAGTCGCGGTCACATTTGATAGGCCACTTTCAAAACTATGATCGAGTCGCGCGATCTCATACCAGTGTCCTAGGTAGCGATCGAGCTGAAAATTGGTCACTGGATCAATATTATCCGGTTTGCCGGTACAGCCAACCAATAAAAGTAGACTGCATAGAGTCAAACTGATGGTTTTGAATACATTCATGGTAAAACTCCTTTGTTAGACGCCATTATCAACGACTTGAATGGGTTTGCAAGCGATCCAATGCATAGAAATACGAATGTACAAAGGTTTATTGTAGATTTTTCTAAAACACGTTAGAATTCAAATCTATTTGATAATGAGAGTGTTTATCAATATCAAATAAAGTAATCGATTCGATAACCAACCAAAATGATGACCATGATAAAACCGACCTTAGCCATTGTTGCGCTAGCTTATGCCTTTCCTTGTGCGGCAAGTGCCATCGATAATGCAAAATCGATTGAACAGAAAACGAATCAGACCTCTGCACACAGTCAGCAGCGGGTTGATCAGAGTGCCGAGTCAGCGATAAAACTCAAGGCACAAATCGAGCAGTTGCAACAAGAAACCAAAAACCTACGTATATATCGTGATCACGTGCAGGCCATGGTGAAAAGCCAGCAGAAAGAAATCTCGAGTATTGACCAACAAATAGCGGATGTAAAAACGACACGACAAGGCATTGTCCCGCTGATGTATGAAATGCTGGATGGCTTAGAACAACAAATTAAACAAGACAAACCGCTACGCTTAAAGACGCGTCAGCATCGCCTACAGCAGTTAAAACAACTGATGCCTCGTGCGGATGTATCTGAAGCGGAGAAATTTCGGCGTATCTTAGAGGCGTATCAGATTGAACTGGATTACGGTACTAAGCTAGGCACTTATCGTGGGCGCATTGCCGTTGATGATGCACAGATTGAAGTTGAAGTATTATATCTCGGCCGTCTCTCGCTGGTGGCACGTAATTTAAATAGAAGTCAATATTGGACATGGAATGTAAAAGCGAATCAGTGGCAAACATTGGATAGTGACGCTCAAGAGGGCATTGACCAAGCATTCAATGTCGCAAAAGAAAAACAATCTCCGTCTTTTCTATCTTTACCTGTGTCTTTAAATACTGCGGAGGCGAAGTAATTTCATGACGACTAAATCCTTGTTCACATTACTCACGCTGACCAGCATGACCGCGATGGCATCCTTTGCGACCTATGGAGCTGATCTAACAGATAAAGCACGTGCTGAGCAGCAAACGCAGCAGGCGCATAACGTGCAGCGTGAACGTGACTTTAAAGCGCAAGAGAAAAAACTGCAAAAGCAGCATCAGCAGTTGATTGCGTTACGCGATAATTTACAGCAACAAGCTGATGACCTCTCCAAAACGTTTAGTCAAAACGAAGATGTATTAGCGAAACGAGAAGAAAAGCTGCGTTTAGCCACCGGCTCGCTTGGTGAAGTTTTTGGCGTAATCCGCCAAAATGCGAAAGAAGTTGCGAAAGATCTCTCACAATCGGTGACCGGTGCCGATGGTCAGCACGATATGGCGCTCGTTAATGACATTGTGTCGGCTCGTGCATTGCCTTCTATGAAGCAATTAACAGGCTTATGGCATGCGATGCAGTCGCAAATTAAAGCGAGTGGTCAGGCGGCTCCAGTGACAATCGATTATGTCAATGGTGAAGGTAAAACGCAGTCAATTAAGGCGCTGCGTCTTGGTGCCTTCGCACTAATCACCAAGCAAGGTTATGTCAACTGGGATAACGCCTCGCATGAGGCTAACCGATACGCTCACCAACCCGATGATGGTCCAACTCTGTCTTCAGCGAACGAGTTATTACACGGTGGCGTGGTATCGATGACACTTGACCCATCACAAGGGACTTTGATCAAGCAACTGGCCAATGAACCGACTTTTATTGATCGCTTAAAAGCGGGTGGCGCTGTTGGTAATATCATTATTGTGTTACTCCTCGCAGGGTTGGGGATTGCTGGTTATCGTGGCATTCGTTTATTCCTTGCTCGCCGCCAAATTAATCATCAATTGAGTCATCCAGAAACACTGACAGATAACCCGCTTGGGCGAGTATTGTCTGTTTATAACAAAGAGAAGCCGCGCAGTGTTGAAGCGCTGGAATTGCGTTTATTGGAAGCGGTGGTCGACGAGCAGTCGCATTTAGAGCGTGGTTTGTCGATGCTAAAATTACTCGCGGCATTAGCTCCAATGCTAGGTTTGCTAGGAACCGTCACCGGGATGATTGAAACATTCCAAGTGATTACACAGTTTGGTAATGGTGATCCTAAAGTCATGGCTGGTGGTATATCGATGGCCTTGGTCACCACTGTGCTTGGGTTAGTTGCGGCTATCCCTTTACTACTGAGCCATAATGTCTTGAGCTCTCAAGCCGAGATTATCCGTAATATTCTGGAAAAACAGGGAATTGGTATGGTCGCTGAGCAAGCAGAAAAAGATGGCCTTGCGTCTGTAAAAGCGTAAGGAAGGCAAGAATGGCAAATCAAAGTATCTTGTTATATTTTCAGAGCTTACTAGAACCCTTAGAGCAGTTCATGTCGCAAGGTGGCATCGTTTTATGGTGGTTGGCAGCGGTTGTGGTGGTGTGCTGGCTGCTTGTGATAGAGCGTGTCTTATTCTTGTTATGCGCTTTTCCAAAACAACGTCAGCACTGGATTGAGCAATGGCAGCAACGCCAAGACCATGACTCTTGGTATGCGTTGGCTATTCGTACCGCGTGGTTAGACCGAGCCCATCGAGGGCTAACGCGAAATCTCAGCATCATCAAGGTGTTGGTGACTTTATGTCCGATGCTCGGGCTGTTGGGCACGGTGACTGGGATGATTTCGGTGTTTGATGTAATGGCAACGCTGGGTACTAACGATCCTAAACAAATGGCTTCTGGTATTTCATTGGCGACACTGCCCACCATGGCGGGCATGGTGGCCGCGCTCTCTGGCCTGTTTGCTCATTCTCGATTAGTGAAAAAGTGTGAAATGACTGAATTTAAATTGGAAAAAGCATTAAGGAGTCAGCGATGAGATTAGGTCGACGACCATCTAAGCAAGAAGAAGCACAGGTTGATTTAACCTCGATGTTAGATATTGTTTTTATAATGTTGATTTTCTTTATTGTGACTAGCTCATTTGTGACTGAATCCGGTGTGGAAGTAAATCGGCCGACGGCGTCTCACGTTGCAAGTCAGAAGAACGCGGGAATTTTTGTTGCGATTACGGATGCCAATGATGTGATCATCGATAAACGTCGTGTCGATATTGAGCGAGTGCAAGCGGCTCTCGAACAGTTACGCTTGGATAAACCCAAAGCCTCATTAGTAATTCAAGCCGACCAGCATGCTTACAATGGCACCGTGGTCAAGGTGATGGATGCGGCGAAAGGGGCCGGTATTCAGCAGATTGCATTGGCGGCGGAGAAGAAGTAATGCGTCGATTTCTTGTCGCTTTGCCAGTGGCGTTAGCCGTCGCGTTTGGATTATTTATGTTGATGGCATGGATGACACACAACGGCTCAAAAGCGCCAGATAAAAGTGATCCTATTCGTTTTAATATGATGATGGTGGAAAAAGAGCCAGCGGTTCATCGCCGCGACCGTCGACCACCGCCGAAACCAGAAACGCCGAAACCGCCGCAGACTGAGAAAGTCGTTCACCAAAAATCGCGGGCGTCTTCACCGAATGCATCCCCGCACGCTTCTCCGATTTCCGTTAAGGCGTTGGGGTTAGACACGGCAATATCGGGGATCAACGTCAATGCCCCAACAATCGGTGATATCAAGGTGAATCAGCAGGCGATGCCAATGTATCGGGTTAATCCTCGTTATCCCTCACGGGCGCAAAGACGTGGTGTTGAGGGGTTCGTATTACTGAAATTTACTATTGATGCCGCGGGTAAGCCAGTTGATATTAATATTATCAAAGCGAAACCCAAGCATATGTTTGAGCGCGAGGCCATTCTTGCATTAAAACGATGGAAGTATAAACCGAAAGAAGTGAACGGTAAGGCTGTCTCACAGCCTGGGCAAACGGTTAAGTTACAATTTAGGTTAACAAAATGATGAAAACACACGTATTGTTACGAACCGCACTGTTGATCATCACTGGCGTGCTTACTTCAGTTGCACCGACTGTCGCTGCAAATTTGAGCCCTCAAGTGGCGGTAAAGGCATTGAAAGCCAAAAAATTAGCCGACAAAGAGCGCTATGAGCAAGCGATTGATATCTTGCTACCATTGCCGAAGCGTGGCTATGATCACGCCTACATGGCTCGCATGTTGGGCATTTTTTATTGGCAAAATGAACAGATCAAGCCGGCGATAAAGGCACTGACTCTAGCGGTTGATTCTGAAGATCTAGAACCACAGTCAATGTGGTCAACTAGGCATATGTTGGCCGATGTTTTGCTGACTGATAAACAGTATGAGAAAGCATTAAAGCAATATTATCTCTTAGCGCAGCGCTTACCGAAGCATCACAAAGCGGATCAAATTTGGTTGCGCATTAGCCAGATTCATTATCAGTTGAGTCAATGGCGAAAGACCCTCACTGGTGTACAACATTATGAGCAATTGGGGATGCCTGATGCAGTGCAGCCGCTGTCGTTAAAAGTTGGTGCACAATTACAGTTATCCCAGTGGCGTTCCGCTATTGGCACTTTAAAACGACTTTTGATACTCGAGCCTGATAAAAAGCAATGGTGGATGCAATTAGTCAACCTAGAAATGCGGATTAAGCACAATGCGGATGCACTCGATTCACTGGCCCTAGCGCGGCTACAAGGTATTGAGTTTGAGCAACATGATATTCAATTATTGGCTCAGCTTTATGCTCAAAATGGGATTCCTGAACGCGCAGCGCAGGTGATGAGTACGATAAAAGGATTGGCGAATGATACGGAGTTGTTGGTCACTCAAGCGCAGTATTGGCAACGTGCTAAAGCTTGGGATAAGGCTATCGATACCTGGCAACTCGCCGCCCAACGTGACAAGAAATACCGCTGGCAGGTGGCGCAACTTATGCTGCAACAAGGTCAGTATCAATCGGTGTTAGCTGTATTAGATAAAATTGATGATCCGCAGCTTAAAGCCGAGATTGCGTTAGCAAGAACGCGAGCTCTTTATCAACTTCACCGAGTGGATCATGCGCTGAAGCAAGCCTATTATGCCAATCGTGTTCAGCCATCCGCTGAAGCAAAAAGCTGGATTAGATACTTAAAACATTTGCAGCGATTAAGTCAAAGACAAACCTCTTAGCTGGCGTCATACTGTCGTCTTTATCCAAAAAAGCCAATGAACGCTATCGTCATTGGCTTTTTTATGAACGTCTCATAAAATATGAGAGGTCAATCGAAAGCGATCGTAACATCATTCATGAACACCGTTTTTATTCTCGAGATGTTTCGCGTCTAAAAACATGATTGGATTATTCTGGGAACGCGCTATTTATACTGATGGTTCCTCTCAACATTCAAAGGTGCTCGTGATGAAACGCTTCACATCTAAGGCTATAACGATATCGTTGTGGTCGCTTTTTCCCTGTTTAATCAGCGCGCCATCGTCAGCGTTAAACATCGCCACGAAGACTGGCGAACCTGACGTCGCACTGGCCAATGAATATCGCCAATCTATCGAAATTCAGCAGTATTGGTTCAGTGAAAAATACGATGGTATTCGAGCCATTTGGAATGGTCACGAGTTGCTGACTCGTACAGGGAAAAAGATTCATGCTCCTGACTGGTTCACCGCTGGATTGCCTGACGCATGGATAGAAGGTGAGCTTTGGGCTGGACGCGGCCATTTCAATGTGGTGCAAAATACAGTATTAGATATACAGCCAGATGAAAAAGCGTGGCGCAGGATCCGTTGGATGGTCTTTGATATGCCTCATACCGAGGGCTTGTATCCGCAACGTTATGCTCAGCTAGCAAACTGGGTCGATGCTTTTCAACGCCCGCATGTTGAGCGAGTAAGGCATCAACCGGTTCAATCACACCAACAACTCGTCAAGGCGTTGTCGCACATTGACGCGCAGCAAGGCGAAGGCGTTATGCTGCAGTCGATTCAAGATGAGTATCATCCGGGGCGCAGTGATGCGTTATTAAAAATGAAACGGTTTGCGGATGCAGAAGCGACGGTTATTGGCTATAAGCCCGGTAAAGGGCGTTGGTATGGTGTGGTGGGCTCGCTAAAAGTGCGAGATGCTCATGGTGAAGTTTTTTATCTGGGCAGCGGCTTGACCGCGCAACAACGTCGTCACCCACCAACCATCGGTAGTACCGTGACTTTTCGTTTTAATGGCATGACGCATACCGGAAAACCAAGATTTGCTCGTTTTTTACGGGTTCGGCGAGACGACTAGTCGAATGATAGGTCGGTGAGCCGAACTATTGATGGCCAACGGTAACAGCGCAACGTTTGAAGAGATCTTGCCAGTATTGTATATGGGCAGCGATCGCTTGGCGAAACTGGTGATGTGTTTTTACCATTGGGAGCGAGTAGTAGGCTGGGGTATTCGCTGTATTGATATCTGGAGTTAAGGGAGTAAACAAAGATAATGATTGCTCAATATCTAGGTAAGCCCCATCAATACGTGACAAGTACGGCTGGATGTCACCAATAAAAAACCGTTGAAAGACATTACGTAAGTGTTCTAGGCGCGTTTTATCGGCGTGTTGCCCACACCAAATTTGCGTATCGTTGCTACGTAGCTGTCGCGTCACTATCGTTAACCATTGTGTTGAATGTTGCATTGAGTAGAGCAAGTCACCAATCAGAGGATGTTTGTCTAAGGTCTCTTGATAGGCCGTGATGGTGGGGGGCGCTTGCTGCCAGTCACGCTTGGCTATCCAGTGATGGACACGAGCGAGCTGCGTTAACGCGCGCGGGGTTTTTCCATAATCACGTTGTTGTTGATACCACCGTTGAGCATTAAGTTGATGTCTCATTACGTCACTGGTGTACAAAAAATTCTGCCAATGTTGGGTGATGTATTGTTGTTTAGCCAATTCTAAGGCATGAATTTTTTTGCGAAATTTCGTGCTTATCTCTGTATTTTGACCGCATTGTCGAAGGCCATGTAAGATCTGCAATTGATAATCGAGATTACGAAACTCATCTTGGACTTTGCCTAAGATGGAGTTGCGCTGCGCTATTAAATGGAATAGGTCACATTGGCGAAACTGATAACTGTCGAGTAGGCCCAAAGAGACTGACGATATCGGTTGTACTAGTTTGCGTTTACTGGGTAACACATTGCTGTGAAATTTTTGGGTAAGGATAAAGGGCTGACGTTTTGCACATTCGCAACCCGCTTCAAATACGTACTGAATTGCTCTGTTATGGGGGAGGAGCTTTGCCACTGACAAGAACAAAGCAGGAGAGCGCAGCAACCAAATACCATTCGGATAGAACGTTTCATTGCTCGGCTCTCCTCTTAATGTGCACAAGTGGATTGAAATGTGAATGAATCCATAGTCATTCATTTATTATTCATTATTGCAGCCATAGCCCATTTTTTCAGCTCCACCGGCCTTCTGTAACCAATGTAAGCGTTTGCCAAGCAATACCGCAGCAGCGACCAGCGCAATGATAAATCCGAACCAAAAGCCTTTGGCGCCCATTGCCGTGACGATGAGATTAGTTCGTCCTAAAATGTAGCCAATAGGTAATCCCAATATCCAATACGCGAAGAAAGTGCGTATGAATATCGCATTCATATCTTTGTAACCACGAAGTGCGCCAGCCGCGACAACTTGCACGGCATCAGCACATTGATAGATCGCGGCAAATAAGAGTAATTGCATTGCTAGCGTAATCACTTGCTCGTTGTCAGTATAGAGTTCGGCAATATTGTGGCGCAAAATGACGGTCAGTGTCGCGGTAATAACAGCCGTTCCCACCGCAACAATAAGGCCAACATTAGATGCAATGGTCGCACCGCGTAAATTTTCTTCGCCTAATTTACCACCCACGCGAATTGACACTGCGCCACCAATACTCATCGGAAGCATGAAGATCAGGGAAGAAAAGTTAATCGCGACTTGGTGAGAGGCGACTACCATAGGGCCAAGTGGAGCGACCAGTAATGAGACAACCGCAAACAAGGTGACTTCAAAAAAGATCGACGCGGCAACCGGGAAACCAAGCTTAAATAAGTTGAGCTGTGTTTTCCATTGCGGTTTATGAAATTCGTGAAACACCTCGATATGAGCGAGTTTCTTGGACGTGATCACATAAAATACAATCAGAGCCAACATGATCCAATAGACAATGGCGGTCGCAATACCACACCCGACGCCACCAAATGCTGGAACCCCAAATTTGCCATAAACAAAAATCCAGTTTAATGGCACATTACATAACAAACCGATAAAACCAATCACCATTGCCGGTTTGGTTAACGCCATACCATCGGTATAACTACGAAACGCTTGGAACAGCAAAAATGCAGGTACAGCAAACACCACGGCGTAAAGATAGCCGATGGTTTTATCTTGCATGGTTTTCTCTATGCCCATTAAATCAACGACCACACCTGCATTTAATAACAATA
>JBQGON010000015.1:0-35767 GCA_052087065.1 Vibrio sp. | reverse complement strand
CAGCAAAGCACCATGAGTCAGATAAATATGAAGCGATATTAACTTCAGAAGGATCAGCTTCAAGCAATAGATTGAGCGGAATTTCGCTACTTTTAACTTCAACATATCGCATATTAGCTCCAAGCATATAACACGTACTAGTTCGCATACGCATCCACCTCAGTGAACCAATGAAAACGCGTACAGTTAACTATTTGTATGTAAGAAGATTATCAGCATTCTGCTCAATGCACCATATTAAAAAGTGCGGCGTCGAGTCGGGCTTTCATATAGCCCTCTTGTTTTACGGACAAGAGGGCTAGTTTGTAACGTTGTTACCATTCAAACAGCAAGTCGGTACGAATGATGTACTTAGTGCCTTTCGTTATGGCATTAGAGCTGTGAATGTAACTCAGTGGGTGGCGTCCATGAGGGAACAGCAAAACCCCGCCAGCAGGCGTTCTAACATCCACTTCTGTGGTCGGGTCGCCACGTTTTACAGGCTGTTCAGGCGAGTCCTGATTCACTAAAAAGCTCGTTTCGCCGCCTTCAAAATCATCATTCAGCAAGATTAAAAAAGTCATTTTGCTGTATCTGTCATCATAGGCATCGGTGATGAGCTCGTCGCCAACGACTTTTGACCCCGGCCAATCGCCATCAACGTGAAACTTGAAAAAGTCATCTTCTTGGTATCGGTAAAAACGAAAACGTGTATTGATACCAACCGGTTTCTTGCCATCAAAAATGTCGAGATTTTGGTTCACGGCATCGGCGATACGAGACCACAGCAGGCGCTCAGTGCAATCGTCCACGACGATGGTGATATTGTCATTGTGCCGAACGTCTCTTGGTAAGGAAACGGCGGCATCTTTTAAATACCCCAATGATTCAGATAACGTTATAAATTGCTGAACCTCTGCTTCATCCAAGACATTGAATAATTGATACGCGCCCGGAACGTCAGGATGATCGATGCGCGACACATTCGATGTGCCTTGCTTTAACGAAAATGCATTGTCTACTCGGCTGGCCCACGTTGGGATCGCTGGGTTTTGTGCGCCGGGCTCACGCGCGACAACGAAAAAATTATCAGTGCTCATATCACTCCTATCGGCTCGTCACTCGAATTGATCTTCATGGACGATGACCTGCTATGCCACCGTGATTCGCGGTGGCTGTGTGTATCGATTTATGGGGATGATAATAAGAAGGCAGCGTAGATGGAAACAACTCGTGACTGTATCTGATACAAGTATTTTCCCACATACAGCCCGCCGGCTAAGATTTCTAGACCGTTAAGGGGTTTGTTCTAGGTGATGAGGCTCGACAAACATCTCATCCATCAGCTCCAGCACCCACTTTAAAATAGGGCTGTTAGACGAACGTTGATGCCAAGCGGCAATTACATCAAAGCAAGGCGGTAATTCATCGAGCTCCACCTTGGCTAAGTGATCGTTGGGTAACAATCGTGACGGTAGAAAACACGCCAAATGGGACGCACCAATAATGCTCGGTGCCGCCGAAAAACTAGGGATGGACATGACAACGTTACGGTGTAAACCTTTTTCGTCAAACCAACGATCGTGTGAGCCTTTCAAGTTGGCACGTGAAGGTGAAATAATCAATTGTGGATGAGGGGCAAGCGCTTCAATGGATAACTTCTGCCCCGCTAAAGGAGAGTGTTTTGAGACCACACAGACATGCTGCTCATGAAACAATAACTTCGAAGGGCAAGTGTCTGGAATAAAGTGTGGAAAGGAAATGGCCAAATCCACTTCGCCTGTCAACATGAGCTTATTGAGCGCGTCTAACTCGAAATCTCGTACAATGATTTTTAAGTTCGGTGCCGCCTTGTTAACGGCATCCAACAGCGCAGGTAAAACGGTCATAAGCGCATAGTCAGAGGCGGTAATGTGAAACACGCCTTCGAGTGTCGACGGCTCAAAAGTAGGGTCTGGAAACAGTGCCTCAATATCTTGAACCACCTGATTCACTTGGGCTTCTAACGATTCTGCGAGCGATGTCGGTACCACGCCATTACTGGTTCTTATGAACAGTTTATCGTCAAACGTGCTCCTCAACTTACGCAACTGCTCACTGACCGCTTGTTGCGTTAACCCCATCACATTGGCCACTCGAGATACATTACGCTCTTGCAGCAGCAACTGCAGCACCCTTAATTGCTTTATATCGAGCCTATTGATACCACTCATAATTGTAACCCATACAACTAACCATTATTTTTCATTGTATCACTCGATCTTTGTCTTTGCATCACTCGTTCCCGCCCATTCCACAAGCGCTAACAATAAGCTACTAACAAGACACCCATAATACTGACAACAGCTGAATATCCCATCAGACAACTGGCTCACTATTACCAGCGAATTTGAACCGCCCCCCCATATTACTGTGGGCCCACAAACCAACCTGACCCGCTATTACCAACACCGACCGAAAATAATCACAACCCAAAACAAAAATGACTCACTTAAAAAGACAGCTTAATTTGTACACGATTCGCGATATTCATTCGTGCAAAATCGCTTGACTTAAGAGCGGGAAATTTCAATTAGGCTGTCAATGTATTGTTCAAAGTAAAGCAACGCTGATAATAGAAAACCACGGTAAAGATAAATATGGGAAGAAAGCCAAATCCACTACTTTATAATATGGGTGTCTTGTTTATTTTTTCCAAATATCGGCAATAATACCGCCCACTTTTTCATCCGCGTTGTAGGCATAATACCCCACAACAGATTGACTGATTCCCTGTAAAAAGGGCGTATTATGTTCAATCAGCCCATTACGCACCTGATTGATGGTGGCTTCTGAAGGAACGGTATCTAAAATATAGTACATCGATGTTGTCTCTAGTATGGGTACCTTGTTTATTGGGCCATCATTAGCAATGTTCCTGAGCTCGGTTATATCAACAATAAACAAGCCGCTTCTTTGATTGGTGTTGCTCCCATCACTCGAGAAAGTGGTCGCTACAAAGGTAAGCGAATCATCCAAGGTGGACGAGCTCAAGTTCGAACCGTTTTGTATATTGCAATGATGTCCGTTATGCAATCTAACCCCGTTTTTAAATCCACCTATCAGCGATTACTTCAGACAGGAAAACCCAAAAAAGTAGCCATCATCGCCTGTGTTAGAAAGATGGTTGTGATCCTGAATTCAATGTTCAGAGACGGCACTCTGTGGAAAGAAAATATGACTAAAAATTAGTGATTGACACCATACTCGTTTGTTATAAAGCCATCATGTGCCCAATTTCATCCTTAATAGGCAAAATCTGTTCATAGAGTCGGTGGTACGCTTTACCAATAGCACCCCTAAATTGAACAAGTTCCGGCACATTGTCTCCTATATTAATGATATGCTCTTTAGCTATGCCTGGATAAGGATCAATGTAAACAATTTCAGACATCCCTAACTGGTAAGCTTTCTTTGCACATAATTCACAAGGACTTGCAGTAGTGTAGAGCTTCCCCCCTCAATACCGCTGCTGCCATACTTTGTTAGCTGTAGAAAAGCATTTTCTTCAGCATGTAGAGCTCGGGTGTGAACTTGGTTACCTTTTTTATCTAAACTATTGTGAATATCTTTAAAACAGTAAGATAAATTATGTCCATCAAAAACTTGGTTTTTGACATTTATTTCGCGAATTTTTATTAGTTGCTCATTCGCTCTAGATCGGAATTTCTGATTGTTTCTTTCATAGTTACTGTATGTTATCGGATCAAACTCTTCTATTAGCCCATTAAGCGAACGCATAGAACATGGCACTTGCCCTTTCGCAACGTCATTCCAACCAACTGACTTTATTGAATTATTTTTATCAGTAACAACGGCACCAACCTGTCTTGAAATACAACCAGAGTTCATTTTCATTGTATATGCAACCTGCATAACCCTTTCCATTGACGATGGTGGTATAAGTCCAGGGTGCTGCATTAGCGCAACGTACCAAACTATCTGAGCTTTTAAAATGTTATTATTATCAAATTCATTCTTGGGGTTGAAAACATGGATATCTGATATTTCAATGCATTTTTTTACATTTTGAGTCGTGAACTTTACGTAATCACCCTCGGATTTACCGGACTCGATTTTTTCAATATTATCTATTTGGTCTGGAGAAAACTTATGAAGTTGTTGCATATATTTGCTACGGTGCTCATCAGGAGCATTAATAGACACTAAATGAAATGCTGCATACCTGTCTTTAAAAAACTTAGCTTCATAAGGGTTCCTGATAGCATCAATTACAATGTAAGCCTTATTTTTTGTTAATTTACGAATCATTTTTATAATTCGATTGATCGTTTCTGGTAAGTGGAAAACACATGCAGGCTCAAATTTCGCGTTGTCATAGTTATTTTGAACGCTGCCAGTTTTTCGAATTGAATTACCACATGCTTGATAAGTTGAAACATATAAGCCACGATTTATATCTTCTAAATCTTCTTTGAAATCTCGAGTAAACTTTCTAATCAACGTTAAGATACGAATGAAGTCAACTGCTTCTTTGTCCGTTACATTAAGTTCCGTTGAGTGATCTAATAGGTTATGAAGTAAAGTACTATATTTAGTCACTAACCTGTTTCTAGAAAAAGATCCGCTAAGTAATTTTTGGTATACTAAATTTTCATCCATCTCAGTCAGGCTATTACTAACAATAAACTTAGCTGCATGAGCAGAAGACAAACTCAAGAGGTAGGTCGAGATCAAATCACTAACTTTTATAGAATAGAAATTATTCCAGTGCTGTTCCGCATACTTTTTAACTATTCTATAGCGATTAACATCAAGACCTGAGTAAAAGCCATCTAAATGCTCCGGCGAAGGAAAACTTGGGTTCTTACTTTCTAAAATATTTGCTGTCGTAGTACATCCAGAACCAGTTCTTCCAGTCAAACCAACCAATATGAACTGACTATTCTCCAAAAACAACTGACTTAGAAATTGCTTATTTTCCATATGCTTCTCTTATTTTTATACGACCTAAATTGGCTTTATAACGCCGCATTAAGGTGTGAGCGGCGCTTGGCTATACTTGAGCGAACCGAAACTGCCCAGCGTTGCGAATCACTCTTAAATGCTAGTTATAACTCATTTTCAAGCTGTTCTATATACCGAGTTGTAGCTCTAGTAATACGAAATAGCCGCTCATTTTTAGGATTGTAGTCTAGTCGTAGGAGACCGAGGTTACATAATTGATTTAGGTCATCGTCAAGAAATCGTGGTTCATCGTAATCAAGCATGCCACCATTGCCATCCATGATGTGGTACAAAGTACCACCAAGCATTTTCATTTCAAGAAAGAAGCTCCCTTCTGATTTCATAAACTGCTTAATTATTGATATAGCTTGAGCTGATAGTTCAGTATTTGGATCTATTGCGTTTGCGACCTCCTTTAGCCCATCGATCTGCGATGCCAATTGAATAAGCGATCTATCAAGTCCAGATAATTTTTCAATAACAACTTCATGGTTTTGGTTTAACAATGATTTAATGCTGAGGCTTAATAAATGATTTGAATCAATTTCACTGAGTACAGACTTATGACGCTTAGTATCCAACCATTCAACAAATTCTTTATATTCATCGTCAGATGAAGCCCTACGTTCTGATTTAAAATTACATATTAAACCTATAATCGTAGCTAAAGATCCGAATGCTTCCATATTTACTCCTGAGTTATAACGCCGCGCTCTGCGGCAAATTTGGAGCGCAGCGTAAAATTTGTCCGACAGCAGCGCCTTGTTAGGGCTTTACTTAGTTAAGACCTCAGGAACCTGAGGTGCACCACACCATTCTGCGATAGAGTTGTATTTCTTTGCGAGACCTTTCGCAATCTCGACTCCATTCGACACTTTCTTTAAAAATTCATTCGCTGCTGACCCTGCCTCGGCAGATTCATTTAAAAACCGCTTCAATTTTTCTAGACCTGTCGAAGATTTAACTACTTCTGTACTAGCATGTTCTTCTATATTTTCAATAGACTCATACAAGTCATTAAGTCGTAGCGTCATTTCTGGATCGGACGCGCCAGCAACAATCAAATGCTCAACATCATCTAGGGCCTCACTTAAGCCGCAGACTACGCCTATCGTATTAGACTGGCTTGTGGAAACATTAATGTTTGGTGCAACTGTTAAGTTTATGCCAGCAGTTGAATTTGAGAGTAGTGAGTTGCCAAATAGCTGCTTGAGCTCTTTCATATCTTCACGTTGGTATTCGATTATATCTCTTTGACTTTCAATTCTAGCTTCTGCAATTCTAAGTTCGTTTTTCAATTCAAGCACTTTTGCTTTGTCTTCAAAGATCGATTCAGGTGGTTTTTGGCCAGTTATTACAAGCTCATACTCTTCTAGAGCTTTCTCAATTATCTCCCTGCTCCCATCCTCTCCTTCAATTATCAACCTGACCTTTGAACCATCCTGCTCTATTCGTATTTTGGCACTTTCATCTGGGTACTTCTCCCTAACAATTTCTCCAAAATAATTAAGAATTCCAAGCCCTGCCTGCCTAAACTCGGGCGGAAACTCTATTGACTTATCCAGAATTATTTTTTCGCTATCTATTCCTTTCTCAGAATCAATGCTGTAAAAATTCAAAATCGATGACTGAGTGGAGGCTCCAATTAAAACAAAAGGATGAGAGTGAGAAAGAGGCGATAGCTCTACTAATTCGCTAACTATTCTCTCAAATTCTTCTCTCATTCCCATATGGCGGCCTTCAAAGTATTCTTCATAGACTTGGCGGGTAGGCAATATCATTATTGGAATATCAACTAAACCATTCTTGAATGCGAGAGGAGTATACGTGTACATCCATCTATTCAAGTGGTCTCGGTGGGTAGAAAATGTACACGAAACTCGACCCTTTAAGTATCCAAGCATTCTCATAGGAAAGCGCCTGCCAACAATCCCTTCAACATGCGCCCTTGATTCATTCCAGCCTTGCTCTTGTATTAACTCTTCCCAAAGGTATTTCATTTTCCATGTTGTAACATCATCATTATCATCGTCATACCGAGGCCCGCGTTTAGGTCTGGATTTACCGATGCTTTCACGACTGAGCATCTCTAAGGAAGATTGAATGTCAGAAATTTCACGGCCATATTTTTCTTCGAATTCGCCTTGCTCAATTCCGTATGTAACGATTTCAGTAATAAACATTTGTTCCTCAATATTATTAGTTTGTACTCTCCGGAACGGAGCCCTAACATTTTAATAGTGCGCATGCGCGTTTACACATTTTTAAATTCACTCAAAAACTCTTTTAAACTTATGAATAATAATATATTTTTACTTATATCTACAAAAATCAAAACTGGAAAAATGAGCATGCGCGTTATGTCATTTATCGACAGCGTATTATTTCTAGATCGTCGATTCTTATTCATTGATACTAAGAGAGTTTTTTACCAGCCACCAGCCAAAACACGCACTTTTATGATTATTTTTCAGACAAAGCAAGCCAAAAATCGGCGAACCAAAAAATAAACTGTGTATTTATACAGCAAATAAGATATCCACAACGAGTGTGCGATATCTTGCAGCCCTTTTATCAATCGCCTTCGCAGCGAGATTCGTTTACGTCGCAAATACTCGCTTTACTGTCGATGACTCACCTCAGCTCAATAAGCAACTTCGTTTATATTTATACCAACCCCTTGATGACATTCCTATGGTATTTGTAATAAAACGTCGCTAACTTACGGAAAATTAGTCGGTTATTGATATCGGTCAAAGTTAGCATGTGAATTAATGCAATCTAGCCGTTGGCGCATATGGGTAATGTGCGTTGCACCTAGGGTATTTTACTGTGGATGTTCGGGAGCGTAATAGACGCGTCAAAACGCTAAGTCGCTTTTCGCCAACGCCCTACTGGCTTTTACTTAAATCAAAACGGTGGATGATTTGGTTAGCACTGCCACGCCACAGTAACTCTGGATCGTATTGGCTTTGCTCAAATTTACCATCAATGAGTACATCAATGTGCTTGGTGATGGCGCGCTGGGCGTCACTCAATTGAGCAAGTGTGTATCCGGTCCACAGCCAGATGTCTTTATCTGGGCATTCACGTTTAACCCGAGAGACTAAATGTTCAATCGCGGAGACATTGGCAGGATGCAGCGGATCGCCGCCAGAGAGCGACAAGCCGCGGCGTTGAATACGCGTATCCAAAAGATCGGCAATAATGCGATCTTCTAATGCCGACGTATATAAGTGCCCCGAGTCGACTCGCCATGTGGATTGGTTATAACAGCCTTTGCAGTGATGTTCGCACCCTGCGACAAACAGGGTGCAACGTGTACCTTCGCCGTTCACCACATCCACCGGATGATATTGGTGATAGTTCATATTATAAGTGCTTCACGCGGCGCTGAACCTCTTGCTGCTTGCCAAGGTTAAATGGCCGAGCGTCTGGGCTGCCTAAGTAACCGCATACGCGGCGGATCACCGAGACTTTCTCGGTATCATGATTACCACATTTCGGGCATACAAACCCTTTGCTGGTACAGGTAAACTCGCCAGTAAAACCGCATTCATAGCACTCATCAATGGGAGTATTGGTGCCGTAATAAGGCACTTTACGGTAACTATAATCCCAAACATTTTCCAACGCTTCGATATTGCGCTGCATATTAGGAAATTCCCCATAGCAGATGAAGCCGCCATTCGAGAGAACAGGATACGGCATTTCAAAATCAATTTTGTCGTACGGGTTGGCCGCTTTTTCCACATCCAAATGGAAGCTATTGGTGTAATAACCTTTGTCGGTTACCCCCTCCACAACACCAAAGGTTTTGGCATCGAGCGAGCAAAAACGATTGCATAAGTTCTCGCTTGGTGTGGCGTACAAACTGAAGGCATAACCGGTTTCTTGTTTCCATGCATCCACAGCGCTGCGTAAATGTTGCACCATGCGAACGCCCTCTTGGCGCAGAGTTTCATCGTCATACACATGAGTCTTGGTGCCAAAGAGCGCATTGATTGCTTCATGTACACCAATGTAGCCGAGTGAAATAGATGCTCGGCCATGTTTGAAGATCTCGGCAATCGGATCATCGGCATTTAAGCGTACGCCACACGCACCTTCCATATATAAAATGGGCGCGACACGCGCTTTCACATTTTCAAGCCGGGCAATGCGCGAGTCGAGCGCGCGACGCGCCGTAACTAAGGTGTCATCGAGTAATGCGTAGAATCGATCACGATCACCTTGAGCTTTCAGGGCAATGTGTGGCAAGTTGACACTAACCACGCCCAAGTTATTGCGGCCATCGTGGATCACTTCACCGTTGTCTTCATAACGGTTCAAAAAGCTGCGACAACCCATGGGGGTTTTAAATGAGCCCGTCACCTCAACCACGCGGTCATAATTGAGAATATCGGGGTACATTCTTTTGCTGGCACACTCTAGCGCGAGTTGCTTGATGTCGTAATTGTCATCGTCAGGGCGTTGATTGACCCCCGGTTTAATGGCAAAAACCAGTTTAGGGAATACCGCGGTTTTACGGTTTTTTCCTAAACCAGCAATGCGATTTTTCAAAATCGACTGCTGAATTAAACGGGCACACCATGAGGTCCCCAACCCAAAGCCCAACGTGACAAACGGGGTTTGTCCATTGGCGGTATGCAAGGTATTGACTTCATATTCCAACGATTGAAAGGCATCAAAACATTCTTTCTCAGTGCGAGATTCGGCGAAACGCTCCGGATGAGGAATGTCCCATTCAATGGCGACTTTTAAATGTTTTTGATAACTCGCTTTGACATAGGGCTCTAATATCTCATCAATACCGTTGATGGTGGTGCCGCCATAGATGTGGCTGGCCACTTGAGCAATGATCTGCGCGGTCACTGCCGTTGCCGTAGAGATAGACTTAGGCGTTTCGATTTCCGCGTTACCCATTTTGAAACCGCCGGTCAGCATGCCTTTAAGGTCGATCAACATACAGTTAAACATGGGGAAAAACGGCGCATAATCCAGATCGTGATAATGAATTTCGCCACGCTCATGAGAAGTGACAACGTCACGAGGAAGGATATGCGCTTTGGCATAATGCTTGGCAACGATGCCTGCCAATAAATCACGTTGTGTGGGAATCACCTTCCCATCTTTATTGGCGTTTTCATTTAATAGCTCGGCGTTACTTTCTTGAATCAAGCCTTCGATTTCTCGATTCAAGGCACTTTGCTTTTCACGGGCGACATCACGGTCGTGGCGGTATTCGATGTAAGCACGCGCCAGCACTTTGTATGGGCCCTGCATTAACTCATTTTCGACTCTGGTTTGAATCTCGCTAATCGCAACACGTTCATTCGCGGCGCATTGCTCGGTAATACGCTGAGCCACGAGCTCAGCGTATTGAGTAATGTCGGGGGTCAGACAACTGGCAGCACTGGTAACGGCGGTTTGAATACGGACAGGGTCAAAGGGTGCTTGTGATCCATCGCGCTTGATGACTATCGGTCCCACTGTGTTCTCCTTTTTAGAAGGCGACAACCACAACCAGTACAGGATGTGGTATTTTTTAGCATTCTTGATACTATATGTAGGGAAAGCATTAGACGCTGGTCTCATTCAATCTGTTTTGATTTAGATCAACAAGCACCTGCACACGAACAAGAGATCGCCAATAATGACAGATGGATCGAAAGTTTCTTGTCGACTATTAGACAAGTATGTATTTATGTTATTACGCTCATCACAGTCAATATTATTGAGAATTAGAATGAATAGAATTGTTGGTTGCTTCATCGCTCTCATGGCCGTATTGACGCATGCATCGACCGCCAGTGCTCAGCCGATTACTGTGATGACATGGAATATGGAATGGTTAACACTAGGCCCCTCTCGTTTCGGTCCGGCACGCACTCATAAAGATTACGCAGCCATGAATGCAGAGCTCCAGCGCACAGCCCCTGATATCATCGCGTTTCAAGAAGTTGACAGCCCACAAGCACTAGAGCGGGTGATTGGTAACGATTATCGGATTTACTTTTCTGACCGGCGTCAGTCGCGTTATAAAAAGACTCGCCAGTTTGATGATGTCAATCAATACACCGGCATTGCGATACGCCGCTCGCTTGCCACCAGCGATCCAACCGATGTGGATTTATTACCCACTCACGCGCACAGCAAACTACGTTTTGCTACCTATGTGATACTTCAACTGCCGCAAGAAAACATCCATATGTTATCCGTACATTTAAAAGCCGGCTGTAAAACGGCTTATCATGCGCAGCGACGGCGTTGTCGAGTATTAAAGCAGCAAGGGCAGGCGCTTAATCACTGGATTCAACAGCGCATCAAACACAAGCAGGCCTATATAATCCTCGGTGATATAAACCATCAGTTGGCCTACCCTGGTGATTGGTTATGGGCAGACTTGGCCGCTCATACTGCGCCACATCCCGTATTATCAACCCGCTATACCACGGCACGATGTATCGCTCGCTCTGCATCTCGACCAACACGGACCGTGACGTTTCATCACTTGATTGATCATATCATCCATAGCCGTAACGTCGTTATGCGCTCGGCCGAGCAACAGCATTTTGCCCGCCAAGATGTACTCAAATACCATTTATCCGATCATTGCCCCATTGTCACACGATTAACGGTAGCAGACTGAGCTCGCTGAGGCAGGAAAGCGTGTGAGTGGATGGCGACAAGCACCACCCATTCACACGATGTACGATTATAAAAAGACGTGCTTGAGAGTCTTGACGATGTCCGTGACCCGATGATCCACTAATGAGTAGAAGACCTTTTGAGAGCGCTTGCGAGCTTCAATGATATGATGATTACGCAAAACGGTAAGGTGCTGCGAAAAAGCGGATTGGCTCAAGTTAGAATGCTTCAACAAATCTCCGACCCCTAACTCGCCCGACGTCAATTGATAAACCACCATCAAACGCTCTGGATGAGCTAAAATACGCAGCCATTCCGACACTTCTTCTGACTGTTCACGCATCGTTTGAATGTCGTTCACTGTTCATTTCCCCATGTTATGGTCAAGCCATTACAATAACTTTCTTCAATATTAGTTGCAACTTAATAAGTAAGGTTAACATTAGCTATAACTAATTCTGAAGAAATATCACCTTTTCGTGATTCTAGACATGTAAACCGAGAGGCAAAACAACCATTCTTCGGGAATACTCAGCATGAATAAAGCCTCACTCAAGCGATAATCGGTCGCTTTTCCATAGGTGAGGTGCCATAATAACGCGGTAATTTACTCATTAAACGGTTTTCTATGAAACTTCTTGTTCGCAACTTAGCGCGCACCCTCTCTGAGCACGATCTCCGTGTCTTGTTTTCAGAATATGGCGACGTCACTCACTGTAATTTAGTCTTGGATGCTGAGACGGGTCAATCTAAAGGCTTCGGTTTTGTTGAAATGCCTGATGTCGATGATGCCACTCGTGCAATCAACGCATTGAACATGGAAACGGTCCAAAAAAGTAAGATTCGCGTAAAAGCGGCAAAAGAATAAAATACTGTTGATACGCATTGAAAAAGCCAGCCCTCTCGGCTGGCTTTTTCACACGCATTAAACCAGTGTCGCCATTCTCACCAGTGAGTCATCACGGCCAACCACCACAAACCCAACACGTTCATACAACGCTTTTGCCGGATTATTTGCAAACACCCGCAAACGTAACTCACTTTTCGCGGCTTGCTGACAATAGCGCTTGGCAAATTCAATGGTCGCCGAGCCTACTCCCTGATTTTGGTAATGCTCGCTGATTTGTAAATCGCGAATATAAATCGCTTCATCATCATCGCTAAAGCGTACGATGCCGACGCATTTACCCTCAAGATGAATCTCAAAATTATCAAAATTTTGCCAAGATGCATCAAACATAGCGTCCTCCCACTGAATACCGTACTGCTCATAGTACGTTTGCATATTGGTGCGTGTCAGCATGCGAGCAAATTGTTTATCTTTGGTAGGTAACCAGTCCATTATCATCCTATCCCTCATTGAAAACTTTGGTTTTATCTGAGTATAAACAATAGCCTATATCGTTAGTTTATGCAGCACTCCTGACTGGCTCTGTGCTCATCGCTAAGATGACATTCGATTGACTGTCTTTTACAAAAAAATATGTTATAACATTCGGACTTGGTTTGATGTAAATACTATATAAGAGTTGCTGTGTTGTTTGACTGGTCCAGATCACGCGCTATCGCGTTCACACTATTTCCTACTCGCTCTTGGTTACCCTTGCTCGGGTTATTAGCGTTTGTGCCCACCTTTGCCCACGCTCACCCGCACTCTTGGGTCGATATGGTTACAAAAATAAACGGCGATAGCCAAGCCATCACCGGTTTTTCAATGAAGTGGGAATTTGATCCTATGACAACGGCTTACCTTTTTGATGGCGAAGATATGTCAAAGGCACACCGTGCCGCCACTATGCAAAAATTGGCCGATAACATGATAAAAAACATGTTGAGCACTCACTACTTCACGTATTTTTATCAACACAAAACCACACCGATTCGTTATAAAACGGCACGTAATGCGGTATTGACCACCCACCGTGGCAAAGCAACATTAACATTCGACTTACCTTTAACACAGCCTTTCAAATTCACCAAAGCGCCGCTAAAGCTTCTCATTTTCGATCCAACGTATTATGTCGATATGTCTTGGAAAGGCCGAAAAAGCATTCAACTGTCCTCTGCGCTACACCAGCACTGCCAATACAAAATAATCGCGCCTAACCCCACTCCCAAAGAAGTGGCCTACGCGACGGACTTACCGGCAGATGCCGATCCAGATAATACATTGGGTCAACTTTTCACTCAAAAACTTACACTGACCTGCCACTGAAAGGATTCATTCTATGTCGCATATCCATGAGCCGCGTTCGCCCTCTTCTTCTGCCATAGACTCAATGCCACCACCACAAAAGATACGCTATTTAACACTCAGTCGCGCCTTGACCATCGGTGTTGTCACGACAACCGTCGCCATTCTCATTCACTTTATCTATAGCATGTGGCCTCACATTCTCATCATGAGTGTTCAGTGGCAACGCTCATCTGTGGATCAGCTTAGCGGTCTAATTTACGATTCGGTGCAAAGCCGCACAGCGATGTATTCGCTTATTGAAGTCAGCTTCCTCTATGGCATTTTTCATTCATTAGGGCCAGGACACGGCAAGCTGATTGTCAGCACTTATCTCGCGACCAATCCGGCCAAAATAAAAATGGGGTTGATGATAACCGTGGTTTCCGCCTTGGTGCAGGCACTAGTGGCGATTGGCGTTGTCTCGGTATTTTTATTTGTTCTCAAACAAACCATGCGCCATGTGAACGCATTTGTAGGGCAGATATTCTCATTGAGCTATGTCGGTGTATTGCTGATCGGGGCCATTATTTTTTATCAAGGCATGCGCTACTTTTATAAGCAGTGGCGCAGTAGCAAACACGCTCATCAGCACGGCCATGATCACGACTCTCACCACCATCATGACCATCACCATGAGCACTCTCATGAGCATCAACCACAGGAAGATGGCAGTTGCAGTTGTGGACACAAGCATATCGCCACTCCAAATGAGATTAACCGAGCGAAAAGTGTGCGTGAATATATTGCGATCATCATGAGTATTGGGATTCGTCCTTGTACTGGCGCGATTTTAGTCTTGTTCTTTGCCAACTTAGCGCATCAGTACTGGGTGGGCGTATTTAGTGCGGTGATTATGTCGGTGGGGACCGCCTGTACCACTTCGACTATCGCTTTAGCCACCGTTTCTGGGCGTCAGTTTGTGCAACGTTATCTCAAAGACGATCGTCAGCACTTCCCATGGGTGGCTCCCACATTGCGGATTCTATCGGGTGTGACGTTAATGCTAGTGAGCTACGTGCTCTTCCATCAAACTGGCTTTGGTGTCTCGCCTATCTTTAATGTTCACTAGCGAGTGCTATTACTGCTAACTACAAATAAAAAAGCCCGCACACTGCGGGCTTTTTTAGCGTTTAATCGTATTGGCGATATCTCGCTTACTTTGCGTCTTCTTTGGCAAAGCTAACACGGTGAGATTTCAACAACGCTTCACTAGAGAAACTTGTCGCGTTGTTTTCTGTACCACGAATGAAAAACACTTCAAGGTTTTTGCGTAGTGCGACCGCTTTACCCACTTTCGGGCCTAAACACAGCATCGCCGTCGCCCATGCGTCACCAATTTCAGCATCATCACTAAAGATAGATGCCGAAGACAAATCGTGCGTGACGGGTGAACCCGTACGTGGATCCAAAATATGAGGGTACTCTTTACCATCTTTGTCAAAAGAATGATGGTAAGTGCCCGAGGTGTTCAAGGTAACCCCTTTCTCATCATTGATCGTGACAATTTTATATGGCTTAACCCCGTCTTCTAGCGGAATAGGACGTTCAATTGCCACTCGCCATTTTTGCCCATCCGGTTTATGGCCGCGAATTTTCATATCACCACCGAATTCAACCAGATAGTTACGAATGCCATCAGATTCTAAAATCTGACTTAATTGCTTAATGGTGTAGCCTTCGCCCATTGAAGAAAAGTCGAGCTGAACATGTGGCAATGTTTTACGTATCCGCATCCCATCATGATCCACTTGAATTTTATCCAATCCAATTTGCTTTTTAACATTCGCGATTTCAGTCGGAGTAGGAACCACTAAGGTGCCTTTTTGAAAGCCCCATAACTGGAATAATGGTGATACGGTCGGATCATAGCAGCCTTGTGTATCACGGTTGATCACGCGTGATAAATCAATTAAATGAATGAAATCTTTAGACGCTGGCTGCCAATTCGTATTGGTGTTTTGATTAAAACGTGAAATGTAAGAATCATCGCGATAGGTAGAAAGCTCTTTATCGATACTATCGAGCTTAGTTTGAAACTGTTTTTTGATGGTTTTCTTATCAATCTCTTTCGCGGTCCAATAACTAATGTGGTAACTGGTACCTTGCGCAAAACCTTGAATCTTCTTTATTTCAGGAGGTTGATTACACGCGGTCAAGCCAGTACTTACTAGACCTACAAGCAAAATATTACGGCAGAATTTTGAGGTAGCATGACGGTTATTCATGGAATTAAAGCAACCCTGTTCGATGTACACATGCCCAACAAGAGAGCAGAATTAACGACATTGATGCATTAGCACCAGTGCTCTCGGTGGGGAGGAGAAAAAAGTTGTGGGTGAGTCTAACGGTTAAGTGATTATTTTGCGACCCTTAATGCTTTTCTCACTTAAGATAATTTCAACGCGTTCATAAAAACATCACATTTTGATGGTTTTATCTGCAACTTTTGCTTTAAATCTGCCCTATAACCTCTTAGGAAGCTGCGCCATGACACTATGAATCTGGTTCCACACACGTTCACATAAATCTGGACGATAAACCGATGCCACAAATTGCGGATGTTCTCGTTGATACGTCGCAATTTTATCTTCATCTTGTGTGACACTACACATACGCAGGTTCGCTAAACGATCCGCAGCTTTCACTAATAGCGCCAGCTCTAACCCATTGCCGACCAATGCCATTTTTTGATAAGTACGGGCTTTTTTTATCGCTCGGTTTTCCCCCGGCTCATCCGTAAGAATGGCCACGCAAGCCGCAACGTATTCGCCAAACTGCTCACTCACTAACGCTAAACTCGCTTCAGTATCTTCGATTACATCATGAAGATAAGCAACCGTTACAGCGTCACTTCCATAGGGCATACATAATAAGGCGACCATATCCAAATGGTAAATATAAGGGTCACACCCATATTGCTGGTCGCCGTGATAGTACTTTGCAAACGCTCGCGCTGGATGATTCATCATAATTCTCGTCTCTATTTATTATTCGTTAGTTCATGACAAACATTTTAATGATGACTAGCGCGCATAACGCGGTAGGTAACGTTAAAAACGTGAGCCCAGCAACATCGTTCACTGGTCCTTTATAACGCGTAGCAAAAATATAATTAAGCACGGCCACTGGCATACAAAACGCAATCAGTAAGTTCGCGGTATGTAAAGGCGATAACCCTAGCGCGACAGCCGCTATCCAAGCCATGGACATCCCCATCATCGGTCGATAACAAGCCAAAAATATCAAACGCCCCCATTTGGCTTCATGTACTTTCATGTGTGCTAGCGAGCGTCCGAGCATCAGTAGCATAATCGGAACGGTAATGCTGCCGAGCATATTAAATACCGTCAACATAAATGCTGGAATGGGAATACCGGTCCCCATAATCAAAGCGCCGACAATCAAAGAAATGACTGGTGGATTTGCCAGTAAACGGCGCGCATTAAAACTGCCAGACATCATGCCGATACCTAACGTAAAATGACTGATCTCAATAATCGATGAAATAATCACCGCCCCCGCTAATCCTTGCTCTCCGAGCAGTGCATAAGCGATCGGAATGCCTAAATTGCCAGTGTTCGGATTCACCAAGACGGGCAAATAATAGCGTGCTGGTAGTTTCATAAGCTTAAGTACCACCAGCGAAATTACCACCATGGCGAGTAACGCCGCAGCGGCCGCGACCACTAACTTTCCCATCCCCATAAAATCAATATGGTCACCGAGCATCGAATGCATCAGCAATGCTGGCATACCCACATTGACAATAAGCTTAGGCAGATTGGGATCGTCTAAATACTGGGTCTTTTTACTTAAAAACGTACCGACTAAGGCGATAATCAAAACAGGTAAAATCGCAGAAATGAATGCGGCGAACATACTATCCCTATTTATGCTAAATCAATATTAAAAGTTAATGCTAACACGCTTAGGGCTAATAAACCGCTTGTTGCCGTGTTTTATTATCGTGAAAGGCGAAGTAATTCATTCACTTGATGAACCATAGCTGCAAAGGTGACCGATGAAATTTTCCCCAATAAATGGCGCCAAGCACTCGCAATGTCATGCATCAGAAAACGAGAACCTGTAACTCGATGACACCCCTTCGCGTAGTCTCAACCGCTCAATTCATCCCGGTCAGACGCTATCATGAGTCCCTTTTTCATGCAGATCAGGCGGTAATCTCGTTTTTATCTGTAAGTTTGTTAGTACTGCGCTGTGTATTCTGCAGTCGTATCTCATTTGATTGTAAATAAATGTATACGAATAGACCTCTTACCCATAAAGGAGTAAGATCAACATCACAAAATTCGATTTAAATCGAATCCGCATTGAAGCGATGTAGTAGGCACCGCGACGATGCAACAACGTTGTCTATTTATAAAGTGAAACCATCGTACTGTTTGGTAAAGTATCAAATCCATCATCGTATGGATAAAGCTTTTAGATGAAAAAGCACTCTTAAATAAGGCTATTCAACTATGCAACACTCTCAATTAACAATCGATAAATGCGTTATCGACGGCGTATATGAAACCAATAAAATGTTGTTAAAAATTGGGGATAATATCGTCACGAAATTTTTTAAACCGAAATCAAGCACACCTCGTCGCTATGCAATCGAAAAAAAAGCGTTGTCACGATTGCAAGGTATTGCTGGCATTCCAGTATTGTACGGTGTAGATGATCAAAAACACGTGATACGCATGTCTCGTTTATCTGGCGAGTCGGCTCATACTCTCTCACCAGAACAAATCATCACATTAACAACGATTGTGAATAACATGCTAAGCGCTGGCGTTGCTCGCCACTCCATGCCGATCCGCGATATTGTTGTTGATGAAAATGGCACCTTAGGATTAGTCGACTTTGAACGTGCAACCTTACGTCATCGTTCATGGAGCCCTGTTTGGCGCATTGCTCGTAAAGTGTCGTTATATCACCTTTATCGACTGATTGCTGAACATCAACCGAAAATGTTGTCTGAAACGCAACGTAAGTTGGTAAAACTTGGCGGTAAAGTTCGACGCATCGGACGTATGATACGCTAAAAAATTCGCAGATTACCTCAGTCCTTTTATACTCCTTTTTCTCTGTGGTAACCTCCGACACCGAAAAAAGCCCTATGTTTTAGGGCTTTTTTTATTTCCCGACTTTTATTTGCCCTCTACTGCCCCTTTCTTCGCCACACTCATGAGCGAAAAACGTGCTGCTTAATCACATCATGCACGATGAAAGTGCATCCAATGGTATTGGCGTCTCAACTTGGTTCAATCGGCGACGTATCACCGAGCGAGAGATATCACTCGTACCAGTTAATCTTTCTTTTTAATCAAATCTATAAGCGGTTTTTTAGATACAAATATCCTATAACCTGTCATACACCGCTCATCAATCTGAAAATCATGTCGCACCACAAAGTCGGTATGGGTTTCGCTAACGATCTGGGGATAAGTGAGTGCGATCAACACTGGTCGCCGACTTGATCTTTAAGGTGGAACACGGACGTGCGTCACCCCTATTGTTTTCAGGAGATAGATATGACAGCCAAGTTACAAAAATCACTCGGAGCGATATCCTTATGGGGAATAGCGGTGGGTCTCGTAATATCTGGGGAGTATTTTGGATGGAGTTATGGTTGGGGAGTGTCAGGGACGCTCGGATTTCTCGTCACCACCATTATTGTCGCCTTAATGTATACGTGTTTTATATTCAGTTTTACCGAGCTGACCACAGCCATTCCACACGCCGGCGGTCCATTCGCTTATAGCCGCCGTGCCTATGGCGAAACAGGCGGCTTAATCGCGGGCTTTGCCACTCTCATTGAATTTGTATTTGCCCCACCCGCTATCGCACTTGCCATTGGCGCGTATCTAAACGTACAGTACCCTCAATTGGATCCCAAGTTAGCCGCATTGGGTGCCTATCTCGTATTTATGGTACTCAACATTCTTGGCGTTAAATTAACCGCCATGTTCGAACTTTGCGTCACCGTTTTAGCGGTCGGCGAGCTACTGATTTTCATGGGTGTCGTCTCACCAGGGTTTAGCCTAACGAATTTTGTGACGAACGGCTGGGCTGGTAGTGATCATTTTACGTTAAGCACGGTGTCAGCCATATTTGCCGCGATCCCTTTTGCTATTTGGTTCTTTCTAGCCATTGAAGGAGCCGCGATGGCAGCAGAAGAAGCCAAAGATCCTAAGCGAACCATACCCAAAGCGTATCTAAGCGGGATCATTACCTTGGTATTTCTAGCCTTTGGTGTGATGATTTTTGCTGGCGGCTCTGGAGATTGGAGTAAACTATCGGGTATCAATGATCCGTTACCACAAGCGATGAAAATGGTGGTGGGCGAACATTCTAATTGGCTACATATGCTGGTTTGGATTGGTTTATTTGGATTAATTGCCAGCTTCCATGGAATCATTCTCGGTTACTCGCGCCAGTTCTTTGCTCTATCTCGCGCCGGTTATTTACCAAAGAGTTTAAGCAAATTATCCCGCTTCAACACGCCATATCGGGCGACGATTGCTGGCGGTATCATTGGTATCATTGCAATCTATAGTGACGGTATTATTGAACTGCAAGGCATGGGGCTTACCGCTGCGATGATCACCTTAGCCGTTTTTGGTGCCATTGTTATGTACATCATGAGCATGCTGAGTTTATTCAAACTACGTAAGATTGAACCGGAGTTACAACGGACTTACCGAGCCCCTTTCTATCCCGTAGTTCCAGCGATTGCACTCGGATTAGCTCTCCTTTGTTTAATTGCAATGATCTGGTTCAACCGTGAAATAGCGCTTTATTCTGTCTATTGATGGGCATCGGCTACATATACTTTGCCTTGACCAAACAGCAGCGTGAAAATGCAGAGCAGGATGCATTACTCGTAGGCAAGTAATCACGAGCCTTTTTATATACATATACATGAGAAAGTCAGCGCTGTGCTGGCTTTTTCATTTTTTAGTATTCCATGCGCTAAACATTACTGATTTTTATATCGAAAATGGCTAAATATACCCACTTGTGGTTATTTTTTATTCAACCTTCCCAACTATACTATGCGCACTTTACCCTCACTGTTCGGAGAACACCATGCCCTACACTCATCAGCATATCAATGTGATTTGTGAACAGTGTTATCAAGAGTTTTCGCTCTCTCATCATGAACTTCGCCAACGTTTATCAAGTCAGCAGTTTGTTTGTCCGCACTGCCACGAAAGCGTGATGTTACAAGAAACGATTGGCCAGAAAATGATGCGTAGCGGCTTGAAGATCCTTTTTACCGTTAATGCAGTGGTTATTTTATCGGTCATAAGCAGCCATCTATTCTGTGATGCAGGCTTACCACCGATCATTGGTTTGTTCTGTTTACTAACCAACTTCTTGATGGGCTATGTATTTAAGCGCAATTCAGTCAAATTGGTTCCAACGACCACGCTGACCCAATAAACCTATCTTCTCCTATTTTGCCTATATTCCGTTTCATTGTGCATGTTTGATCAATTTGCCACATTCACTACACTGTTAGTGAACATGGTTATGTCTGTCCACCTCTGATCAATGAAAGGAGCGAATATGAACATTCAAGACCGCATTGATAATATAGAACATGACATTTACGTCGCTTGTTCTGAAGGTAACTATACACAAGTTGCTAAATTAGAACAGAAACTAGACTACTTACGAGGTCGTATGGCTCATCCTTTTGAAGATGATCCTTACGCGTTAGAGGGGAGAACCTATCTTGACGACGAGCTCTAGAAAAGAATAAACAAAAGGGAGAGAAAGCCTTGCTTTCTCTCCCTTTTTTAATGAGTTAAAGAGTTAGTGAACAATGTACCACCAAGCTCATTAAAAGAAACGAATGGAATTTCGGCCCGTTGATGGCTTTTGCTCGGCTTCATCGTCTTTGACTTGCGTGTCTTCGCTTGGCTTAACAGAAGGTTCAATCGGTTCTGCTTTTGCTGACAAACCACTTTTAGAACTCGATTTTTTCTCGGCACGCTGCTCTTTTAACGCTTGTTGCTTTGCCGTCTTTTTGGCTTTCTGATCTGCTTTTTGCGCCGCTTTGGCCTTTTCTTTGGCTTTCTCTTTTACCGCCGGATCAGTGACTGGCGCATCACAAATCACTATATAGAACTCTTGATTGAACTCAATCAGATCGCCGTCATACAGTTTACGACGCTTGCGAGTTTCTAACTCACCATTGACGGCGACAAAGCCATCAGAGATCGCGTATTTCGCTTCACCGCCACCGCTAACCGCATCCGCAATCTTCAATACTTTATAAAGCTCGATAGGCTGTTCTGATACTTCGACGCCAACGGCTTCGATTTCAATTTCTTCATCGTCGTTTAATGCAACTTGATCTGGTTCTGACATGAATTACTCTCATTATGATTTTGCACGAAGTGTACAAACATATTCTGCAAGTTTAAACCGTTATACCGCATTTATCCTCTTATAATATCGACCTCATGAGGATTTCGCCCAAGTTAATCCACTCGTTGGCTCATCAATAGGTAATACCGCCACATACTAAGCGACGAGATCTTGCAGAACAGTTTCAACAAGTAGCATAATAACCGAACATTACGTGTTAGGGATAACCTTATGACTTTTTTTGAACTCTTCGATATTCACAATACCTTGGTAACAATTCCACTAGGCAGTGGCTATGATATGTCTTGGATTGAAGCCATTGGGACTATATTTGGGTTGTTGTGTATTTGGTTTGCCAGCAAAGAGAAAACCATTAACTATCCGTTCGGGCTAATTAATGTCACCTTATTTGCTATTATTTTTTACCAAATCCAGCTCTATGGCATTTTATTGCTACAGGTGTTTTTCTTTGCCGCGAACGTTTATGGTTGGTACGCATGGACTCGTACCGATGATAATGGCGACACTTTATCGGTCCGCTGGATGACGCGTTCCAAACAGATCATCGTTGCGTTAGTTTCCCTGTTCGCCATTCTCCTGATGGCGATTTATATAGATCGCTTTTTTGCGTCACTTGCTAATTTTACCGTCAGCACAATGAATGTATTCGAGGCGGGCTTAAGCATGCCCATATTACAACCTGATGCCTTCCCGTTTTGGGATGCCATCCTCACTGTGCTTTCGATTGTCGCGCAAATTTTAATGACTCGTAAATATGTCGAAAACTGGATTCTTTGGGTCGTAGTGAATTTGATCAGTGTCGGCATTTATGCCGCGCAAGGCGTCTATGCTCTTTCTATCGAATACGTCATTTTACTCTTTATCGCACTGAACGGCACTCGTGAGTGGATCAAGACGGCCGACACCTCCACGACCAATGGACAATAGGAGCTTTTATGAGTATGCAACCTCACATCGCAATTGATTCAGTGTCACCTTTGGTGATCGTGTGCGGAGAACCCGACCGTGTGAATCGAATCGCCTCTCTATTACAAAATGCCGAAGCGATATCAGAACATCGAGAGTTTCGTATATATCAAGGTACGTATCGCAACAAACTGATCACGATTTGTAGTACAGGGATTGGTGCACCTTCAACGTTAATTGCGTTAGAAGAATTGATTCACTGCGGAGCGACATCGATCATTCGAGTTGGCTCGGCTGGTGCTATACAGCCCGATATCGGCCTTGGCGAGCTCGTGATTGCCGAAGGCGCCGTACGTGATGATGGCGGCTCGCAAAGCTATGTCGACAGTGTCTATCCTGCTTATGCAGACTTTCGCTTACTCAATCAAATTGAGCGTTTTGTCAAAACACTCGACCGACCTAGTCACTTCGGTGTTGTTCGCTCCCACGACAGCTTTTACCGTGATGATGAACTCTCGATCTGCCACTATTGGAATCAATACGGTATTTTGGCTGCGGATATGGAAACAGCCGCACTATTAACGGTTGGCCGTTTACGTGGTGTGCAAACGGCCTCGATTCTCAATAACGTCGTACTATACGATCACGATGTGAAAGATGGAATCCAACAGTATTCTGATGCGGATACGGTGATGATGGACGGCGAAAGAATGGCAGCAAAAGCCGCGCTAGAAGCGTTAACCTCACTGTGAGGATGTATACACTTTCATATGTGACTTTTCATGTATTACTGTATAAATGTGATCATGCTCCTAAAATAGAGCAATGTGTAAATTTGTGTCAGAGTATGTCAACAAAACATCACTTATCTCGTTTAAATTAGGCGCTTAAATATTGAAAAGGGATTTTCCATGACTCGCAATCGCCTAATACTGGGTCTCACTATCGCCTTGTCACTCGCTGGGTGTAACCAAGCGACAGAGCAAGCCGCTAGCTGTGAACAAGCTGACTCTTGCATCAAATTTACCATTCTACACACTAACGATAACCACGGCCGCTTCTGGAAAAATGACCATGAAGAATACGGTATGTCGGCGCGTAAAACCTTAATTAATCGCATCCGTAACGAAGTCGCACAGAGCGGTGGCTCGACATTGGTGTTCTCAGGCGGTGACATTAATACAGGCGTCCCTCAATCGGATCTCCTTGATGCTGAACCTGATTTCATCGGCATGAACGATATCGGTTACGACGCGATGGCTGTCGGTAATCATGAGTTTGATAACAGTTTAGATATTTTAGAAAAACAACGCACTTGGGCTAATTTCCCGATGCTCGCGGCGAATATCTACAATAAGTCGACCAATAAACGTTATTTTAAGCCCTATAAAATATTTAACGTACAAGGATTGAACATCGCAATTGTCGGATTAACCACGCCTGATACCGCCAAAATTGCCAATCCTAAATATATCGAGTCAATTGAGTTTCGCAATCCAACCAACGAACTCAAATCCGTTATCCAAGAATTAGACCAGTCTCAACAAGCCGATCTCGTCTTTGCCGTCACGCACATGGGCCACTATCTCAATGCGATGCATGGCGCCAATGCCCCCGGAGACGTCACCTTAGCCCGCAACATGGACCTAGGTGAATTGGATGGCATCATTGGTGGACATTCACAAAACCCGGTCTGTATGGAAGCGGGCACCAACGATAAAGAGTACGCGGTATTTAAACCTGGCGACGATTGTATGCCCGACCGCCAAAATGGCGCGTGGATCATGCAAGCGTACGAATGGGGAAAATACGTGGGTCGTGCCGACTTTGAATACTACAACAATGAACTGCACCTCGCCTCTTATGCATTGGTTCCGGTCAACTTGCGTAAACTCGATGACGAAGGCGATCGTACTGATGAATTTGCACAGGCGTACATTCCAGAAGATACCGCGCTCTTCCAACGCTTAGAAGTGTTTCAAAAGCAAGGCGAACAAAAACTCAGTGAGAAGCTCTCCAGCACTAATGGTCTACTGGATGGCGAACGTTCAAGTGTCCGTTTCAAACAAACCAACTTAGGCGTTCTCGTCGCGCGAGCACAATCTACAGGGATTGCTGATTTTGGTATTATTAACGGTGGCGGGTTACGTGCCTCCATTGAAAAAGGCGACATCACTTATAACGACGTATTGACCGTGCAACCGTTTGGCAACCAAGTGGCACTGAACTCCATGACTGGCACAAAGCTTGAAGACTACCTCGACAAGGTCGCAACCATCCAACAAGATTCAGGCGGATATGCTCAGTTTGATGGCATTGAAATGACGGTTGACTGTACCAACAAAACGGTCGATATTCATGCAATTAACGGCGCCAGCTACGACCCGCAACAAACCTACACTTTTACCGTGCCAGACTACAATGCAAACGGGGGCGATGGCTATCCCAAGCTCAATTATCAGCCAACAGGGAATGTCGATTCTGTGGTTTTATATGACTACTTAAAAGAACATCCTTCAATTGATACCGCGCAATACGATCCTGGTTCGCGTATTGTCTATATCAATTCAAGTAGTAATACTGGCTGCGCTCCCTAGCCAACTGTTTGTCGATATAATAAAGCTTGTCGATATACTAAAGCCGCTTATACAGCGGCTTTTTTATTGACGCTAGACCTACGTAATGCTGTATTTTAAACTATCTCTGTGGGAGAACGATTATATGACATTATTAATAGAAAAGTTGGCAGAACAGCGCATTCAAGAAGCGATAGAAAATGGGACATTCGATGATTTACCCGGCAGGGGTCAACCTTTAATCATCGATGATGACAGTGACGTACCAGAAAACTTGCGTATGGGATATCGCGTGCTTAAAAATGCCGGATTTTTACCACCCGAACTGCAACAGCGTAAAGATGCCCTCACCTTATGTGACCTTATCAAACAAAGTGATCAGGACTCGCAAGAAATGAACGACGCAATACAACGTTTACAACACCTAGAACAACGCATGAATCTAAAAGGACTAGATACTCGTTTTATACAACGTTATTGGTTGGAACTGCACGAGCAATGCAGTGATAAGGAGCAATAAGGTCATACCGCGTATGACGATATTGCTATCCTAAACTCAGAGTCTGATGAATCAATTACAAATTAGTAAACCGGCAATTCAATATCGTTGAATAACGTATTAATGCGCGATGGTGCACTATTAGCGATAACTTCTTCCATCAACTGTTTGGTGAGATGTGGCGAAAATGAACCGAGGAAATCGTACATATAGTTATGTAAAATCACGTCTTTACTAAAACAAATCCATGCTTTACAAGGTTCCAATAAATGATCTAAGTTGATATACACCAGATCCGTATTGGTAATATCCGTCGCCGCTAGGTTAGAAATAATCCCCACACCAAAGTTCAAATTCACGTAGCGTTTAATAACGTCCGCATCCATTGCACTCATAAAGTACTTAGGGTTACAACCGGCTGCGCGCATCGCTTTATCCAAGCATTCACGTCCGGTTGCACCAGGTTCATAAGATAATAAAGGATGCTCAGCAATTTGCTCTGCGGTTGGCTGACGAACATTCGCCAATGGGTGATCTTTATGGACCACCATCCCCATACGCCATAAATAAGCAGGTAAGACGATGAGGTCAGAATCGGGAGCAACCACTTGTGCCACAATTGAAAAGTCGGTATGACCTTTACTAATGCCGCCACGACTATCAGAAGGGATGGTCGGAAACAGGTTAAAATTCACGTTAGGGTAGCGTTTAGTAAACTCAGCAACACTGTGTGGAAGTAGATAACTAGCAATGGTATGCGTCGTATAGATATTGAATGAACCTTTCCCTGGATCGACATACTCTGACGCTAATGATTTGATTTTATTCTCTAAAATCAGCATTTTTTCGACTTCAAGAAAAATTTTCTCACCAATATCCGTCACGCGCTGTAAATGCTTACCATGACGTTCGAATATTCTCACTCCCATTTCCTGCTCAAACAGTAGAATTTGCTTACTGACACCAGGCTGAGTGGTATACAGCGACTCCGACGCCGCCGATATATTGAGATTGTTATCCTTTACTGCTTTGAGATATTTTAATTGCTGTAGCTTCACGTTCTACGCTTCCTCATCAATTCCACAATGCCTAGAGTAGACTTTCTAGCCCTACTGTGACGCATTACGCTCTACTTGAATAACCATAATAAGGAACCTTGGCTTCTAAATCTACGATATTTCTTCATTTCCATGATTAAATGCCGATCTAATCATCATTTATACTCGGCGACATAAAATCGTTCGATAAAATGCTGACCCATTGAATTTAAACATAAAAAAAAACCCACAGTGCGAGCACTATGGGTTTTTCATGATCACTTAACGTGATTAGTCGTTATTACGGCTTTTGTTGACACGCTCACCACGGTGGTTACCACGATGATCACCGCCACGGTTACGATCGAAACGACGCTCACCGTTACCACGGCCATTGCCATTACTGTTACCGCCACGTCCGCCGTTACCACGGAAGTTACCACCGTCACGACGACCACCGCCATCACGACGACCACGGTTTTCACGGAAGTCATCAAAGTCAGAAACAACCGCATTCACTTCTTTTTGGCGAATACGCAGTTTACGCAGTTTTTTACCCGTTTCTTCAGACATTGTCTTCGGTAACTGAACAAACGTATGTTCTGGAGCCAGTTTAATTGCACCAATTGAACCTTTGGTTAGGCCCAATTCGTTTGCAAGTGCACCAACGATATCTTTAACTTGAACACCTTGTTCGCGACCGACTTGCAGTTGGTAAGTTTCCCAGTCTGCATTGTTGGTCTCACGAGTATCACGACGTTCACGGCGACGAACCTTATCACGCTCAATCGCTTCAAGCATTGGATCTTCACCCACGTAGAACAATGGACGTTTACCTTGCTGACGTTTCAACAACATCGCGGCAAGTGTCGCAGCATCGATCTCAAGTGTTGCTTGCAGTTTTTCAATCAAGCCAGAGAATTTCTCGATAGCTTTATGTTCTTTTTCTGCTTGTAACTCTTCTGCCAATTTAGACAAGCGCGATTCTGCTACTTTGTCACGGTGTGGCAATTGAATTTCTTCCATAGAAGAGCGAGTAACACGTTCGATGGTACGTAGCATGCGGATTTGGTTAGTACGAACCAATAGGATCGCTTTACCTTTACGTCCAGCACGACCAGTACGGCCGATACGGTGAATGTAAGATTCAACATCAAACGGAATATCGTAGTTAAATACGTGATTAATACGTGGAACATCAAGACCACGTGCTACTACATCAGTTGCAACTAGGATATCAATCACACCACGTTTAATGTGGTCAACCGTACGCTCACGTAAAGATTGTGGAATATCACCGTGTAGTGCAGCGGCTTTGAAACCACGAGCACTTAACCAATCGGCTAGACGTTCAGTATCTTGACGAGTACGTACGAAGACAATTGAGGCATCCGTTTCTTCTGTTTCTAGAAGACGGGCCATCGCTTCGTCTTTTTCAACACCTTTCACTACCCAAAACTGCTGTTCAACTTTGTCAACAGTCTGGTTAGTACCAGCAACATCAATGCGTGCAGGATTACGTAGGTAACGGTCAACAATGGTTTTAACCATTGGAGGCATGGTCGCAGAGAACAGTACGCGTTGCGCAGTTTCTGGCGATTTTTCCATGATCCAAGTTACATCGTCCACGAAGCCCATTTTCAGCATCTCATCCGCTTCGTCAAGAACGAAGGTATGACATTCATCAAGATGAAGGCGATCGCGAGTAATCAAATCTTTCACACGGCCAGGTGTACCAACAACGATGTGCGCACCCGATTTAAGAGCTCGGATTTGGTCTGAGATAGACGCACCACCGTAGATTTCTAGCACTTTAAGGCCTTTGATATTACGACCTAAGTTTTTAACCTCAGCAGCAACCTGAATAGCGAGCTCACGAGTTGGAGCCATTAAAATCGCTTGAGGTTTACGCTGAGATAAATCAATCTTGTTTAACAACGGAAGGGAAAATGCTGCTGTTTTACCTGTACCTGTTTGTGCTTTACCTAAGGCATCACGGCCTTCAATCAGAACAGGAATTGACGCTGCTTGAATTGGTGTTGGTTTCTCAAAGCCCATATCTGTTAGGGCTGATAAAAGTGCACTGTTAAGTGCTAAGTCACTAAAATGAATGACGGTTTCTTGCATGGGATTCCCATAATAATAAAATAAACCAAGGTCCCATGAGCTTTACCATTTCCAACCAATCCAAAAATTGCTGATTCCTTTCAGATGCGGATAGTTATTAAAACGCATCAAGCCACTTGGGACATACATAGGGGAGCGGATTATTCACTAAATATATAAAAAAAGCTAGGAAAAATTGAAATTCATCACAAATATTTCATTCATATGATGAAAATTTAACATAACGGTTCAGAAACTAGCGCTCCACATACTCTAACGTGGCCGTTAAAGCATGAAGACACATTGTACTACGAAATGAGTCTTTTTTCCGAATTATTCTTACTAAATACTTCGAAATGGTTAATATTTAAGCATTTATTTACACTCTTCTTTTTTCAAAACATTACAAAGAATGTGGAATTACACCTTTAAATTCATATAATTATAATGATGCATTACATATAAACTTATTTTTATCGATACGCACCGCACGGTTACCCCGCCTTTTAAACTAACCGGCAATTGTGTCATTTAATCAAGCACAAGCTCCAATAAAATGCGTATAAAACCACCAAAATAGCTCGATTAAACTCAATTACTACTTTAAAGGTATAAAATATAACCATTCTGCTTTATTACTAGCCATAACTGACTGATTAAAATGATTTATATAATATTTTTAAATAAGAATTTTAAAAATAACGTTAGTGACTTACTCAAAAAGCGCTTTGTGTTCAACCGCTAATAATCCCTCCTACCACCAGCACGTCTGATTTTAGCGCGCTCCATGTCATATCGACACAGAGGCTCCATTTCAATGTCCTACTTACGGTGTGTCTGAAAAAGAGCGCTGACTGCTGTGAGTAAAATCCCTTTAAATCACTGACCGTGACACGGTGTATACCGAAATCCAACGATATACTTTTTCACGATTAACTAGTAATATTGGCGCCAGATTTATCTATCAAATACTCAGCTGAGAGTGATTCACGCACTTTGCGTGGACGCGTGTCAGCACAGTATTTAAGTTCACTTTTATTCTTACTAACCTAACGGTTTTTAAGTGATTTTTTTGGATACCTCTTTCCTTGATGGAACGAGTACCAACCAATAAGAGTAAATAATGTTTCAAGACAACCCATTGCTTGCCCAATTAAAGCAGGACATCCAAGAGAACCTTCCAAAAAAAGAAGGGACTATCAAAGCAACGGATAAAGGATTTGGCTTTCTCGAAGTAGATAGCAAAAACAGTTTCTTTATACCGCCACCTTACATGAAAAAGTGCCTGCATGGCGACAAAGTAATGGCGATCATCCGTACCGAAAAAGAACGTGACGTTGCTGAGCCGCAAGAATTACTTGAGCCTTCACTAGAACGATTCATCGGCCGAGTAAAGATGTTCAAAGACAAATTGAATGTCGTGCCAGATCATCCTCAGTTGAAAAAGCAATCATTGAAAGCACGTACTCGTAAAGGATTAAACCCCGCTGACTTTAAAGAAGGCGATTGGGTTGTTGCGCACTTAGTTCGCCATCCTTTAAAAGGTGACAATGGTTTCTTCGTTGAGATATCAAAGAAAGTCACGGACGCTGACGACAAAATTGCTCCTTGGTGGGTAACGTTAGCGAAAAACGATCTGCCAAATTCTGAGCCACTAGGCATCGATGAGTGGTCATTGAAAGACGATGCTGATCTTGTTCGTGAAGACCTGACTGACATCCCGTTTGTGACTATCGATGGCGCCTCAACCAAAGATATGGATGATGCCCTTTACGCGAAGAAAAATGACGATGGCAGTTTTGCTCTTACCATCGCTATCGCTGATCCGACCGCTTATATTACTCCAGAAGATAGCATGGATGCGGTTGCCCGCGAGCGTGGCTTCACCATTTATCTACCGGGTCGTAACATTCCAATGTTACCACGCGATTTAGCGGACGAACTCTGTTCATTGATGGAAGGCGAAATCCGCCCAACAGTGTGTTGCAGTGTCTCCGTTAGTGCAGACGGTGTGATTGGTGATGACATTCGCTTCTTCGCGGCCAACATCAAATCCCACGCGCGTTTAGCGTATGAGAACGTGTCTGACTGGCTTGAACATGGTCAATGTGACGCATGGCAACCGTCAGAAACCATCGCTCAAGTTGTCTCTGATCTATACGACTTCTCGAAAGCACGCGCAACATGGCGTCAAGAGAATGCTGTTGTCTTCCCTGACCGCCCAGATTACCGTTTTGAACTTAGCGAAGATAATGATGTTGTCGCTATCCATGCTGACATGCGCCGCAGTGCAAACCGTTTGGTAGAAGAATCAATGATCACCGCCAATATCTGTGCGGGCAAAGCATTGAGCCAACATTTCGCGAAGGGTGTTTTTAATACTCACGCAGGCTTTAAAGAAGAAAAACTTGCCGAAGTGGTTGAGCTGATGAATGAACACGGCGCACCTAATGCGACCGCTGAAAGCTTCAATACCGTGGAAGGTTTTGCCGCCCTACGCCGTTGGTTAGCCGATCAAGAAACCTCTTACCTTGATAATCGTATTCGCAAATTCCAAAGCTACAGCGAAATTGGTAATCAGCCCCTTCCCCATTTTGCCATGGGCTTGGATGTTTACGCGACATGGACATCACCGATCCGTAAATACGGTGATATGATTAACCATCGCCTTTTGAAAGCAATGATCTTAGGTAAAGAGCCAGTTCAGCAACCTGATGATACCGTCGGTGAAGAGCTAGCGCTGCATCGTAAGCATCACAAAATGGCAGAGCGCCATGTCGGCGACTGGTTATACGCCCGTACTCTGGCAAATGAACCTGAAAATGCGACCGTTTATCAAGGCGAAATCTTCGATGTTAATCGCGCGGGTATGCGGGTTCGTTTATTAGAAAATGGCGCAATGGCCTTTGTGCCAGGTTCACTGATCCTTGCAAATAAGCAACGCTTAGAATGCAATGGCGACAATGGCACAGTGTCTGTCGACAAAGAAGTGGTGTTCAAACTAGGCGATATCCTAGAGGTGCAACTGAGCGAAGTAAACCAAGAAAACCGCAGTATTGTGGCTAAGCCAGTACAAGTGTTTGCTGACGCGCCAGAAGCAGAAGCAGACGCAGAAAAACAAGATAACTCAGAACAAACGCAGAGCGCAGAATAACGCGCGCGCTGTTAAATCACTGGTGAGCAACAATCCTAAAAAGCATTCAGCAATGAATGCTTTTTTTATGGCTCAAACCAGATGACATGTTGTGGGTCCATCACAATAGTTTCGATTAAATCAGCCAAGGTATGGCTGCCTGATAAATAAGGATAGGGTACCCACATTTCTACCCCTTGATCCTGTTGTAAGAGCGACAACGACCAATAGCACGGCTCCACATCATAAACAATCTTCGCGACAATACTGCTGTAGTCACTGTGGGTCGAATCGAGCTTATAATGGTGTTGAATAAATTGCACCCCTTGCTCGATTCTCTCATAGCTGGCTGTGCCAACATCAAACGGTAAGTTTTGGTTACGCCGATGACATGCCACGTCGGCAGATTTCTCTAGTTGATGTTGTAGCAAATTGATGACTGCCATAATTCCCCACCCTGCTCAGCTCTTCATGGCTAATGTTAGTATGAGCTCCAGTAATAACATACATCAATAGCGTGATCTGTAACCTAACCCGATAATCGCAAAGAAAACCCGCCCCCCAGCTCCTAGATATTATCCTACACTATAGAGATGACGACTAAATCCATAGTCGATGCTTGATTTGATCAGTAGGAGCCACTGTATGTTACGTCTCTACATAACGACCCTTGCTGTGCTTATATCTTTTCCCTCTTTTGCAGCACCACAACACGATATTCATATTTCAGGATCCTCTTCTGTCGCAGAGGTCATGAACGTGTTGGCCACTCAATTTCAAGAAACCCACCCCAATGCCATGGTTGACGTACAAGGGATCAACTCAGTGGCAGGGATTACCATGCTGCAGAAAGGTGTTGCAGACATTGCATTAAGTTCTCACTACTTAGCTATTTCTGAGCAAGAAGCGCAACTCAAAGTTGAAACATTAGCCATCGATGGCTTAGCGGTTATCGCCCACCTAGGTAACCCAGTAGAAAACTTATCTCGCCGAGAGTTATTCGAGATCTATCGCGGTAAGATTCGTAATTGGAAAGAGCTGGGTGGCCCAGACCAAACCATCGCTGTCATAACCCGCGAGCCACAATCCGATTCTCGCTATAGTTTTGAAACCCTAATGGGCTTAAACAAAGTGGTGAATGACCATCCCGTCTCGACCATAACTCCAACAGCACTTGTTGTTGAAAGCCCTGCGATGATGAAATCGATTGTTCATAATAATGCCCATGCGATTGGTTATGTTTCCACTGGCGCCGTCGACCATTCCATCACCACAATGACCATTGACCATATTGCGAGCACACCCGACAATATTGCAAAACGTGACTACCCTCTATCACGGCCTTTTTTAATGTTGCACTATCCAAAACAAGATTCAAAACTGGTCAAAGAATTTTTACATTACACCCATTCCAAAGCGGCTAGGCAGGTGTTATCTCAGTATGGCTATCAAAAGACCGCAGCGTCAGATTAAACCATAAACCAAGTGCACTGTGCTGACCGGCAGGCAATAAAAAAGGAGAGCATCATGCTCTCCTTTTAAGACTCTCGACTAACAAACGTCATTAAAAATGTAACTGAATCACGGAGGTGACTACACAACCTGGGCGACGTATGCCTTCGATTTGAACTTTAATCTCACGTTCTATTTCTAGGCCTCTACGAATTGGCGTTACCTTTGATAAGGTACTCACCGCTCGTACTCGGCTACCAGATTTAACTGGGTAAGGAAATCTTACCGAGTTCAACCCAATATTGACTACCATGCGCGCTGTTGGAAATTGTGGATTTTCAGGATCCACACTGTCCGTCAACTTCGGTAACATGGCGAGTGTCAAGAACCCATGTGCAATGGTTGTTTTAAAAGGAGACTGTTCTGAGGCTTTCTCAGGATTCGTATGAATCCATTGCATATCTTCCGTGACTTCGCCAAATTGATTGATTTTATCCTGATCAATTGTCATCCATTCACCCGTGTGAATCACTTCTCCAATTTGCGCCGATAACTCATCATATACCGCTTGAGTTTCTGGCTTCATTACAATTGGAGCAGACTCTTCGTTCGCTGGTTGGCTAAATTCTCTAACCCAGGCAAACAAAGGGCGATTATTGGCTTTATTTATAAATTCTCCCCAATACTCACGTACTGAAGGCGACATCCATTGCTTGAATTCAGTGTGCTTCACTAAGTTTTCAGCACGATGCTTCAAAAGATCCGCGACTTTCATCAAAACCTCATTCTCTACTCGGAATAAATGCTATGGGCTAATTTTGTCCTAGATCTCATTTTTTTGCAATAACTTTCGGGCGAACAGTCGTATTCTGAACAGTGTTTTAATATTTTAAAACAAAGACTTATCAATAAAACATTATTTTATTAATAAGCGACGTGAAATGAAAGTTTAATAAAAATTATCTTTTACTGTAAAAATCACATCAACCCTATGTCAGCGCAGTGTCATGCACCAGCTTGTGTTGAAATAATCGTCACTTAAACCGACCCTCCCCGCTTTTCACTTTACAACACCGATAGAAATACATAATATACGCCGCATGGAGAGATGGCTGAGTGGTCGAAAGCACCGGTCTTGAAAACCGGCAACCGTTAATAGCGGTTCTAGGGTTCAAATCCCTATCTCTCCGCCACATTTGAGCCCTTGGTTTACCAAGGGCTTTTTTCGTTTTAAAACAAGTCGTCGAACATTTAAAATGATTTAACATCCCCCGCTTTATCAATCATCTCTGACAAATATTCTCTTGCTCTTACAAAACTGACCGTAATAAAAACTGAAGAACACTCAACGTCTTCCTATTACTCTCCATAATGATCTTTGTTGGTGACCAATAAATTCATTGATTTTAATATCGTGATCACACAAAAATTAATTCACCTAGCAAATATGTAGCAATGACGTCGTACATATCTACCAACAATTCTAGGCGCAGTTATGCTTCATTGGCTTATTGTGGGACATTTCCGCGTTAAAGAATTATCTCAAACTCGTCAGTTTCGGGGAAAATTCTATGTAAACAACATATTAATTGGTAAGGCACGCAATACAAGTGCTTCTGCGCTACTCCGTAAACACAAAGCTTACTGCAAACACACAATGCCACGCGTACCGAATCTGCTTGAACAGCTTGTTCGTAAAATACCCTTAAACGCTTTGCCCACCAGGGCGGGATCGCACTTTGTTAATAGATATGATCTAATAGCTTCAAACCCTTA
>JBQGON010000014.1:0-37065 GCA_052087065.1 Vibrio sp. | reverse complement strand
AACGGCATTCAAGTGTTTATTAGCCTGCTGGTGGGGATCATGATTGTCATGGTATTTGCCAACTTAATGGGGCGTCCTGGGCAGCAATCAGGGGCGCCGTTTCCCGTGGTTGCACGGATGGCCTTTGGCGTATTTGGTGCCAATGTGCCCGCTGTGATCCGTGGATTGATTGCCGTCGTGTGGTATGGCATTCAAACTTTCCTCGCATCAAGTTCATTTATTATTCTATTGTTGTACTTTTTCCCTAGTCTTGCTGCGCTGCGTGAGTCAAGTTTTATTGGCTTGTCCTATTTGGGCTGGATTGGTTTTATGTCCATGTGGGTATTACAGGCGGTCGTCTTCATGTTTGGTATGGATATGATTCGTAAAGTGATTGATTGGTCTGGCCCTGCCATATATATCGCCATGTTTGCGCTGTGCTGCTACATGATTGATCAAGCTGGCTGGGATAATATTCAGTTCAGTTTGAGTGATAAACAGTTAAGCGGTGGTGATGCAATCTTACAAATGATTGTCGCTTCTGCTTTGGTGGCAGGCTATTTTGCAGGTCCGACCTTAAATTTTAGTGACTTTTCTCGCTATTGTGGAAGCTACAAAAAACTCAAACTCGGCAACTGGTTAGGACTGCCGTTAAACTTCGTAGTTTTCTCTGCGTTTAGTGTGATTATTGTATCGGCATCTATGCCAGTCTTTGGGGAAATGATTACCGACCCAGTAGAAACAGTACGTCGTTTAGACAGTGGTATGATTACGGTATTGGGGGCGCTGACGTTCATTTTCGCTACGGTTGGGATTAATATCGTCGCTAACTTTGTGGCACCCGCCTTTGATTTTTCCAATGTGTCGCCACAAAAAATCAATTTTAAGTGCGGTGGTTTTATCGCGGCTATCGGTTCGATTGTGTTGACGCCATGGAATTTATTTAACAATCCTGAAGTCATCCATTATACCGTCGATGTATTGGGAGCAATGATTGGGCCGTTATACGGCATTATTATTGTCGATTACTATCTGATCAAACGCTGCCAAATGGATGTGCCTTCTTTGTACACGGAGGCGAAGCAAGGCTTATACTGGTATAAAAATGGCGTTAATATGAAAAGTATTTATGCACTGGTTGCGTCTGGGTTGATTGCCATCGTCGCAACGTTCTTTATCCCACAGCTGGCCAATTATGCTTTATTCATTGGCGGTGGCACGGCGTCTGTCTTCTATCGTTATTTAATGCAAACCCAAATTGTGACTCAACAGGCGTATAAGTCGGTCGCTCCAGTTAAATAGCGAAACGTATAGCGAGCAAGCTTTAATGTATCCTCTATCAGCGCTATGTTGATAGGGGATTTTTTTCGCTGCGGTTTGCACCCATCGTCGTAGCAAGTATCCGTCAGCCATTCGTTGCACCACAACGTGTCATTTTTGCACCAAAATAGTCCTTTAATCGTTCATCGAACATGGCTTAATGACATCAGTATCGAATTAAACTGTTGAAAATTAACGTTATAAAATTTCAATGATAAATTGGTACGATCGTTGCTATTTAATATTGTAGTGGTTCAATTGTTTCATTGAGCCGTATCTGAGTCACAGTAGTGATTATACCGCAATCAATTAGGTAGGGTTCAAGGATGAGAATCGTAAGTTATGTTGTAAAAGTATTGGCCGTGATTGGCATACTCGCGTCGGTTACCGCCGTGCATGCAGATCAGTTAGCCAAAGTTCAGCAGCGCGGAGTGTTAAATGTCGCCGTTCCGCAGGACTTTCCTCCGTTTGGTTCGATTGGTACCGACATGCAACCGCATGGATACGATATTGATATGGCCACTTACTTAGCGAAACAGCTTAAGGTCAAATTAAACCTAGTACCAGTGACCAGTGCGAATCGCATCCCTTACCTGCAAACCGGTAAGGTGGATTTGGTGATTTCCAGTATGGGGAAAAATGCATCACGCGCGAAAGTGATTAATTTTAGTGATGCTTATGCCCCATTTTATCTTGGTGTCTTTGGAAGCGATGATGAGAACGTCGCGGATGCGAAACAACTCAGCGGAAAAACGATCGGTGTGACACGAGGCTCGGTAGAAGATCTTGTCTTGAGTGATATCGCCCCAAGCAATGCGCATATTAAGCGTTTCGAAGACAATAATTCGACACTGTCCGCGTATCTTTCAGGTCAAGTCCGTCTTATTGCAACGGGCAATTTGGTCGTGACGGAAATCGCGAATCGTTATCCAGAGAAAGCGCCGAAAACAAAATTCATGCTAAAAAATTCGCCGTGTTATGTCGGCGTGATGAAGGGAGAGCCTGCGTTACTTAATAAAGTGAATGCGTTGATTAAACAAGCCAAGTCACAGGGTGTATTAAATCAACTGTCGGAAAAATGGCTTAAAGCACCATTTCCTAAATCACTTGGTGCGTAGCAAGTAGGTGTCGGATGAGCTATCAGTTAAATTTTTCAGGGTTAACCCCCTACCTGCCACAGTTCGTGGCGGGGTTGCAAACCACGGTGGAGCTTACGCTTATTTCTACGCTAGGCGGGCTAGCGCTGGGTACGGCATGTGCGGCTGTGAATACCAGCCGTTTTACACTGTGCTCACGGTTGTGTTCCATATACATCGAAGTCATTCGTAATACGCCTTTCATTGTGCAGTTGTTCTTTATTTTCTTTGGCTTGCCAGCATTGGGCGTCAAACTCAGCGCTTGGCAAGCGAGCGTGATCACTATGGTGATTAATCTAGGCGCCTACAGCGCGGAAATATTGCGTTCAGGTATCGCGGCGACACCAAAGGGACAATGGGAAGCAGGGCGCACGTTGGGACTCACTCATGGACAAATATTTTGCCGGATTATTTTGCCCCCTGCGTACTGCCGTGTTTATCCATCATTGGTGAGTCAATGCATCATTGTAATGCTCGGTTCAGCAGTGGTGTCACAAATATCAGTAGAAGACTTAACCTTCGCTGCCAACTTTGTGCAGTCGCGTAGCTTTTTGAGTTTTGAATCTTACATTGTTACGGCACTCATTTATCTGGTTTTGGCGGTGAGTATGCGCCAATGGTTTGCATGGCTAAAACGACGCGTATTTCGTTACTCGTTTCGCTAGGAGTGAATGGTTATGATGCAATTTACTGATTGGGATATTTTACGTAATTTATTACTGGCCGCACGTTGGACCATCGCGTTGTCGTGCATCGCGTTTGTTGGCGGTGGCGTGATTGGCTTACTGCTGACAGCACTACGTAGCAGTAAACATTTGGCGTTCGGTCGAGTCATTCAGTTGTATGTCGAGTTGTTCCAAGGAACGCCGTTATTAATGCAGTTATTTTTATGCTTTTTCGGCTTGTCCTTGTTAGGGATTGATGTGAATGCGTGGACGGCAGCGATTATCGCGTTAACGCTTTATAGTAGCGCCTACTTTCATGATATATGGCGCGGCTGTATTGACTCGCTGCCGAAGGGACAATGGGAGGCTTGTCGGACTCTTGGCCTGACTTATCTTGATACCATGCGCTATGTGATAGCACCGCAGGCTATTCAACTCGCTATTGCGCCGACCGTTGGTTTTTCCGTGCAAATTGTCAAAGGGACCGCTCTGGCTTCTATTATTGGTTTCGTTGAACTAACCAAGGCTGGCACCATGCTAAATAATGCAACTTTTCAGCCGTTTAAAGTTTTTACCTTTGTTGCCATATTGTATTTCGCTATTTGTTTTCCGCTTTCAGCGTTAGCTCGTTACTTGGAGAAGCATCATTATGTCCGTCGTTAGTATTGAACAAGTCCATAAATATTATGGCGAGTCCCATGTCTTGAAAGGGGTGGATTTAAAAGTAAAGCAAGGCGAAGTCATTTCGATTATTGGTCGTAGTGGGTCAGGTAAAAGTACGTTACTGCGTTGCATTAATGGGCTTGAGGAACATCAAGACGGGGTGATTATCGTTGATCGTCAAGCGGTCGAAAACGACGATTATAAGTTACGTCTTCTTAGTCGTAGTGTGGGCATGGTGTTTCAAAGCTTTAATTTATTTCCACATATGACCGTCAGTGATAACGTTACATTAGCCCCTAAGTTGGTGCTAAAGAAAAACGCCGCAGAATGCCAAGAATTGGCCGCATCATTGTTAGAGAAAGTGGGGTTAGGAGATAAGAGCGACGCGTATCCAGGAGAGCTTTCCGGTGGGCAACAGCAGCGCGTGGCGATTGCTCGTTCGCTGGCTATGTCGCCTAAAGTGTTATTATGTGATGAAATAACTTCTGCGCTTGATCCTGAATTAGTGGGCGAAGTATTAAAAGTACTCGAAACGTTGAAAAATGAAGGTATGACCTTGATTTTGGTCACCCATGAGATGAATTTTGCTCGTGATGTTGGCGACCGAGTGGTATTTATGAATCAAGGTAAAGTATGGGAAGAAGGCCGCAGTGATGACATCTTTGCGGCTCCACAAACTCCCGAATTGCAGAGCTTTTTAGCCGCCGTTCGCTAAGGAAAAGATGATGACAAATCAGAGCGATTCGTTGAGTGAGCGCATCAGTTATCACTATGAACAGCTTAGTCATAGTGGCCGCCGTATTGCTGATTATCTGCAAGGTCACCCAGATAAAATCGTTATGCAGTCAACTGCGCAAATTGCCAAAGCGTGTGGCGTATCAAAAACCACCGTCAGCCGGTTCATTCGTCAATTGGGATACGATGATCACTTGGCGTTGCGTGAAGAAGTCATTAATCAGCGAGAGCAAGGAGAGCCTGTTCTTACCTCGGATATTGAGGATCCTAGTATTCGACATGAGATGCAGGCTTTAGAGCAACTCTGGACACAACTGGCGACATTGAACACGGGTGAGTTGGTTGCGCCTATTGCTACTGCACGGCGGGTGGTGGTTATTGGCTATCGTAACAGCTATCCCGTGGCATTACATTTACGCCAGCAACTGATGCAATGTCGTGACAATGTCCTTCTCTTGCCGCTTCCTGGGCAAACAGTGGGGGAAGATTTAAGCCAACTCAATGACGATGATTTTATTATCGTCATCGGAATACGGCGTCGCGTCACGCACTTTGCCCAGTTAATGGAACACCTAAGTGCTCATAATACGCTGTTGATCACCGATCAATCAGGACAGCGCTATAGCCAGCAATGTCAGCATATGTTGGTATGCCAAATGAATAACAATGCTCCGTTAGATAGTTATGCAGTTCCAATGAGTTTAGTGGCCTTTTTGGTTAATCAGGTTTATTTATACTTAGGAAGTGATGCTGTCACAAAAAGTAGGAAAATTAGTCAGAGTTATTCTCGCTTACATGAAGTAGAATAACGCCATATGCACATTTCAATTTAAATAGAATTAACTAGATGAAAGTATTAGAAAAGATTAAAAAAGAATGGTTTATCCTCGGCATGATGCTCGCCATTGCTCTCGCCATTATTACCCCGCATATTGGTAAAACAGATGGGGTGCTGCGCCTCGATATCGTGACCAGTGTTGGGATTGCCTTGGTGTTCTTTTTGCATGGTTTAGGGCTCAGTCCACAAGCGATTAAAGCGGGTTTATCAAACTGGAAATTACATATTTATGTACAACTCGCGACCTTTGCGGTTTACCCGTTACTATGGGTGATATTTGGAAACCAATTTTTAGCATTCATGCCGGCACCGCTAGCGTTTGGTTTTTGCTATCTGTTTTCTTTACCAAGTACGGTATCGTCTTCTGTGACAATGACCAGCGTAGGTAAAGGCAATGTTCCCGGTGCTATTTTTAATGCTTCTTTGTCTTCTATTATTGGTGTTTTCATCACTCCGGCATTAATCGAAGCGTTTATGGGTCTGCAAGGCGCGCAAATGAATTTTTGGGAAGCGGTGCTCGATATTGGCAAGTTATTACTGGTGCCGATGGTTGCTGGGCAAATACTGCGCCCTTATTTAGTCGCGTGGACGACGCGCCATAAAGCGGTGGTGGGTAAATTGGATAAATATGTGATTATTCTCATCGTGTATAACGCTTTTTGTGACTCAGTGATTAATGGTATTTGGACGCAGTTTTCTACGCGCTTACTATTATTGTCGATTGCGATTTGTATCGTGGTGTTATTAATTATGGTGCACAGCATTCAGTGGGGAGCTCGCCTGTCTGGGTTTGATTTGCCAGATGAAGTGGCCGCTGTATTTTGCGGGACAAAGAAAACGCTTGCAGCAGGAATTCCAATGGCGAAAGTGATTTTTGGAAGCGACCCAAATCTTGGTATGCTGTTGCTACCCATTATGCTCTATCACCCATTGCAGATTTTCTATTGCGCCATGATTGCAAATCGTTATGCCGCGAAAGCGCAAGCCAAATCAACCGTCGCGACTCGTGCTTAATCGACACAGTTAAGCGCCGTGATGTGAACTGTTAATACAAGGATGTAGTGTGAGTATGGATACTCGAATCTTTTGTCAGCAAGGGCCAATGCACTTGGCCCCAACTAATACCGGTCGTCTCTCTGGCTATCGATTTGTCTTTAAAGATCTGTTTGATGTTGCTGGATATGTGACGGGCGCTGGTAATCCACAATGGCTAGCGACGCATGAACCAGCGCAAGTCACGTCTCCTCTGATTGATACGTTATTAGCGCATGGCGCCGAATGTGTTGGCCGTGTGCAAACCGATGAATTAGCGTATAGCCTCAATGGTCAGAATATTCATTATGGCACCCCAGTTAACCCCGCGGCGCCCCAATGTATTCCCGGTGGCTCATCAAGTGGTTCGGCGGTTGCTGTCGCGAGTGACTTGGCGGACTTTGCTTTAGGTACCGATACCGGGGGCTCGGTACGTGTCCCCGCGAGTTATACTGGTCTCTATGGTCTACGCCCCACGCATGGTTTGCTGAGCTTAGAGGCTGCATTTGAATTAGCAGGGCGGTTTGATACCGCAGGGATACTCGCGAAACGATTGGATATATTAAACACAGTGTTTGATTCGCTACATCCAGTCAATGAAGCGCCTAGTGTCTCCCATGACAGTCTTTACCTTGATGAGGCGTTTATCGAGTTACTTGGTACTGAGCGCCTGCAACGCTTGCAAGCATGGTGCAATGCCGCGGGCGTATCGCTTACTCGTGGTACCGTTTGCTCACATAGCGAGTGGTCACCACAGCGGCTGAGTGAACTGTTTCGTATTATACAAGGCTATGACATTATTCAAAATCATGGGGCTTGGTTACACCAACATGGTCGTAGCTTAGACCCTGCCATTTTCGCGCGTGTTGAGTGGGCGCGGCAAGTGACTTCAGCGCAATATTATCAAGCACTTCAACAGTGCCATGCCTTCGGCCAATGGCTGCGCGATGCGATGCACTCCAGTGGCAGCCACTGGGTGTTACCGACCACGCCGGGAGGCCCACCGAGTTTAACCAGCCAAGAGGAAGCGCTTGCCATTTATCGCACGCAATTGATGGGATTAACCGCGTATGCTGGTTTAGCAGGGCTTCCGCAATTGCATTTACCGATGTCTCAGCTTGAGCTTGGCCCTGCAGGTATTTCTCTACTTGGAGCGTCACATCAGGATAAGCAGTTACTCGCAATGGCAATGAAATTGCAGTCAGGGGGCTCTAATGACAAATAAGCAAACGGCTTTTACTGCCCCCCATTATTTAGCTGCGCAAACCGGACAACGTATTTTAGATGCTGGTGGTACGGCGTGTGAAGCCATGGTTGCTGCCGCTGCGATGATTACAGTGCAATATCCGCATATGAGTGGCTTAGGCGGCGACGGCTTCTGGTTGATTGCCAAGCAGGGAGAGCCGCCAGTGGCGATTGATGCCAGTGGGTGTGCGGCGGCAGGGGCAGAGCTCGCGCGGTATCAACAGAGAGCGGAGGGTATTCCAGAAAGTGGTGGAGCGGCGGCGCTAACAATGGCAGGCGCAGTAGCTGGGTGGAAAACGGCATTAGAATACTGCCATTCTGGGCTTAGCTTACCGACATTATTGGCCGATGCCATCCAAGCTGCACAATCCGGTATCCGTGTTACCGATAGTTTGGCCTTTGCCAGCCATAAAACCTTTGCACGTTTGCAAGATGAGCCACATTTTAATCAATGGTATCTAACCAATAGCGCGCCACTGTCTGCTGGCGAACAAATAGTCAATGCCACGCTGGGGAATACGCTGGCCCATTTAGCACAATATGGATTGGATGATTTCTACCATGGCCAATTAGCTCAACAGATGGCCGACGATCTCAGCGCAGCAGGAAGCCCGCTGCAATTGAGTGATTTTCATGACTATACCGCACGTTGGTGCAAGCCGTTAACGACATCGATCTCTCAAGGGCAGTTGTATAATTTAGGGGCACCAACACAAGGGTTAGCCTCATTACTGATTTTGGCCATTTATGATCGTTTAGTTAATGACAATATGGTTGAACTTGATCATATTCATTGCTTGGTTGAAGCGACGAAGCAAGCATTTATTATTCGCGACCGCGTCATTACAGATCCACAATACTTACCTGAAGAGCTACAAGATTATTTAGCACCGGAGCATATTCAAGAGCTCAGCCAAGCGATCGACAGGAATCAAGCGGCGCCTTGGCCACATGTTGCTAAGCCCGGTGATACCGTATGGATGGGGGCGTGTGATAAAGACGGTACGATGGTGAGCTATATCCAAAGTTTATATTGGGAATTTGGTTCTGGCGTAGTCTTGCCTCAAAGCGGGATTGTATGGAATTGTCGTGGCAAGGGCTTTTCGTTGGATGAAAATCATCATAATGTTTTAGCACCGGGTAAAAAGCCTTTTCACACCTTGAATCCAGCCTATGCCGAGCTTCACGATGGTCGCCGTATGGTTTATGGCACCATGGGCGGAGAGGGGCAACCACAAACGCAAGGGTGTTTGTTCAGCCGTTATATCTATCAAGGCGAGACGCTGCAAGATGCCGTTGCGAAACCAAGGTGGCTATTGGGCCGCACCTGGGGAATGGCTAAAGATAGTTTACGTTTAGAGCAGGCGCTATATGACTCCATCGGTGCAAGCTTACACAACATGGGACACGATGTGGTTGCTGTCCCGAACAATAACGAGGTCATGGGGCATGCTGGTGCCATCATCACCGATACCAATGGGACTGCGCAGGCAACCAGTGATCCGCGCAGTGACGGAACTTACTTCTTGGGAGACTTTCATGGATAATCAACAACCAATTTTCGAAACACTTAATCCACCGCAACGATTATTGATGGGGCCGGGTCCAATCAATGCGTACCCTCGCGTACATCAAGCGATATCCCAGTCTTTAATTGGTCAGTATGATCCGGTCATGACCGAGTATATGAATCAGGTACAGAGTTTATATCGAGGGGTTTTTCATACCAATAATCAACACACCTTACTGGTTGATGGTACCGCTCGCTCAGGGATCGAAGCGGTTTTGGTGTCTGTTTTGAAACCGGGAGATAAAATATTGATCCCGGTGATTGGCCGCTTTGGTCATTTACTCTGTGAAATTGCGCAACGTGTTGGTGCTGAAATCCGTACAATTGATATTGAATGGGGGCAAGTGTGCACTGCTGAACAAGTTGAAGAAGAAATTAAACGGTTTCAGCCTAAACTGTTAGCAACGGTTCAAGGTGATACTTCGACGACGATGAATCAACCACTGAAAGACATCGGTGAAGTGTGTCATCGTTATGGCGTGTTATTTTATTGCGATGCGACAGCCTCGATCGCAGGTAACGAACTTCATGTCGATGAATGGCATCTAGATGCGGTATCTGCAGGTTTACAAAAGTGTTTAGGTGGACCGTCAGGGTCGGCGCCGATTACCTTAAGCGATCAATGTGCGGAGGTAATTAATCGCCGCAAACACGTTGAGGCAGGAATTCGCGCGGCGCATCATCAGGAAGGCAATGAGCTGATGATTCAATCCAACTATTTCGATCTTGCTATGATCATGGATTATTGGGGACCAGAACGCTTAAACCACCATACCGAAGCGACGTCTATGTTGTATGCCGCGCGCGAGTGTGCGCGTTTATTCTTGGAAGAAGGGCCAGACACCGTCATCGCGCGCCACCAACAAGCTGGCGATGCATTGGCAGCAGGGTTATCGGCGATGGGTTTACGTCTTTTTGGCGATCAAACTCAGAAAATGAATAATGTTGTCGGAGTCTATATTCCTGATGAAGTCCAAGGTGACCAAGTCCGTCTCGAGCTACTCAACCGCTTTGGGATTGAAATTGGTACGTCATTTGGGCCGCTACACGGTAAGATTTGGCGGATTGGCACTATGGGCTATAACGCTCGTCAAGATTGTGTCTTGACGACATTAGCTGCATTGGAAGCGATCTTAATTCGTCACCGTGCACGTATTGAGGTGGGTCAAGCCGTCGGTGCCGCGATGGAATTCTATCGCTAAGGTAGGTGTTCGAAAATAGAAGGAATAACAGCATGGATAGCGTCTTATTGGCTGCACGTCAGATCATGGAATATGCCGACACACTGGCTACATTTAGTGCCGATGAGCAAGGAATTACACGGGCATATTTAACACCGCAACATCAACAAGCTCATCACCAGTTACAATCTTGGATGGAGCAGGCAGGGCTATTGAGCTGGGAAGACAGCGTCGGTAATCAGTGGGGACGAAAAGTCTCGCCAAACCCAATGCTGCCGACCCTAATTATTGGATCTCATAGTGACACTGTCACTAACTCTGGCAAATACGACGGCAATCTCGGTGTTTTGCTGGCCATTGCTGCACTAGAGCAATTGCGTGAGGTGACTCTACCTTTCCATGTCGATGTGGTGGCCTTTGCCGATGAGGAAGGGACACGTTTTAATACGACACTTATTGGCTCTTCTGCGGTCGCGGGTATTTATCAATCTCAGTGGCTCACCGTCACTGATAGTGATGGCGTGACTATTGGTGATGCAATGCGTAAATTTGGTCTTGATCCTGCAAATATTGCGTCTGCAGCGCGGCGAGAAAGCGATGTATTAGCCTATTTAGAAGTTCACATTGAGCAAGGTCCGGTTTTAGAAGCCAATCATCGTGCTGTCGGGGTCGTTTCCGGCATTGCAGGAGCTAAGCGCTATGAACTGACGGTATCGGGGACCGCTGGACACGCAGGGACAGTGCCATTGCCGTTACGGCGAGATGCGTTATGCGGCGCAGCTGAAATGATTCAGTTCATCGAGTATTATGCGGGCAAGCACGAGATGGTCGCGACCGTTGGTATTTGTCATACTTCATCAGGGGCCGTTAATGTTATTTCAGGTGAAACCCACTTTACTTTGGATATTCGTAGCGACAATCAAGCCAAATTAGACAATGCCGCCCAAGAGGTCATGACTGCCCTTGAGCGTATTGCCGAACATCGTCATTTAGATTTGAGTGTCAGTAATATTTACGATGCGCCAGCGGTCCTGTGTGATGCTCGTCTGGCGCAATCTTGGGCTGACGCGGTAAAAAGTGTGACTGGGGAAGAGGCTTTGCATCTGACCAGTGGCGCGGGTCATGATGGTTTAGCCATGGCGAAACTCACTGATGTTGGGATGCTCTTTGTGCGCTGCGAGCAAGGCATTAGTCATCATCCCGCGGAGAACGTCAAGGTCGAAGATGTTAGCGTCGCATTACAGACGCTGATAACGATGATTGAGCGTATGTCGATGGCAAAATAATCGCGACGGTTTGCTCTATAATGGCGTGAGTAAACCGTTTTTCTTTCTCCAGTCAACCTAAGATCGTTCAAACACTGGTTTGCCTGCTACATAAGTGGCTTGCACAACCGATTCATTCCCGAGCAGCAATAAAGCAAATAATCGGCTTTCTATATCTTCAATATGTCTTAGCCGTTGTTTTAATATCGGTAAGTTATTGACGTCAATAACGATAAAATCAGCTTCGCTGCCAGCATTTAGATTTCCAATTTTATCTTCGAGAGCCATTGCCACGGCCGTTCCTTGAGTGCATTGGTATAATGCTTCGAGCGGGTTAAGGCTATATTCTTGTAATTGACACGCCTTGTACGCATCGGCAAGATTTTCAAATAAGGACAAACGAGTCCCTGCGCCAATATCGCTACCAAATGCAATATTCACCCCATAGTTTTTTACTTTGTGATAGGGAAACAATCCGCTCCCCAAAAAAAAGTTCGAGGTAGGGCAGCTAACAATTGTTGCCTTGGTTTGGCCGATGCGTTGCAATTCTTCATCACAAAAGTAAAGACCATGACCGAGCAGAGAGCGCTCACGTATTAGTCCCGCCTGTTCGAAAATAGATAAATAATCAGGAAATTCGGGATAGAGGCTTTTTACCAAATCAACTTCTACCGGGCTATTGCTTAAGTGACTTTGAATAAAGATATCGGGATGACGCTGGGCGACATGAGTCACTTCGCTTAGTAGCTGTGGCGTGCAAGCCGCGGCAAAGCGCGGTGACAAAGCGTACAAATGACGTTCATGATTATGCCACCGTTCGATCAGCGCTTCGGTTTGGTAGGCAGAGTCTGCTGGCTTATCCCTCATCATGTCGGAAGCAAACCGATCCATCATTACTTTGCCGCAAATCATCCGAGCTTGATACAACTCAGCGGCTTCAAAAAACGCATCGACAGACTCTGGAAAACGGGTTGCGAAAACACTGGCTGTTGTGGTGCCGTTTGCAAAGAGTTGAGTAATAAAATCGATCGCTTGTGATTTTGCGTAGTTCTTGTCTTGATACTTCTTTTCAGTAGGATAAGTATAGGTCTTTAACCAATCAAGGAGCTGTTTTCCATAACTGGCCATCATCTCCATTTGCGGATAATGAACATGGGCATCAATTAATCCAGGTAAGATAAGCCCGTGGTGAGTGGTCATCGGCTTGCTCACTGGGTTAAGTGTATGCTGGTGATGTAGGTAATGCTCGTAAGTATTGAGATAGTCGATATTGCCACCATGTGTTATCAGTACACCATCTTCGTAATACTGATAATCGTTTTGTGGGGAGTTTGTTGCGTGAGGAAAGTGAAATATTCTCCCACGATGGATCTGGAGTAAATCGTCCATAATTTTACCAAGTGTGCTATTGATATGAAAATTTTGCATGAGATTCAATTAGGTCACTAACTGAGAGATTCTTGCTTGATATTTAATGAAATGCACTCGTTGGGAAAACAATAATGTCTCATATACGCTAATCAACAACTTAGCATAGTCTTATGAGCCGTGACGAATATGAAAATGATGTAGCTCTTAGTTTATGTCTTTTTTTTGAGAATGATTGCAAATATTTTTTAGCCTCGATGCTGTTGGCTATATTTAAGCTAATATTTCATAGTGTTCGAACAATCAACGGAATGGTACAAAATGCAACTCAATTCTGGTGTACACAATTATATGGAAATTTTAGTGGGGCAAGCGTTAGCTGAGCTCGAGTTCCAATGGTATTATTCGGAGCAGCAATTAGCCGATCTGGCTTGTCTAGCGCTTAACCAGTTACGCCCTGTTTATATTCGACATGACATTGATTTTTTATCGGCATTAGCGGAACATCGCTTAATCAGCTTGAAAGACAATGCTAGGACAGCGTTATTGGCAGCAGAATCGATGATCATTGATGATCGACGTCAGAGCCGCGAGGACAACCCAATTGCTGCACCATCTCGTAATTGGTTTGCAGAAGACCAAGAGCTAGAATGGTATGAGACTTCAATTTTAAAAACGAAAGTGATAGCAGATTAAGGAATGTTTGTGGGATTATTTACGCGTTTATTTGGTGAGAAAAAAGCACAAGTAGCACCTGAAGTGATACCAGTGGAATATCAAGGGTACAATATTTATCAGGAGCCGTTAGCGGAAGGTCGACAGTATAGAGTTGCTGGCCGTATTACTAAATCCGTTGATGGAGAAGTAAAGGAACACCGATTCATTCGTTCCGATGTCTTGGCTAGCGAACAAGACGCCAATGAACTCATGCTGAAAAAAGCCCAACTGTTTATCGACCAGATGGGTGACAATATCTTTTCGTAATTACTTTTTTTATCTTAAGAAGCGCCGAGAATGGCGCTTCTTTGCATTGGGTGTTCGATGAAAGTAATCCAGCGTGTTCTGCGTCTTTTTTATCGTTCTATTGGTCGTCTCCATTGATACAGATTCACAAACTTACCGAGCTCTAGGGGAAAGTGAAGATTAAGAGGACGGATGGCTTGATTACTCGCATGTATCGCTTTAGCAAATACGTGTATTTACTCTCAAAATCTGTCATGATGCGTTGCAAAGCGGTGTATCTCGTACTGAATAGATTTGGTATCAACCTAAAACTCGCTAATGTGGTTGCAAGGTAGACAATTTTGTATTCATAGTCTGAATGCTATACGCAAAGTTAGAGGCTCATGTATACAAGAAAGTTTTTAAAATGTATGTTATTGATACATTAACGTAATATTGCGTAGTCGCTATATGGTATAACAGCAAGAGCTTTTTCTGAAAGATAACCATTATTGACATAAATATAACATTTAGGTTTATTGCATCGTTAATACTTTGCCGAAGTTTTGAATTAATGACTTATAAAAGATTTCTATTGAAAAGTGCGATTACGACGACATTTTTCGTCATTGGAACCCTGTTTTCTGCTCTAGCGCATGCAGATTCGCTACCAGAAAGGATTGATTTGTTCGTATCGCTCTTCGATTACGATAACGCTGTGGTGTCCTACGATTTGAATACGCTGCATCGTGATTTTCCTGATGTATTAATTCGACCTGACACAATGCTGCCACAAACGGCGAAGTATCCACTGGGGGCATTGCAAAAACTTTACCGGCTGGCGAAAAACTGTAGTGGTAAATTGCCGTATAACCCACTGGTTACTGAACCTTTATCGTTTACCAGAGCCATGTGTAAAGGTACGAAACTAAAACCGAGTTGGTTTGCTCGTAGTGGACTCATTCACCCTGGTGGTGGAACCTATGCAGCACGTTATGTACAAAAACATACGAGTATGTTCGCTGCATTACAGCAATTTATGCATATTGATGAACGACCAAAAGCACCGGCGAATACTTTGTTAGGGCGCTTACAGTCCATGAATAATCAGTCGCTGCAAGCCTTACTCGACGGTTCGCTTATGTTCAGTGAGCATGAGGAACTTTGGCTGAGAAAAGGTGACAAATATTATATTTTTGATTCCGGTGATTGGAGTCAAAATGCCAGAAAGGCGGGGTTAACCTATAACTTAACCAGTGCTAATGCAGCATGTTTTGTACAACGCGGTAATATATGCTGGGATATTGAAGACCATTCAAGTTTACTGCGTATCAGTATGATTGTGTTAGTAATTGCGAATATTTTACTGGTACTTGGTTGGGCTATCTATCGCTGGAATTCCAAGCGTAATGAAATGCGCAGCCGTATGTTGATCCTGCAAATATTGACACATGAATTACGTACTCCGATCGCGAGCTTATCTTTAACAGTGGAAGGCTTTCGGCGAGAGTTCGAACATTTACCACATAGTGTTTATGATGAGTTTCGACGTTTATGCGAAGATTCGCGTCGCTTGAGACAGCTCGCAGAGGCAAGCAAAGACTATTTACAATCAGACAATAAACCATTATCAACGCAATGGGTTCCGTCTGTCGCTGAATGGTTGGAGTTTAAATTAGAAGAGGAGTTCTCAGAGCCGATAGCGCTAAAAATAAATAATGATATCGCAGCAAAACTGAATGTATATTGGTTAGGGACTTGCGTTGATAACCTAATTCGTAATGCTGTGAAATATGGCGTTGCTCCTGTTGCGTTGGATGTGACCACCGCAGATAACTCAGTCACAATAAAAGTGACCGATCAAGGCTTACTTAGCCATAAAGATTGGCGGCAATTGCGTAAGCCATTTGTGAGTAAGAGCGGTCTTGGACTTGGATTGACTATTGTAGAATCAATGGTTGGAAGAATGGGCGGAACGATGAGCCTTATTGGACCACCGACAACATTTATATTGGAGATACCTTGTGAAACAGACATTGCTTCTCGTTGAAGACGATAAAAATTTAGCAGACGGCCTATTGGTAAGTTTGGAACAAGCGGGATATAACTGTTTACACGCTGAAACCATTGCTGAAGTAAAACCGCACTGGGAACATGCTGACCTAGTTGTTTTAGATCGCCAGTTACCTGATGGTGACTCTGTTCAACATCTTGCTGATTGGAAACAAATTAAAGATATACCTGTTATTTTATTAACGGCATTAGTAACAGTAAAAGATAAAGTGGCCGGTTTGGATGCTGGTGCGACCGACTACCTTACTAAACCTTTCGCTGAAGCCGAGCTGTTTGCTCGTATTCGTGCACAAATGCGTGCGCCTGATGAAGAAGGTGGAGCGGATGATAATAAAGTCGTGACCAATCATCTAGTGATAGATAAAGCAACACGAGAGGTTTTCTATCATGACGAATCGATTACATTAACACGAACTGAATTTGATTTATTGTTGTTCTTAGCAAGTAATCTGGGCCGTGTATTTACGCGTGATGAATTACTCGATCATGTTTGGGGTTATAATCACTTCCCAACCACGCGTACCGTTGATACCCACGTTCTGCAACTCCGTCAGAAACTACCGGGGTTAGATATTGAGACATTACGTGGTGTCGGATATAAAATGAAAGCGTAACCAATGAAGAAAGCGCTCTTATTAGGCACGTGTTTATGCGTGCCTTTCTTTGCTCATGCCGATTGGTTTGAAGAAAATACGCCGTTAACCCAAGCACACCAACATTTGTTGGAAGGGAATTTAACGAGCATGTTCGATTCTATGGTAGAAGTATGGCAATTAGATAAAAACCCAGATATCAGTGATCATCTTAACAGCTTGCTAATGCAGGCGCTTAAAGCTGATTGCGGAAAGGGATTAGATAGTAAACAGTTTCCTGATTGGATAAACTCGGTTACGCTGCGACGAGTGAATATTCAAAGTCCTGGCCGCGATGTTTATCAAGTAGTTATCGAAGCGTCATCAGATAAACCGATCAATGCGATTCGTTTAACCCAGTGGGTCGATAAGCCCATTTCTTCAGATGAGAGCTTCAAAGAAGTCGAATCGAGTGAGATTGCTGATTATTCTCCAGAAACACCGAATGTGAACGATAATGCGCATCATTATATGCAGCGTTATAACCTCAATACAGCACTCTCTGTCGGATTATACCGTTTAGATATCACCGCTAGCGATCAGGAGTCTTGGAGTACCTGGATTATTTTGGGAAACCAGAAAGCCAAACAATCGGTGCGCTGGGCGTCAAAAGATCATTGGAAAGTAGAAAAGAATGCGTTGTTGAATAAGTATTGTCCACTGCCCAAATTGGGCGTGACCGTCTATGATTACGTTAATGATAACTATAAACCAGTTTGGAAACATTTCTACGATTCAGACTATCCAACATCGTTGCCTATTGATAGCCTCCCACCGAACAACTATGTTATGGCTATATCAATGACTCAGCAACGTTGGCAAGGTCCTCTTATTCTTGAAAGTTCTCAAGTGATAAGTAAAACCTATAATGTGCCCAATAAAGAGAAGTAAATACTAAAGCTCACCACAGTTAAGCCGATAAGAAGAAAACACTCTGTTGGTTTAACTGGTATGCATAAACAATCATCATTTAAATACAGTGCTTTAGTATTGTTATCATCGTTGGCAACATCCACGTTTGCTGCTACACCGTATTCTATCGAAGCTCGTGGTGATGGCATGGGTGGGGTCGGTGTGGTCTCTGCATCATATCTTACCGCACCGTTCTATAACCCCGCGCTAACCGCTATCTATCGACGTAATGACGACGCTGGTATTATTTTACCGAGCATTGGCGGAACCTACGACGATCAAGATAAAATGCTGGATTCTATTGATCGATTGTCTGATCTATTAGATTCTAGTGACAACGTCACACAAGCGCAAATCGATGCTATAGACAGCGAACTTAGCCTAATTGATGATTCTGAGTTCAATGGTGAACTTGGCGGCGCTTTTGCCGTAGCGGTTCCCAACCCTTATTTGTCGATGAATATTTTTGGTAAAGCGTATTCAGAAACTTATGTGACAGCCGATGTCGGTGATTGTAGTACGCCAAGCAATGAAAATGACTGCACCCTACAGCGGGCGAGAAATACCACCGTTGATTCTGTGTCAGTGGCTGTCGCCGAAATAGGTGTGGCGATGGCGCGTTACAGCACTGTATTTGGGCAGCATATGTCTTTTGGCATTTCCCCTAAACTGCAAAGAGTGTATACCTATGTCTATCAAGCGACGCCAGAAAATTTTGATTTAAAAGATATTAGAAAAAACAGCGGTGTGGAGAATATGTTAAACCTCGATGCCGGTGCGCTTTGGTTTTATGGACCTTATCGATTTGGAGTGACGGCTTCAAACTTAGTCCCTCATGATATTGAAACCAAGTCCATTACGTCATCGGATGGATCGCCACTTCAATATTCGTATAAAATGCGCCCACTCTATGCAATTGGTGGCGGAATTGTTGCTGATTTCTTCACGTTGAGTGTCGATTACGATCTCAATGAACTTGGTCGTTATGATGCGTTTGACGATAATGTTCAAATGTTGAGGGTAGGGGCGGAGATAGATTTGTTACGACAACTGCAATTGCGGGTTGGGTACAAAAAGAATGTGGCATATTCTGGACGAGAGCCAACTTACACAGCTGGTGTCGGTTTATCACCACTCGGGTTATTTGAACTGGATGTGGCGGCAAGTTATACCAACGAAGATTCTATGGGCGCATACGTAAACTTCCTTGCTAGTTATTAGATTTCACTTTATATTCGCTCTCCAAACTAAGGAGTAAACAATGTTTGAAGATTTACCTACGATGACGCACGCGGAGCAGCAAGAAGCCGTCGAAAAAATTCAAGAAATGATGCGTCAAGGAATGAGCTCTGGTGAGGCTATTAAGTTAGTTGCCAACGAGATACGAGAGTCTCAGAAAAAGAATAGAGCACAACCTTAAAGATCAAAGCACCTTAACGGTGCTTTTTTTACGCTTTAATAAATAACTCATTTATTATCAAAGTATTACTTCAGTGTTTTATGCTGGCCTGCCGATATCGACCCCCGATAACTTGTGATCACTCCGATCAAAGTATGTAATATTGCGACATCTTTTTATAAGTAAAAAATAAAGCCCGCAATTGTCTTTATACCGTTGTTTAAAGCGATAGATAAAGCGTTTGGAGTGATAATCGATAAATAAATGAAGGGATTACGCACTATAACTATAAATCTTTGAACGCAATCAAAAAGCGTAAACGACAAAAAATGACAGTGTCACGTTCTATCTTGATGTTCTAAGTGAGAAGAATGTTTTATTCTCGGCATAAAAGAACAGCAGTAACGATGAATAATAATTGCCGACCCCAGCAGAACGAATAAATTCAGCGCCCACTGCTGAGAAGAAGAAAAATATAGATAGCCGCTAAGAGCGAGCGCGAGTAGGGAGGTCGTTGTACTTAAACAGGTTTTTAAACGTGGTTTCATGATCGTTCCCTCAATGTTGTGGTTTTTGCTTCATTGCTAAACACATACAATTAGTGACAATGTCACGTTGTTATATACTCGATAAGTGTCAATTCAGAATCTTATTCGCTATATTAACTTCAAAAAGTGACACAACGATGACTTATCCACAGAACCTTTTGGATTATTGCATAGATTAGATTATAGACAATGTTCAATTGGATCAAGATGCTCTTTGTTGATCATACATGAGTATCATTGATAAATTTGAAATGCATCATGACCTTATGATTGTTTCCTTTAACGACACAATCAAATTTTCTGTATATATGTTAATGACATAAGTCTGATGTGTTGTATTTATGCACTTATAATTCATTGAGTCGATACGAATCGATGATGTGTTATACCATTGAATGAAACTGATTCGTTCGCCTTAAAATCGCACAACAGATCAAGAAAATTCGGTTTTTTATAATATACTTTGCTCAGTAAAGCGACTAAGATGAATGCTTCAATCTACTGAAGAGGTATTATCATGACCGGAAAATCTGCTTATTTGTACTATCTTGGCCTTGCAGTGACGCTTTCATTTGGGTTTGCGTTCTTTGTGTTTTTCTTAGCAGTCACAAAATAAAGACGGTCATCCATCGTGGGATGTTGCAGACGATACCATGGTGGATTCTCATATTGTATTAGAGTAAAAAGATACGTTGTCACTAATGATATCTAAATCTATGTTTGATGAGAGAGCTCTACTAATTTTCAAAGGTTGGAATGCAGCATCTAAAGCTACAGCTCAGAATGTATCCACGAAGTTATGGTTACTGTAACTTCGTTTAGTGTTACAGCTTCAATGCCAGTACGTCATTCATTACTAGCGAATTTCTGCGATGGTTTATCCGTAATGTAAGTCTCGGTATCATTTTGGTGTGATATGAGAAATGACATGCTGAAACACTAATATTTGTTTATCCATTGGTGCGCATTATATGCGAATCGGTTAAATACGAACAAAATCAGTAATATATATAGTGATGGATATAATACCTCTTTTGAGGTATTAGGCCATGAAGTATCACGAAATGACCAAAAATTATATTTTTCGTGAATTAAAATGCGCTTTAAGCATAGAAGAGGCTGCTAATTTATGTTTCAAAAGTGTGAGGACGGTCAAAGAGTGGGATAAGGGAAAAACAATACCACCGGAGTGCAAACGACTTATGAGACTGCATTCTCGCTTGGAACTGCATCACTCTGATGAGTGGGAACTGTTCAAAATGCAGAGTGGAAAACTCGTTATCCCGACAGGGCAATCTATATCGGCACAACAGTTATTAACGGGTATTGCTCTGTTAGAGATACAAAGCGAATTAGAATTGAAGACCAATCGTAAACTGTTAAAACTCGCAATAGCCATTTCAAGCATAAAAAACCAAAACCCTAAAAGATAAGTCGCTTTGCTCCGTGTCGTGCGCTAAGGCACGAAATAGTCGGAAACAAAGCAAAAAGGGAGGAAGTCCACAAAAGCCCGTGCGATGGTTGAAAGTACCCCCGTGGTACAGGACGGGGGTTCTGCGCGACTCGCGCGGTTCCCTCCCGACGAAACGAGCCCCTCCCGCGCGAGTCGCGCAGGAACAAAGAACAATCAACTAAGGAAATCGCGAGATGATAGGAGATCAATTAGGTTGGCAGTGCCCTTGAGCCAAAACAAGGCTTAGCAGAGGGTGGGGCTTTAGAGGATCATTCATGATCATGAAATCTACGCGCAAATTTGACATAAACAGTCAATTAAGATTATCGAGTTGCTTGTGCTTCGCTTCGCTTATATCTGCGATGCTAAAAAGCGACTGACTTGATAACATCAGCCGGCCTATCAAATTTTTCTGGCTCGACAGGCTCTTTACAAGTAACAATCTTAGTAGTAGCGCCGGCGCTCAACCTATAAACACAATCAGCCAGCCTATCAAAAGTATAACCGAGCTCAATGAGGTCGTGACGCTTGAGTGAAAACACTCTCTTATCATCATAAAAAACATCGAGATAGACAATATCAAACTCATATAGAGTGCGTTTAGTAAAGTCCATGTCTTCAAGCTTACGCGTTTTCAACGTTTGTTTTGCATAGCCAGTGACAAACAAATCAAACCCGTCAAGCGGCATACTTTTCTGACGAAAGGCCGGCTTACGACCGGCAGGAACGTGGCTACCAGAAACCGAGCCCGAGCCAGTAGAAGCTGGGTGATGTTGAGAGGCAGAGTGAGGAGACGGTTCTTTATCGATGCCAGACGCAAAGTCATATACAGATGATGCAGTCCACGCAATACCAACCAGCAGACAGATAACAGCTCCGTAGAATGGCCAAGTACGCCAAATAGGTTTTATATCCGATGCCGCAGCTTCGGATATAGCACTATTAGACTGAGTATGACTAGAATAAAAACCGTAGTAGGACGGCTTAAGCTTACGAACCTCTGAGTTAACAACCTCGGTAGAGTCCGCAATCTTAACTTTTTTGACGTAAGTCTTATCACTGCCAAATGCGGTATTCTTAGCGCAATAATAAGTTAGCTCGACCATCGCTTTTATATCACGATGTATCTTCCTCAAATTCTGAGTAACTAATATTATATCGACACCATAATGCCGGTGCAGAGAATAATACTCCAGAATAGCAGAATCGATATTGCGATTGGGCAGAACCATATGAGCTTCATCGACGATGAACAATGGAGAATTATCATCATCAGGACTGCAACGATCGATATAATCGCTGACCTTCCCAAAAGGCCTATCAAGCGAACCATACTGATTCAATTTACCATCTATCACGGTAATTAAATCAAGCGAGTCCTTGCCAAAAACATCAACAATCTTATCCAACTTAAGAGGAATATTTGTAACAACTCGACGACCGGCCTTAATAGCCGGCAGGATATGATAGACGACAGATTCATAGCTTTTCCCAGAGCCTGGTCTGCCGACTATAGCGTATATCATATTAAGACCCCAAACGAACGAACGGTATTAACTGAAGAACCAAGCGTATAGCGAGCGAAACAGCCACAAGAGATAAGCATTGGGGCAATCCGAGCTGTCCAAACATCCACCCAACATAAGCGGGTATAGAGCTCAGGTATTGCGACATATCAACCGGCTGTAAAAACGCCATTAACGCGCCAAGGACGTCAGAACCAAATTCCATAAGCTGGTCAAAGCCCCAAAGAAACATATCTTTGAAAGCGTTAACGATAGAAATAAAAAGGTTATATATTGCGTTAGCAAAAAAACGAATAACATCATCTATAAAGTCAAACATATTAACCCCCAAATATCATCTTACGACAGTACATAACTGTAGTAAAAATAAACGCGAAACGAAGAAACGAAAATACAAAGTTCAAATCAATATAATCATCAATACAGTAAGAACCGTATTCCATCACTTTTAAGCAAAAGCTTGGAGCTGAGGCATTAGAAATATCTAGATTACCAAAACTATTATCAATCATAGTTTGAGCCTGACTGGATATATTATCGATATGTGAATCGAATATGCCTGAAAGACCATCCTTATACTCTGACTTATACCAGCCATCACAATATGAATACGAGGAGTCTGCAATACAGTTACCGTCTAATGCTTCCTGAACATCCTTATTCGCGAGCGCGTCAGAATTAGCGGCAATATCTGACAAATTATCACCAGCACTGGAAACAGCATCGGACAAATCGGAAACTTTTGAATCAATGCCGGCTAAAGCTTCATTAGTATCACTGAGAGATTTTTGAGTAGATTCATTAAGCGATGATATTTCATCAACAGAATCATCGACAGAGTCTTTAAGACCGTCAACGGCTGAAACATTAGCTTGAGAGGCCTGTGTGACTTTAGATGCAACGTTATTGACAGCAGCCCTCAGAGCAGAATCATCGTAAGGCGTATCAGAATTACTACCGCCACCGGTATCACCACCGCCAGTATCACCGCCACCGGTATCACCACCGCCAGAATCGCCACCTGAACCACCGCCTGAAGAAGTACCACCGTCACCGCCACCGTTATCACCGTCTGGAATATCATCATCAGGGAGATCGTCATCGGGTGAAGCTGTAGAGCCTGAGTACTGGATACCAGAGAAATTACACATGCTACCAGTACTTTTGAATGAAGCGGTGCAGGTATACTCAATGTCACTACAAACAGAGTTGAAGCTTTTAGCGGTACAACTATTCAAGCACACGGTAGCCTGAGACCCGTCTGTCCAAGACCACGTCTGACTCTGGTCATAAACGTAACCGGCCTCACAAGTGTTCTCCTTACAATCGCCCCCAACATCCTCGGTGCCGTCAGGACAAGACTCGACAGGAGTCAATATAAAAGGAAGACTATATTTTTCGCCTGAACCATCTGCATTAAAATAGACAGAATTATTGATGATTCTGAAATTGTGAGCGCCTGTTTTGTCATTACGAGAACTACTACAAACATTCGGCACTTCACTGACACCACAACTGATATTTGACGTGACGACACCGTCACTGAACCCGCAGAAAGAGGGACAGCGAGAGGAATCAATAGCCTTGACCCTATAATAAGTAGCATGCGCGGAAATAGCGAAGAACAGAACGACAAATATAAAGAACGTGTTTAGAACATAGATTCTCTTCATATTATTCACCGGAAAAAAAAGGAGCAGAGCCCCTTTTCAAATTAAATTAACGTAAGTTATTCGCTGCTATCATTGCAGATATACCACCTAACAAAACCCAGATGATACATTGCATATCATATAAAGCGACTAACATAATTACGCTTTGCTGATGGCGCGTTTACCAATCTGAATAGCTTTTAGCGCCATAGCAATACCAATAATAGTAACACCAAGACCAGCGATAGAAGTTGCAACACCGGCTAAATCAATTGCACCGAAAATATCAGTCATAATAAATCTCACTTATTTAGATTAAACGAACTACTCTAAGAGCTATTTTAATCGCATAAGTAGAAATAAAACCAGCGAATAAAACAGCAGCAAAACCGTAACTAAAACTTTCTGTTATAGTTGCGGCATCAAGACGCGTGTAGTTCATCATATTACCGTAATCCTGAGTAGTAAGCATAATATACTCAGATTCACAATTATTATCTTGATTAGCGGGGACTATATATAAGAACCCATCTTGACTAGATGACACACACGCGACCATGATTACTTCCCTAATGACGATTCAAAGTGTTTTTTAATCTCAGCATCAACAGGGATTAAACTTGTAACGATAGACCCAGACAAAGGATCGTCTGGATTCAATTCAACAGTGACTTCATATTCACGACGAGGAACGAGAGCACCGGTTCTTTCCAAACGACGAGCGTATTCAACATCAATACGAATGGGAGAATCAAATTGCAAATTCACTTCACCTGACTCACCGATAACACGACGTTTGAACTTTTCAGTGGCAACCTCTCGCAACGAACGCGAAACATTCAACTGAGCGAATTCGGGTTGTTCACCGAATTTAATAAAAGAAATTCCAAGCACGAAAATTGGTTTAGCCATTATATTTACTCCAGAGCGTTAATTAATTTTTTATTCATACTCGAAAAAACGAGCGTATTATCATCACGAATTAATGACGAAACGACTTTTTCAGCGTCATTGTCGTAAAGTTCCATGAGTGAATTTACAAGACGACCGTATTGACGTTTAGCCCAATGCACGGAACTAAGAACGTCGCAAACAGCGCGCTTTTTAGTTACTTTCTTTGTAGCGACGGGTGCAATATCGACGGGGAGTAGGGAAGCCGCATAATCGTTAAGCGCAACGAACGCCCCAGCCGGATTGAGCAAAATATCGACATCCCACTTTTTAAGCTCGACTTCTGAGCGATACCATTCAAAATCGTGCTTAAGAATATTCCTCTCAAGCTTCTTGTTATAGATACGCCAGTAAACATTTGACTGACGACTTCCGATAGTACGCTCCTCACGAGTAAACGTTTTTTCAACGTCAGAGCCGTTATAAACGTACTCGTATTGATCATTAATACCGATTTTGGGAGCAAAGCCACGAGAACGCTTAAACGCACCTTTAAGCGCTGCTTTTTCAGCATCATCACATGTATGTATGCCATCGAAATCATCGTAAGCAATATCGATACGCGCTAACTGTTTCACAGCCAACACTTCGGAAATCCAATGATGGAGAAAATGACAAGACCGGTCAGCAAATAAATGCTTACAACCATGACCATTAATCTGGAAATGCATGGTATCCCTATTGCCACCGAACCCGACTTGACCGCAAAAATCATCACCGTCACTGGATGTTAGAACGAAAGAATCATCATAGAATTGAAAACCGCGACCGCGGGGAGCACCGTAATTGAACCCCAGAACACGAGTGATGAAGCGCCTAGCAGTCTCTTGCAAATAGTCCGTATAGACATTCTTAAAATACTCGTCATAGGCTTCAATATCTGAAAAATCTTTAGCGTAATGACTACTAAAAACGGGTTCCTCTGGAAAATGAAAACCAGAATAGGGGGATTCTTTGCGACAGTGACGAAAATCTTTCATGTTCACTGTAAAGCAAAAGTAATCAATGATAACAGGCGACTGCTCGTAGTCCTCTATGAACGTGTATTCTTCTGTGGAGTGAATAGTAAAATCTGGGCGCAACTTAGAGCGTTGAGGACGACGTCTGTAATCATCTTTTGAAGCTGGAACGTGAGAGAAAGAACGACGTTGAGAAATAGCAAGCTGAAAAAGTGGCAATGCATTACAAGACGGACAGTGACAAGCTTTGTCTGCATGATATTCGTTACCGCATTCTGTACATACGTAAGTCATAAGACATCTCTCATAATATCTAATCGCTGCTCAATGGTTGTGTCAGTAATTTCATGAAGCTGACATTCAATGCATGATGAACTGATATATGACAGTAGATTGTTGTACGAACGGAAATAGTCCCAGTCCCCAAAAATAAAGACAGAGACGGAACCGTCCGGAAGAATGTCATAGTAAATATGTTCCATAAGAGAAAGTCAGTTAAATCCGATTAATCGAAACTATAAATGCGATAAATCGAACTTACAAGATGCGAAAAATCGAACTTTTCAGAGTAGAATAATAGAAAAAGGAGGACGCCCATGTACGCAAATGAACTACTAGATGCATATAAAAAGGCTCAAAATTACGTACAAGACAAGCAAATTGCACATGACTTGAATCTTGAACCAAACAAAATAAGCAAAATGAGGAAAGGAATTCGCTATATCACTGATGAAGAAGCGATTTTTCTTGCGCAAGGCGCAAACATAGAACCAGAAATAGCAATACTAGGATGTCACGCTGACAGGAATGAGAATCCAAACATAAAACAGCTATGGATGAACATTGCAGAGAAATACGATGGAATGGGTTTTTCAAGAAAATCAATGAGCTACAGTGCATTAGCAGCAGGCATAATCAGCTTTAGTGAACCGATACGCCAGTGCGCATTATATGTGTTATGTTAAATTAATATTTGATGATGGTTATCTTTTTGCATGCATCCACTTCATTTACTCTCCTATTCTGTTAACGTATGAATGCTATTCATACGTGTTCTATTAAACATAACTATTTACCATAAAATACCTAATAATCAGTTAGTTATCTTGCAGATACTGAACTGATTATTAGCCTTATAACAACGTGTTGACTCATATTATCGCTACGTTGTTATTTTAAACTTATCGGTCCTAAATTTTTCATTTGTCCCAGAACCCAGTTAACACGTTGCTGGACGTAATCAGTCATAGGAACGGGATGAATTTCATAAGGATTGGGTAATACAACGGCTAACTGTGCCGCTTGGTAACGACTGACTTGACTCGCATTGATGCCAAAGTAATGTTGCGCTGCGGCTTGAACCCCGTAAATACCTGGGCCAAATTCAATTACGTTAAGGTACACCTCCATAATGCGCTCTTTTCCCCAAATAAGTTCAAGCACTAAGGCGATATATAATTCATAAGCTTTACGAATATAGGTATGACTCGGAAATAAAAACACATTTTTGGCGGTTTGCTGAGTAATTGTACTAGCACCGCGATCAGGACCACCGGGACCACTGGTTCTAATCACTTTCCATAATGCATGAAAATCGACGCCCCAATGTACTGGGAAACGCTGGTCTTCAGACGCCATTACAGCTAAAGGTAACGCGGGAGAGATTTTCGCCATGGGCTCCCACTGATGTTCAATATGATTTGGATAGCCTGCGATTGGAAATAACGTCCGATGAATCTCCCATCCCCAAACTGGTGGATTCACAAACTTGAGGACAATCGCCAATAGGAACGGTATACCAAGTAGTATGGTAATAAACCATATCAGGATCTTTTTTATTCGGCGTATCATACGAGACTTCAATTTGGCCACATCGTTTCCTATTCGAATTACATTGATTGTCGATAGATAAGAGTATTACGGGAAAAATTTAATAGATTATCAAACGCGATCTGAAAATACATTTCGTAGCTATGCTGTTCTACATAACCTAAATGTGGTGTTGCAGTCACGTTGGGTAAAGATAATAAAGGGTCGCTATCTGGTGTTGTCGGCTCATTGTCAAAAACATCGATAGCCGCTTGTTTGTTTGGATAACGACTTAGCTCGTGATATAGCGCATTTGGTTCTACCAATTCGGCGCGGCTGGTATTGACGAATAAGGAATCAGACTTCATGAGTCGCAAGTCTGATTTTGTGACAGTGTGACGTGTATTGTCATTGAGGCGTAAGTGTAATGAAATCACATCACACTCGCTAAAAAATTGCTGTTTGGATTGAGCAATGACGCAACCGTCTTGTTGGGCGATGTGACGAGATGATTCACTGCCCCAAATGACAACGGTCATATCAAAGGCTCGCGCATATTGAGCAATACGTTGGCCTATCTTACCATACCCCCAAATGCCTATCCGTAACCCATGCAATGTACGCCCTAACCTTTGCATGCTGTTCTGCTGCCAATAACCTTGGCCAAGGTGCTGACAATAAGAAGGAATCTGTCGTGACGCTGCCATAATCAAAGCCCAACATAGCTCTGCCGGAGCGATGGGAGATCCCCGCCCTTCTAATATGGCAACACCATATTGGTGGCACGCACTGATATCAATATGGTGGCTAATTTTCCCTGTTTGACTGATGACTTTTAAATTGGGCAAGCGAGATAATAAAGAGCCGCTAATCACAGTGCGTTCACGGATTAATACTAGGGCATCAAATGGCTGTAACTTTTCGATGAGTTCTGCTTCTGTGTTGCTATGATTGAAGACAGTCACATCATGACCAGCTAATGAAGCAAAACAGGGCAGCCCTTTTACTACATTTTGATAATCATCCAGTATTCCAATTTTCATCCATTTTGTTCCTAGAAGTGCGATGATACTGTAAGCATAGATTATTGTGATAACGATAGATTAGACGCTAATCAGTAATTTAACAGAAATGACATAAGTTTTATGTCAGGTCTATTCAAACAATTCTCTATTTATTCAGATGCGCACTGACATAATCGCACCATTGTTTAGGCTGCCCATAAAACCGGCTATGCTCCAAAACCGAATATTGACTCGCATTATGCTCAATAATCATAGTAGGAAATCCTTGTCCTCCAACGGAACGTAACAGTCGGCGTGAGTGTTCTATGTGTTGATGAGTATCATTACCTGTTAAGCGTTGATACGCTGCAAGAAAATCGGTCGGTTTAATGCCCATCTCAGTGACGAGATCCGTCAAATGATTGATCTCGGCGAGCGATCGCCCCTCAACAAACTGCTCAATTTGCATGCGATGCAATAGGGATAATGCGTCACCGCCTAATGCCTCTACTGCTAGTAATGCAGTCATTGGCGTATCAGAATCAAGGATTCGCTCAGCGTCATTGAGTAATTTTGCATAATAGATATCGCTGAATAATTGCCCAGTTAATTGGGTGACCCGCTTATCCATCATCATGATCTGCTGTTTAAAATCCTCTGGCAGTACAGTTTTGTTCGCCCCTGAGAATAAGCCACCGCCATGTAGTTGTATTGTGTACCGGGGGTCTAACGCTAACGCTTGCATTAGCGGGGACGCGGCATAACACCAGCCACATTGTGGGTCCATAATATAATGTATGGTTGTCATGCATGATCCTGATAATAAGTTACTGGTCTTTAAAATAACGTAAATTATTGCCAAAAAATACGCTTTTAGTGGGATAAGCGAAATAACACACAAATAAAAAGCCATATCTAAAGATATGGCTTAAGCATGAATCTTGGATTCTGGTTATCGCGTTTAGCCACCGGCTAGTTTGACTGTATGTCCTTTTTTTTCTAGGTGAGCTTTAATTTTATCGCGCATATCACCTTGAATTTCGATACAACCATCTTTGACTGAACCGCCGCAACCACACACTTTCTTTAATTCGGCTGCCAGCAGCTTTAGTGGTGCGTCATCCATATCCAAACCTTTGATCACCGAGACACCTTTCCCTTTTCGACCTTTCGTTTCACGATGAATACGGACAATGCCATCACCTTGAGGACGAGTTTTCTTTTCCGGTTCAGGTTGAATACGACCCACGTCGGTTGAATATACTAATGTCATAATGTTCTACTTCTTTTCTGGTTATACTTATTTACCTTCTGCTCGCTTTTTGGCGATGAGATAAGCTTCAATATGCTTTTGTATAGCAAGCTTAGAGCCCTTGATTAAACGACCATTAAAGAAACAGTACCACGCGTTGGCTGCACCTGTATCGTTCTTGATGGTATAACCATTAAAGTTTTCTTGGGCACCAGCATGAGCTGTATCTTCTTTTTTAGCCTGTAAAGATTCAAATTCCTTAGGATCAATCAAGGATGCGGTATCACACCACCAATCAATACTTTTCTTTACTGCTACAAGACTGCCCGTGATAACATGCTTTTTAATTCGGGCTTGCCAAACTTCAGTGGAATCAGAAGTAGATTGCAATTGAATTCCTCGATATATTGATACAGCCATAAGCGCTCGCTACTCTTGTTTCATTTGGTTAGTATAAATAATTGTATATTTTAGCTTAGCAAGTCTCTTTGTGTCGAAACTTCTAGTTTATGGTGTTTTCAGTGAAAAAAAGTACTCCAGAGTTCACAGATCCGGTATTAATACGTCACTACCGTGCTATTTTATTAAATCCACTAACTGTTGAGGGTTTTCAAGATATTACCCAAAATGGGTACGCGAAACGTTCTTGCGTTGCTATGGTAAAAGATTGGAATCTGTTTCTTGAGTTTTGTCAGTTGAAACAAGTCAGTGCGTTACCTGCTTCCACAACGGCTATCCGACTATTTCTTGAAAAAGAAGCGCGTTCACGTAAGTTCTCTACCCTACGTCGTTATTCAATCACAATCAGTAACATCCATAAGTTGTCAGGTTACAGTGATCCAACACGGACTCAGCCAATTCGACAATTGTTGATGCAATTGCGCATCGACAAACATGGCGATGGTAAACAAGCTGAAACGTTCACTGCGGCACACTTAACGCAATTGCATCAGGCGTTGATACAAAGTGATGAGATTAAAGATATTCGTGATCTTGCCATTTATCACGTGATGTTTGAGTGTGCACTGAAACGTGGCGAATTAAAGCAATTGGATATTACGCAATGTGTATATCAAAACGACAGTGTGGTGATTACGATCAATGAGACAGATTATCAACTGTCGGAGCCTGGCCAAGCGGCGTTTCTGCGTTGGCAACAACTACTTGCTCTTGATGCTGGTCCATTGTTTCGTGGTATTAATCGACATGGACATATATCTTCGTCCCCGCTTGATGATTCATCTATTTATCGAGTGTTACGTCATGCGGGTGAGCGGCTTGGTCAACCTGGTTTGAAATTTTCTGGGCAATCAACGCGGATTGGTGCGGTTCAAGAGTTATCGAAGCAAGGCTATAAAGCGCGAGAAATTCAAGCTTTTGGACGCTGGCTAAGTGCGGCAATGCCGTATCAATATCTAGGACAGACTAATACGGCAGAGCGCGAAAAAATGAAGTTCTTATCGATTAAACCTTGGAATTAATGGCATCCACAATATGCGTAGCCAAGAAATCGGCAAACACATGACCATTGTGCTCCAGCATTTTAGGAAACATAGAAATTGGCGTCATACCGGGGAACGTATTCACTTCATTCAAGTAAACCTCACCTTCTGGTGTTAAGAAAAAGTCTATGCGAGATAGGTGTCTTAACTTCATATGAATGAACGCTTTTTTCGCAGATTCGCGGATGATATCACGTTGTTCATCCGTCAGATCATCGACGTCTACTTTCGTCAAAGAGTGACTATCTGCACCGTATTTTTCTTCGTAGGTATAAAAGGCGTTATTGGGCGCGATAACTTCTCCTGGCTGAGTAATAAAAAGCTCATCCTGATATTCATAGGCCGCCACTTCTAACTCTCTTGGCTGCACCGCTTTTTCAACTAGCACTTGTTCAGAAAAGTGAAACGCTTGCTCAATGGCCTCCGCAACGTCAGCTATTGACGTGACCTTGTAACAACCTATCGATGATCCTTGGCGTGCCGCCTTAACGAAAATCGCTCCCCATTGTTCAACGGCTTGCTGTGTACGGGTGATCGCGTCCGCATCATTATTGGTTAAAAATAAGTAAGGTGTATTAGGGATGCCAATGGCGTCATACCAAAGCTTTGACGTAATTTTATTAAAACTATTACTGCTTGCTTCTGGACCACAGCCTAAATAAGGAATGTTAGCGAGATCGAGCATCGATTGAATGTCACCCGTTTCACCTGGGAATCCGTGAATACAGGGAATGACAAAATCAATAGAATAGGTCTTTGATACACTAACCAATGCTGCAGAATTGATATCTAAAGTCACCAATTCTTGAGCGGTGTTATACCAACCTTGTGGTTTGATTTCGACGCGAACAACATCAAAGCCATGATCATGTTGCAACTGCTGTTCGATATAATCCGCTGAAATAAGAGAGACGTCGTGCTCTGATGAGCCGCCACCACACAGTAATAAAATTGTTGCTTTTGTCATTCTTTAATCCGTGACTGACCTAATGAGGTTTTCAACTATAATAGTTGATTAGCCAACAACTTACAGCGTTCTTAGTCTATTGTTTACTGAATTTTAGCTTAACCGGTTATTTACCCGACGATTAAGGGGCATAAATGCCCCTCTCGTTGACTGATTAATTCAGTTTGTTCATTGTTGGGAATTTCGAATTCTTAATCGAATCGATGCTCTTCACAAAGGGTTTTAATTTCAGAATTTCTTGCGGTAATGCGTCAACGGCTTTTTTCGCTTGACCACGCGTCGCAAAATCGCCGTAGAGTACTGAGAACCACTTGGTCCCATTCACTTCTTTGTAGTTTTCCCAAATAGGTTGGCCTTGTTTAGGTAACTCTTTTACAAAACGGTCGACCTTACGTTGTGCACCCACGGCAACCACTTGAATCGTATATCCAAAACGAGTCTGTGCTTGCTGTTGTTTGGTCGAAGGTGGCACGATGCTAGTCGTCGCGCGTTTTGCTTGTACTGGCGCTTTAGTTTTGGTTTGTTTGGGGCTCACTTTTGGTATTGCGTCTTGCTCAGACACACCTTGTAATTCATCTTGATTCGATGAAAGAGGCTGAGTAACGTCGGCAGTTTTAAATTCTTCCCGGTGGCTCTGTGAGGTGACATCGGTAACGTAATGTTCAGTGGCACAAGCAGACAATAAAGCTGATAAGCCGATGATGATAATCTTTTTCATGGGATCTCTAACACTCTTTATATAGATGTATCTTCAAATCATGCCGATAGGAACGGCGAGAATCAAGTTGATGTTGCTAATATACAACGCTTTCCTGTGATTTATGACACAATATAGACTTAATCCACAGCAGTTGTGATCATTCAAGCACTAATCATACACCGAACAAGACACAATTCATTATAATAGTGATGCAAAACGTCATCCATGTTCTGATGAGTACTGAAGATTATGAATCGATTGACCGCCCTACTAAATCCCAAATCTGTGGCCGTAATCGGCGCATCGACACGCCTAGAACGTGCCGGTCATGTCGTGATGAAAAACTTACTCCGTGATGGGTTTAATGGTGTTATTCTCCCGGTGAATCCGCAGTATTCAGCAGTCTGTGGCGTTTTCGCTTATCGTGACATCGCTGCGCTTCCCGTTATTCCAGACATTGCTATTCTCTGCACGCATGCCTCTCGCAATATCGGTCTGATCCAACAACTTGCTGATAAAGGCGTTAAATTCACCATTATCATTTCGTCTGATATGTACAACACTGGTGATGATGGTAAAACGATTAACGAACGTTGTCAGTACATTGCGAAACAAGCTGGGATGCGCATCTTAGGGCCAAACAGCTTAGGGGTTATTTTACCGTGGATCAATTTTAACGGCTCCTTTTCTCCAACGACGGCCAAGCAAGGTAATATTGCCTTTATTTCTCAATCTGCCGCCGTGTGCACGACGATGCTTGATTGGGCTAATGACAAAGGTATCGGTTTTTCTAGTTTTATATCACTTGGTAATGCGAGCGATGTTGATTTTGCCGAGCTATTGGATTACCTCAGTGTTGAACGTCACACGAGCGCAATTTTGCTGTACATTGATAGCATTCGTGATGCGCGGCGTTTTATGTCTGCCGCACGCGCCGCTGCGCGTAATCGACGTATTTTGGTGGTAAAAAGTGGCCGCACCCTGACAGGAACACGTGCAACGCATCAACACACCGGCGGCCTTGAATCGTTTGATATTGTTTATGACTCGGCGATCCAGCGAGCGGGTATGCTTCGTGTGTACAATATGCATGAATTATTCGCCGCGGTTGAAACCCTCACACATACAGTGCCACTTCGTGGTGAACGCTTAGCGATTGTCACTAATGGTGGCGGCCCTGCTATTATGGCACTCGATACTCTCCTTGAGCGCGGCGGAAAACTTGCAGAACTTGAGCCAGCAATCATTGAGCGTTTGGATCAGTTATTGCCAGACAGTTGGTCACACAGTAATCCGATTGATATCGTTGGTGATGCCAATGCAGAGCGTTACATTGTCACATTAAGCGCGTTGTTAGATAGCCAAAATATTGATGCAATATTGATTATGTTAAGCCCGTCAGCGATTGCCAATGCGGATGAAACCGCAAAGGGGGTTATTGACTTCATGCGAAATGACGCTCGTGCCAAAAAATTTAATATTTTGACCAATTGGTCGGGAGAACAATCGGTACACTCTGCACGTAATCGCTTTAATCAAGCTGGGATTCCTACCTATCGTACACCGGAAAGTGCCGTGAGCGCTTTCATGCATTTGGTCGAGTATCGACGTAACCAAAAGCAATTAATGGAAACGCCGACAACCACTGAAACGCTGCAACGCGGTCACCTGCAAGTGGCTCAGCAATGGATTGATGACAAATTAAGTGTTGCTGCACAGGTTCATCTCGAAACCCATCAGATTAAGCCACTATTACGCGCCTATCAATTTGAAGTGCTCGCCACCTATATCGCCATTGATGCAAGCGAAGCCGTCCATCTTGCTCATCAAATCGGTTATCCCGTTGCTTTAAAATTGCACTCTCCTGATATCATGCACAAATCCGATGTTCAAGGTGTCATGCTCAACTTACGCAACGCTCAGGAAGTGGCGAGTGCGGCGCAAGCGATCATTGATCGTGCTGAGGTGTCTTATCCTGCCGCGCATCTACAAGGCATACAGGTTCAAGCCATGGCGCCTACCACAGGCGCAGAGGAATTGCGCGTTAAAGTGATTCAAGATCCTATTTTTGGACCCGTCATATTACTTGGCCAAGGAGGGTCGGATTGGCGAGCCCATAGCGATGCGGTTGCTGGATTACCTCCGCTCAATACAACGTTGGCACGTTATATGATTATTCGCGCCCTTAAACAAAATAAAATCCGTTTGCAAAAGGGACATATGCAGTTTGATCAGATGAAATTAGCGGAGTTTTTAGTCCGGCTGTCGCAAATGGTTATAGAGTGTCCACAAATTGAGGTGCTGGACATCCATCCTCTGCTGGCGGTGAATGAGCGCTTTACCTTACTCGATGTCGATCTCACTTTACGTCAGTTTTCTGGGGATGCACAGAGTCGCTTAGCCATTCGTCCCTATCCAACAGAACTCATCAGCTCTTGGCAGGATCATAAAGGTGACGCGGTCACATTTCGCCCTATTCTACCTGAAGATGAGCCACGTCATGCCGACTTTATTCAGCATGTCTCTAAAGATGATCTTTACAAACGTTTTTTCAATGAAGTGGGCGAATTCAATCATGAAGCATTAGCGAATATGACTCAGATTGATTACGACCGAGAGATGGCATTTGTCGCTGAACAAAATGGCGATATCATTGGTGTTTCTCGAGCGCTCATTAATCCAGATAATACAAATGCTGAGTTTGCTATTTTAATTCGTTCTGATTTAAAAGGACGCGGATTAGGAAAACAGTTATTAGAGCGCGCGATTAACTATTGTCGCGACAAAGGGACCAGCACAATATCTGGTATGACGATGCCATCGAATCAAGGGATGATTGGTCTTGCCAAACGATGTGGATTTACCGTAGAAATCTATCTTGAAGATGGAGTGGCTGAGCTCGCTTTGCCACTCCAAGAAAACACGGGGGGCTAACGCAAAGCCCAGTGCTTTTTCAAATATTGGATACACCACGACTTGGCTTCACCTAATTTATTACGTCGCCAAGCCATAATGAGTTCTAACTCTTTGGGCTCACTCCCCTCGATAAGGGTCAACTGACCGCTCTCCACAAAAGGTTTAGCAACTTGTATGGGCAATGTCCCGATGCCTAAACCTGCGACTATCGCCTCACATTTAACGCTCATATTGGTGACTGTTAAGCGAGGCTGTTTTTCAAGGATATTGACGCTAATCGCTGGTTGATCACGAGCCGTATCTGCAATCGCGACGATACGATATTTTTGGCGTGTTACATCATCAAAAGGACCTGAGGATCGTTTATGCACGTAATGCTCACTCGCTGCATACCATGCTAACTGCATTTTACCCAAGCGTTCTGATTTCACGTCTTGTGGCAACGTGTCTATTTTTGGACAAACCAATAAATCTGCGCGATCGGTCGATAACGACTCCCAACATCCCGCGAGGATCTCTTCTTGTAAACGTAAGCGGGTTTTACTGACGACACCCAGAGCATCAACTAAAGGGAAAAAGTTTTTGACTGGGATAATCCCATCAAATGCTAACGTCATATCTAGCTCCCAACCGTTGGCTAACACCGTCGCGTCGTGAACTAATTTCTCTGTGGATGATAATAACAAACGACCATGCTTGAGAATTAACTGCCCGGCCTCAGTAAAGTTTGCTTTATGACCAGAGCGGTCAAAAATCATAATATCTAAATCTTGCTCTAGTTTTTGAATTTGATAACTGAGTGAGCTTGGTGCTCGATTTAATTCATTTGCTGCTGCAGCGAAACTGCCTCGTCGATCGATGGCGTCAAGGA
>JBQGON010000013.1:0-37558 GCA_052087065.1 Vibrio sp. | reverse complement strand
TGGTTTGTAAGAGATCGCCAAGAAGGGGGATCTGGTGGGCCATTCTACCGTAGCTTGTTGAACCAAGGTGGCGCGACCAATCAAGAGCTTACCTATATTGTTAACTACGCTGAAGCCCAAACGGAAGATTATCGTACAGGAATCCTCAATCACTACACACTGGTTGTCAATAATGGGCAAACACCACCAAGTGACAGTGATATCAATACCTCATGGTTCGCCAACATGGGGCTGAAAGGTTATGTGGCCGATAATCGTCGTGGTCGAGTTGCTGGCGTTTCTATTCGTAACATGAACAACGATTACACTTATACCGTTGGGTTTGCCAATAGGGCCGCTCAATACTGGACTGGCGTCAATCCGGCGAGTGGTTATTTTAGTAGTGACAACATGCTGCCTGGCACGTACCAGATGACCGTTTATAAAAATGAGTTAGCGGTCGAGAGTCAAACGGTTTCTGTTTCGGCGGGAAATACCACCATTTTAAATACTATCTCTATCAATAACGATCCCGGTAATGATAATGTAATTTGGCGGATTGGTAAGTGGGATGGCTCGCCGCAAGAGTTTTTGAATGGGGGGTTGCTTACTTTTATGCACCCTTCCGATCCAAGAATGGCCCCATGGGATCCGAGTAACTTCATCGTAGGGACATCGAATACACAATCTTTTCCTGCCTATATTTGGAAAGATATTAATAATAGCCACATTATTTATTTTAAATTGAATAATGCACAACGTGCAGTCCCACATACCGTGCGTATTGGTATCACCATTGCTTATGCTAATGGGCGCCCTAAAATTTCCATGAACAATTGGACATCCTCTAATCCTTCACCCAGAGCTCAACCACGGACGCGATCTTTAACCGTAGGAACGTATCGGGGGAATAATACGACCTATGAGTTCAATGTTCCTGCTAGCGCTTGGGCGAATGCGGGTCAATGGAATCGACTCGAAGTGACGGTGATCAGCGGTTCGGGTCTAGGCGGGTACTTATCGGCAGGGGTGAGTGTTGATAGTATTGATTTACTCAAATAACTGAATGGCTCAAAGTGGCAGGGAGTACAATACTTCCTGCTATGAAGGCTATAAATAACAAGCCCAACACGGCTTTTGGCGGTGTTGGGCTTGGTTCAAGAATGGGTTACCTTTGGCATGTATAAGCAACGGCAACCTTTCTATCGCTAAGCGGTAGTAAGCTTAGTATTTAACTTGGTAGTTTAAAGTATAAGTACGACCGCGGCCTTTGTAATCATACGCATCAGCGGCATAGTGAGCTGAGTAAGTGATCTGAGCGCGCTGTCCCCAAATATTGGTGTAGTCTTTATCCAGCAAGTTTTGCACGCCAAAGCCCAGACTGCCGACAGGCAATTGGTAGCTACCGACTAAGTCAAATGTGGTGTAACCATTGAGTTTGTTATCATCATCGTCATGATAGTTAAACATGGTCTGGCTTTGTAATTTAAGCGCGAGATCATTATCTTGCCAGCCAATCCAAGCGTTGGCTTTCGAGGTACTGGCTTTCCCTGCTGAAACGGCGTCCCAATCCCCGTCATCATTTTGTGTTTCGGACTTCACGTAATGCCCAGAAGTCCCGACTTGTAGATTATCGTTAAGCCAGTAAGAAACCATGGCTTCTAACCCATAAACGCGTTTCTTATCGTTAACATCTTCAATCAGCAAGGTGGTTTTGTTGTATTTAACCGAGTGATCGGATTGAGAGTAGTACGCCGCGGTTTGTAGGTTCCAAATGCCGTTATCGAAGCGGTAGCCGAGTTCATAGCTATCGGTTTTAATGGCTGACATTTTGGAATCACTCACATTGATGCTGTCGTTCAACTGCCAATTATCGCCCACTCGGGTGTAGTTTCCTTGCCCGTAATATTTAGAGGGATCGGCTAAGTCAAAGCCTTGAGAGAAATTCGCCCACACTTGAGACTCATTGTTCAAGTGATAGATAGTGCCGATATTAAATAGGGCGACACTATAATCGGTACTTCCGCCCGGTACAGCATCGGCGGTGGTTCCTTGTCCGCTGGCAATACTGCGTTGCTGTTTGTAGCCGACGAAGTCATCAATTTTATTGTCTAGGTATTGGTAGCGTACGCCGCCACTGATACTCCAGTCACTGGTGACATCATAGTCGGCTTGCATAAACGCGGCGACGGAGGTGACGTCGATATTTGGATAGCGTCCAACTTTGGCAAAGGTACGGTTAACCAAATTACCGGAGTTATTGGCGATGTCGGCATCGTATAGCGCTTGGTTACTGTCGAATTTATCTAAGTAACTGTCGATACCATAAACAAGATGTAAACGATCAAACTGTTTGGCTAATGCCACTTTTAAGCTATAAACATCGGTTACTTGTTGTCCAGATGCCTGATAGTAAGGCGTGAAGGTTTGATCTTCTTTACGATAAGAGGCTTGGGCGAGTAATTGGTGCCCTAAGAAGGCATCATTGACGTACGAGGCGCTGAGCATGGTTCGCGTAGTGCCTTGTTCACGGTCGGAAGAGAAGCCTTTACGTACATCAACAAAGTCGCCGTCTACAATGTATAGCCCGTATGGCGAGTCCTGTTGGCTGTCATAGTATTGCGCTAGCAAGTTGATATGTTGGGTGTCAGAGAGATCGATTCCGACGGTACCAAGAATATCCCACGTTTTATTGTATTGCAGAGAGCCTTGGGTAATGTCCGGAGTCACAATGTCGCCACTACCATCGTAAAACCCTTGGTTTTCGGTATATATCGCCGATAGACGCCCTTTGACAGTATCGGTTCCGCCAGAGATCGACTGGCCGAGTTTGTAGTCAAAGTCGTCATGGTGATTGAAACCGGAGCTGGTGCCGGCATAGGATTCAAACTCAAGTTCTTTGCTGTGTGCTTTCTTAGTAATGATGTTAATGACACCACCTGACGCGCCCGCCCCATAAATCGAATTAGCGCCGGACAATACCTCGATACGTTCAATATTAAAGGGGTCGATAGAGTCCATATAACGGCTGATTTTGCGTGAAGATTGCAGTGATACACCATCAATCATCACCAACATTTGGCGACCACGAAGGTTTTGACCATAGTTAGTTCGGCCGCCACTACCCACATCTAGCGATGGAATGGTTGCAGCTAAAATATCGCCGAGGGTTTTGCCAGCGCGGTACTCTTGCTCAATCTGCTGTGAGCCGATATACCATACCGTGCCAGGAATATCACTGATGGCTTTTGGTGTCCGGCTAGAAACCACGACGATTTTTTCTGCCGACGTTGGGGCTGGGGTATCGTCAGCGTAAGCGGTTTGGGTAGCTGCCACTGCAAGGGCAATCAAAGACAGTTTGAAGCGTCCTTTTCTTGAATTCATTATGACTTTCTCTTTTTGATGTTGAACGTACTGGTAAGTGGAGGCTCACCGCTTAGCCAGTACTGTGGTTACTTTACTGTTTAGGCTTAATTCCATATCTAAAGCCAAAGCTTGGTTGCTCGATTTATAGTGCCGAGCTCACAGGTTCCATCGCAGGTTGATGGGTCAGCCATTCGATCATCCCTTGATTGGTCGATAGATCGAATGCCTCGTTAGATACCAAAGCGTTAATGATTTTGGCACTGCGCCATGCCATTAAACTCAATTGAGGCTCGGCAATCCCATGGGAATGTAACCCAGCATTGACGGCAAAGATTTTATTGGTGTTCTGGCCTTCCCATTGCAATTCAAAATGACTGTTCATGGTGTAGCGATTATTCTCGTCCAAATCGAGTAGCGGCAGAATGTCGCTTAAGCAAGCAGGTGTTGGCGCCTCAAACCCAGTCGCAAGAATCACGATATCAGCGGCATGGGTTTCTTGCTGTTGGCTGAGCGCGTTGGTGACCGTCAACTGATAGCCATGACTATTATCCGTGGCTTGGCGAAGTTGAGTCAGTGTGCGATGAGGAAGCAGTCGTATCCATTTGTCCTCTTTTAGTACATCAAAACGATGATAGAGCTCGCGATAGATCTCCAACAGCGACTGCTGCGTAACCCCATCTGAGGTAAGTTTCTGCTGAGCAATTTCGTGACGTTTGACTTGCGCGTCTAAGTGATAAAACGCTTCTACATAATCTGGCGTGAAATATTCATTGGTGAATGACGCTTCGTCGAGTGGTTGATAATTGGCTCGGCGCGAGACCCAATCGAGCGATTGTGGTTGGCCCCATTGATTTTTGAGTGCATTGAGGAAAATATCCGCACCGCTTTGCCCGCCGCCAATGATCATCACGCGTTTACCAGTGAAATCTTGATCCTTAAGCCCGATTTCTGCGGCATGGAACACGCGCTGGCTGAGGTAAGGTTTGGCGCAATCAGGGATTAGTGGCACTTTACCCACTCCCAGACAGAGGTTTTTCGCATGGTATTGGCCTTGCTGAGTCTGTATAGCAAAGCGATCGCCTGTAAATTCAATGTGTTCTATTTCAGAACTGAATTGAATGTTGGGCAACTGATGAGCTGTCCATGCGAGGTAGTCGGAAAACTCTTGGCGGCTAATGCAGTTAAGTTCAGTCGAGAGAAAGCGGTAGAATTTCTTATTTTTGACTAAATAAGAGAGAAACGAATAGGGGCTTTCTGGATGCACAGCGCTGACGAGGTCTTTCAAGAACATGGTTTGCATGTTTGCTGTGTTTAATAACAGCCCTGGGTGCCATACAAAACTATCACGACTTTCGAAAAATCGAGAGCGTACGTTTGGCATCTCAGAGAGTAATGCGGCCACACTTAAATTGAACGGACCTGCGCCAACCCCTGCAAGATCTAATTCAACATCATTAGTTTGTTTCATGATAGCAATCCTTTTCGTTGTCAGTGCTTAAGTAACGTGGCTACGATACAGAAGTCGATGAAGTCGTCAGTGTTTGAGCAACCACTAGAGGGTTATCGAGATGATCATCCATGCTAGGCAGCATGCGTGATGCGCTCCGATCGGTATAGTGGCGGAACTTGGCCAAATTTAATCCTAGACGTAGAATTCGCGGCGTAAATAAGTCGAGTTTGGCAAAGCGTGATTGGCAATCAGGCATACTGCTCATGTAGTTTTGTAGGCATTGCGCGAGTACCCGGTAGAATTGGTGTTCATCAAATCCGAGCTCTGCCACCAACGGTGAAATGAAACGCAGCGTGGTAACAAAATGCCCGGTTTGTAAGTCATGGATGATGAGATCTTCTGGCAAGCGTACCGTGACATCTTTGACGCTCTGGGCGAGAGTTGCCTGCTCTGGATAATCGGCGTCGACTAAACGCATATCCCCTTGGAAATCCTTAAGCAGGATGCGTTTGGGAATGCTGTTTTCCAATATCAGCGTGACGTTTTGCCCATGGGCGATCAGAGAGACACCATAGCGACACAGTAGGTGGTAGTAGGGAATGACGACCGCGTCGAATAAGCGCGTTAACCACATTTCAATAGAGAGACCAGAACGGCGAATATATTCACCAATCAAGGCATTTCCGTGGTTATCTTTTTCCATTAACGCCGCCATTAAGATGGCTTGCTCACCGTCGGCCAGTTTAGAGGCGGCCGATTCGCGCCAGATTACTCCGAGCAATTCATGGTAGCGATAAGGCGCATCATTGAGCGCCTGATAATCCGCCTGAGCAACAAATGCCGCGGCTGGTTCTTGTAACACTTCCGCCTGTTTGCCACACAATACCGGATCAGTTTTGAACACCGAATCAATCCAATCTGAGGCCGTTGGGCCAGCTAAAATGTAGCGGCCAGGGATACCTCGATAACAGGAGGTATTCATGATGGTGAGTGGCAGCTTAATGTCATAATTATTAGGGTGAGATAGGTTACTCAAGGTGCGTAAAGACAACTGCGGTAAGAACCAATCGCCTAATTCACCAAGATATACCAGTTGGTTACAAGCGAGCTCGCGTACAAAAAGGACGGAGATTTTTTTATGCCATTGCCACGGATGGACTGGAATATAACTGTAATCGCTCGGTGCCAGTTGACGTTGCTTGAGTGTGGCGTCCATCTGCTCGCGATCTGTCGCGGTGACCGATTGATTGACTAAATCGTCCCAACGGACATCCGCATTGGTGGCTTGCCGTAAAATGCTGTGGTGCACAGCCACCCACGCCAGTTGCAGGGGTTGTTCTGCTTCGGGGGCGTAGCGCAATAGGTCATCACTGCCCCAACCACGCCGGCCTTTGTTAAAGGCAAATTTCGGATGGCCATCGAAATAAGTTTGCTGCTTCTCACAAGGCATTGAGGCCCACTCAGCGAGGGTGAGACTCGCTTTGCGAGCCATGATGTGGCAGTCGCTTAGCAAAGTGGCATTGAGATCTTCCAGATGCTCCGCAAATATTTCATCACTCATGCCGAGTAACGGTTGTAAATCACGCATCAATAATGCGGCCGTTATGTCGGTGTTGTGTGCGGTGTTGTCGTCACGTTTGAGGGTGTTAGGTTGTATCATCACCTGACCCCAAATATTACGCTTTCCTTGAAACGAGTAATGAGTGCCATTGTCTAGATGCAGCGCATAGCCGTGCTCATCATGCTCAAATTGAAAGGCTTGTTCGTAAGCAAATTCACTGAGAATCTTCGCCACTAATTTTAAATTCGCGTCGGTCCAATGGGTGTGTAGTGCTTGTGTGTTCATTACCATTGCTCCGTAAAGAAAGAGTCACGGTGCAGCATTAATAGCGCCGAGAGTTTATGCGGAAAGTTAAACTCAAATTGCTTGTGATACCCCATAGGTATAATACGATTGAATAGCCGCTGATTATCGGCACGTGGTTCTAACACGATGCGCTGCGTGCGCACGTCATCAATGAAGAGGTAGTGGCTTATCGCGCGTATCCACGCGTTAAAGTAGGTCGGGCCACGAAACGCCGGTTCACCAACCAGTAAGTGAATACCGCGATCAAAATCTTGCACGTCAAAGTATGGGCTGAGGCGATCTTCGGCGACCCAATAGGCTTCAATATAGCCAAAAGGTTGGCCATTGAATTCACCAATGAGAGGCACAATGTGCGGATCGGCCAAGCGTTCACGCAAGAATGTCGCCAATTCGTCTTCGCTCCAAGCTTGCTCCCAAAACTCAGCGACACGAGGATCGTTCATCCAGCGCGTAAAGCGTGTTAAATCTTGTTCGATGTCTATCGTACGAAAGCTGACCTCAGAGGCGGCATTGATATCGTAGCGTTTGTACACATACCCCTGTGGCATCGGCGGTCGCAGTGGATGATGACGATACTGCGAATTCGATTGTATGCGTTGCAGTGGATAGCGTGACGATGGCGTATGTTGATGCCATACCAAAGGCAACTGATAAAAGGCTTGTCGAGAAATTTGCCCATTGTGTAATGGCAGTTTTTCCGCAAAGAAAGCTGAGAGCGAGTGATCGTTACTGGTTAGAGTGATGACTTGTCGCTCTAAATCACCAGCAAATAATTGATCTAATTCATGAATCATGCCATGCCATGTCTCGGCGGTCATCGTTTCATTCGCCGATACATTGAAAGACACCGATTGATCTGGGTGAACGATAAGCGTATTGAAATTAGGCATGAGCAAGCTCCTGTTGATGTGCCATTGGATTGGGTAAGTCGAAATAGATCACCGCAGGATCAGGGATGGAGTTTTCGTTGAAATTTTGTAGGTAACAGAAAAAATTACCTTTACAACACAACTCTTCATTTTCGAGGACATAGCGCAGACAGCGATCGTCTTGCACACCGGAATCCAATAACGCTTGTAAGTGCTGGCGTAACGTAGTGACTAACGTCGATTCTGCGATGTTTAAATGTGCCGCCATCGAGGAAATGACATTGAACGTTGAATTGATGATGAGGTAATATGCAAAGTAACGGCGAACTTTGTCTTGATTCCAGTAATTTTCGAGGGCGCCTTTATCTTCCCCCAATGACTCGCTAAAACGCTGAAAGGCAAGATCGGTATAACCGGTACCTTGGCAATCGCGAAAGTACATCCCGACAGGCGCGCCGTCTTCCATCTGCAAGACGATATTTTGCTGGTGGGCAAGAAATACGATGCCGAAGTTTGCTTGCAGGTTGAAAAGCGGCACCACCGTATGACGACAATATGCTGAGAACCACTTGATCGCCGCATCGGCTTCATTCATCGCTGGTGTGGTTTGCTTGGCATAAGCGCGGACACGTTCGGCGACTAACGATGCACCACCATAGGGGTTTTGTTGGGTCAGTGTCGCCAGAACGACGGCTTCTTGTTGCGGCGCATCCGCCAATAGGTTATCACGAAACGCAACCAGTGTTGCGTCGATGATTTGCCCATTATCATCTAATAGTCCCATAAATGCGGGCTCTTGCATTAACTGGAACCCTTCGCCTTGTCCAAGTTGATTGGCTAACGTGGTGTGTTGGAACAGATCGTTCAAACGCGTGCCACGAATCACTTCCTTAAGAGAGAGATGACGAATCGAATTGGTGAGTTTGACACTTAAAGAAAACTTCAACATATATGGCAATTTAGGCGCATACAAAGAACGGGTAGACGAGGTCGGATACCAAGTTGCCCCTTGTGCTCCGAGATCGGTTAGTTGACCTGATTGCAAATACGCTTGCACAGCGGGTAACTGAGCGATGGTTTCCCATTGCCAAGGATGGACGGGCAGTAAGGTTTTATTGTCTAGTTCAGCTTGCTGATGAATGGTAGTGAGCGTGGTATCGTGTGCCACTAATTCAGCCATGCGCTCTACAAACGCCGTGTTGGCAGAGCTGCCAGAGGCAATGAGATCTGAGTCAACCAATAGCCAATGTAAGGCAAAGTGTCCGCCAAATTCAGGGGAATAACGTTTGGCGTCGGCAAAACTAAATTGCTCTCGGCTTTTCGGCGCTGGATGGAAAGAGTGGCCAATCAGCAGCCCTTGCTCCGCGGTTTGAAAGTTTAACGCCTTACTAAACAGTTGCTTTTGATAGGGCGAATGTTCAATGGCTTGTTGCGTATTGTGCTGGCTTTCTAACACACGACTGATGAAAAGGGATTTTTGTTCAGCGGTGACCATCCCCACCAAAGCGGGTTCAGAGATAATCAGTTCAATTAATTGTTCGCTAGAAATTGACTGTACGCCGTGCTCATTGAGTAATAAAGCGGGCAGTTGATAGTGATGATTGCCTAATTGAGAATAATAGCGAACCGGAATGTGAATAGTACGCGCTTGGCTGAGCGGCAATTGATACACAAGGCGATGGTGTTGGTCTACAAATTGAACGGCTGAGCTTTCTCGCGCGAGTGAATTAAGAAAGCAGGCCAATGCAGGGCTGTTTCGCAGGCTTAAATGCTCAGGTTCGATGTGTCCATGTAGCGGATCTTGACGAGACGGCATTGTTATCCTCTTCTATGCGTTACAAATTGAAAACAAATAATAATCATTATCATTCAATATGCAACAAAAATATTCACTCTCTTTGACAATCATTGACCTATGACGAATTTTTCGTGCATCAAGATGGTCGTTGCAGAACGTAGTTCCTCGCGCGGTGTTCTGCACATAGGTGGTCATCTCTAGTACACGATGGAAAAGGTTTAACGGCGCATTAAATAAAGAAAGTAGGCGCCACCTAATAGTGAGGCGAATAACCCTGCGGGAAACTGCCATGGAAACCATAAGGTTCGTCCTAACCAATCTGCGCTCACCAGCACAATGGCACCGATCAAACTGGCGGTGACCATTTGTGGCAAGGCTCGATATTGATGCAGAGAGCGCGCCATATGCGGCGCGAGTAAACCAATAAAACTTAAGGGGCCGATAACAATCGTACATAATGTCGTCATGATGGCGACAAGCAACAGCAAAGCAAGCCGTACCCAAGTAATGGGCAACCCAAGGCTTTGTGCGGTTACTTGACCAAGACTGATGAGCTCGACCCAGCGATGTATACCGACCGTGACGATGAGAAGAGCCACGACGCCAATGACCAGTAAGGTGACATCATGATAGGTCACTAAATAGGTGGAGCCAGAAAGCCAAGTTAGCAGTGCACTGGCGTTATCGTTGCCTGTACTCATCGCGATGCGCAGTAATGCATCTAAGCCCGCGCTGAGTGCGATACCCGTGAGCAGAGTTTGGGTGGGGGCAAATTGATGCTTCTTCCCCATCCAAGCAATAATGCCTGTCACACTTAACGCGCCAAGAGTTCCCCACAACATTTGCTGCTCACGGGTCATCGTGATGCCAAATAGAGTTCCAATCACTAACGTCAGTGCCGCGCCAGAGCTGATACCAAGGACTTCTGGGCTCGCCATTGGGTTATTGGTCATACGCTGAATTAATAACCCTGCTAATGCCAAACCGATGCCAGCAAATAGGGCAACCAAAGTGCGCGGTGCGCGAAGCTCGAATAAGGTTGTCGTCCAGTCAAAACTCCACCCAAATGGATCTCGGCCTACGGTTAGAGCAATAAACACGACAATCACCAGAATGCCGATAAGGCGACTTGCCTGTTTTACGGTACTGATATGACGATAACGCTGAATGGGCGCAGCATGCATTTTTAAGTCGGTCGCAAGAGGTAGCCGCTTGAGTAGCCAGAGTAGGCAAGGGGCGCCAATCAGTGCGGTCATGGCTCCGGTTGGCAGCAGTTCGCCACCGATACCGGAGAAAGGCTGCACCACCATATCGACGATCAGCAAAAGCCAACTGCCCAGTAACCCACTGATGAGAATCTGTTTGACGAGGTTTCGTATGCCGAATAAGCGAGTAATCGCGGGCGCAACAATGCCGATAAAGCCAATCAGTCCAACATTACTGACGACGGCGGCGGTGATAAAAATGGCTAACGATAAGCAGAGAATTTTAATTGCCCGAACATTGACCCCTAATGAGGCGGCGACTGAATCACCAAAGTTGAGCGCGGAAAGAGGACGTTGTAGCAACAGCAATAAAGCGGTTGGAATCAAGATGAGTGGCATGAGTTGTTGAGTCGATGACCAATCATTTTGATTGAGAACGCCAGCTCCCCAAACAAAAATACTGGAAAGACGCTGCTCATTGAGCATCAATAAAATGGTATTGAGTGAGCCTAAAAATAGACTGACCACCATGCCAGAGAGAATCATGTGCAAAGGTGCAAAACCTCTGGAGGCACTGAGTAAGAAGACCAGTCCGGTCGCGACGACACCTCCGGCAAAGGCAGAGATGAAATCTGGCATCAACCACTGCGTGGGGAGCCATAAAATCGCCAGCACCTTACCGAGTTCTGCCCCAGCGGCAACCCCCAAAGTGGTGGGGGATGCGATAGGGTTACGCAATACAAACTGTAGAACACACCCTGCCACCGCGAGAGCAAACCCGCATAGTAGCGCCACAGACAAGCGTGGCAAGTAAGTATAATAAGTGATGAGGTGTCGATAGTTATCGGCATCGTAGTGAAATAGGGTATTCCAAAGCAGCCCGAACCCCTGCGCATAAGGTATGGTCCATTGCAGTAAACCTAAGGTAATGACAAGCGCGAGGATAAGCGCGATCCCGGCATAGGATGATTTGGACTGATTTAGCCATCCGAATGATTTAGTTTGCATGGTGGGCGATTAACTCTTGGGTAATGTGATCACTGAAACGTTGCGCAGCGATGAGTCCACCAAATGTCCAAATCGGCGCAAGCGCATACAGTTGGTGGTGACGATAAAATGCCATCGCCTGCCACAGTGGCGATTGATTCAGTTGGCGCTGAAGTGACGGCGACTGAGGGCCAAACATCATCAGCTCAGCATTTTGATGTTCTGCCAGTTTTTCTATGCCAACGGTACTAAATCCCCAAAAATTGGTACTGGCTTGCCAAGCATTATGCAGACCCATTTTGGCAATAGTGGCTTGTGCCAGCGAGCCTTGACCGTGAATACGTAATGTTTTGTCGCTAATAAAACGGACAAATAGCAAGGCAGGATCGATGTGCTGAGCCTTGAGTTTCTGACCGTTGACTGTGAGATGATGATTGGTCTGTTGGATAACTCGCTCGGCTTGGTCTGGTTTAGCAAACAGCTTTCCTAAGGAGCGAGTTACATTTTTTGCCGCCAGCAAAGGATGCTTATTTTTGTTATAGATACTATAGACGAGGACAGGCGCGATTTTATTGAGGCGTAGGTAAGCAGATGCCATGGATTGGCTGATCAAAATCACATCGGGTTTGAGGCGAGTGAGTAATTCTAAATTAGGTTCTCTGCGTGAACCGACATCAATCACGGATGAGGTCAGTCGGGGCTTTTCTACCCATTGTCGATACCCGCGCGCATCCGCGACCCCTTCTAACGGCAGCCCTAGACTCAGCACTGTTTCCGCTAATGACCAATCTAATGCAACGATTTTTTTAGGGGGAGTATCAAAGTGCTGGCTACCCAGCTCATGCTTGATCTCCATCGCGTAACTATGGGCCGAAAAAATCAGAGAAAAGATAACCATCAATCGCCTAGCGATACACATACATCATTCCTTGAATTAGGGAAGGTAACTGATAGGTTGACCAGTCGCAGGGTGGGGGAATAGCGCCAAGTCAATCCCATAAATGGCGCGCAGCGTCTCGGGGGTCATTAACTCAGTAGGGGTACCGGAGGCGATCACGCGACCAGAGTGCAACGCAATCAAACGGTCGCTAAATTTGGCGGCCATATTGATGTCATGCAGCACCATGATGACGGTTAATCCAAGGGATTGATTCAATTCGCGGATCAATGCCAGTAGCTCATGCTGATGTGCAACGTCTAATGCTGAAGTGGGTTCGTCAAGTAACAGGCATTGGCTCTGCTGAGCGAGTAGCATGGCAATCCACGCCCGCTGACGTTCTCCACCAGATAAAGTGGCAACAAAGCGATCCGCAAAAGCGTCTAAACCGACTTTGGTGAGTGCGTCTTCAACAATACGGTGGTCTTCATCTCGATAGCGACCCAGCGCGCCTTTCCAAGGATAACGACCGAAATACACCAACTCCCGTACGGTAATTCCATCCGTTATCGGTGGGTGCTGAGGGAGATAGGCAACTTGATGAGCAAAATCGACGGCGGAAAATGCTGCAACGGCCTGTTGGTTGATGAGGACTTGTCCATCGTTTGCGGTGGTTTGACGACTGAGTAACTTCATTAATGTCGATTTCCCACAACCATTGTGTCCTAATAAAGTGGTCACTTTTTGCGGTTCAAAGGTTAGGTTAGTTGGGGCGAGAATACGTTTCCCATCGATATCGAAAGTGGCATCAACCAATTGAAACATAGGTAAATAATCCGTTATTAAGACGACAATTGAGCGGTAATGTTATCATAGTGGATTACAAATGATAATGATTTGCATAATTAATTGTGATTTATAAAGCAGTGTGTTACTTATTACCCCCCAAGGTTTGTTATGAGGGTACGGTTCGCATGTCTGATTCTTCTACGTCACTGCCACGTGTTGCTGATTCAAAAGCGCTAGTTGTCATTAGCCTAACGGCAGCCCTCATGGGAATTGGGCAAAACGGTTTATTGGTGTCTTTGCCTTTTCTCGTCGCGCAGTCAGCGTTCAGTTTATCGACATGGTCGATCTTGATTGCCATTGGCAGTTTTCTATTTCTTCCGTCTGCGCCTTTTTGGGGTCGAGTCAGTGATCGCCACGGCCCTAAGAATGTCGTGCTGCAGGCGCTGCTGGGTATGGCGGTGAGTTTTTCCCTACTTTATGTCTGTGCCTTACTCAGTCAGGACTTTTCGAGTTATGAAGTTGTGTGTTTGCTAGGGTTGGTACTGGCTCGGGTTCTGTATGGATGTACGGTGTCTGGCATGGTGCCAGCCAGCCAACATTGGGCCATTGTATTGTGTGGACAAGAACGTCGTTTACACGCGATCACGGCGGTGAGTATTGGATTGAGTGTGGGGCGTTTAGTTGGGCCGCTTCTCGCCATCGTTCTGCTGAAAGTTTCCCCGTTTGCGCCTTTGATGAGTATGGTCGTTTTACCGGTGATTGCTTTGCTAGGCGCGTATTGCCTACCTGCCCCCGTGATTGATACGAGCTCTGAGCGACAGAAACCTAAGTTGTCGTGGTTACCTCATAAATCCTTGTGGCCATTTCTGCTCAGTGGTTTGTTGCTGTGCAGTAGTATTGCCTTGTTGCAATACAGTTTTTCACCGCTTATTACCTCGATCAGTCATTGGTCAATTGAACGCGTCAGCGACACTATCGGTGTGCTATTAACCATTAGCGCGGCCTGCACGTTTGTGACCCAAGTGTTGGTGATTAAACGCAAGTCGCTTACATCATTTGCCATGTATCGTATCGGTGGCATAGGGTTAGTGCTGGGCTTTATGCTGTTTTTAATCCCTGTATTAGGATGGATAGCGTTGGCCATGGCGGTGGTGGCGTGCAGCGCTGCGCTTCTAGTGCCCGCCTATACTTCGGCGGCTACCAATCTTCATTCTGACGCGCCTGGCGCGGTTGCCGGTTACATTTCCATGGCACATACGCTTGGCTATGGCGTGGCGTCGTTACTGGCGTTTACCGCGACCTATTCACCTCGCTATCCGGTTTATCTCTGCTTAGCATTTGCGTGTATGGTCGCCATCACCGCGTATACGGTGCGCTCTCCCAGCGCTTGCCACCAACGGCTTGAAGGTGGCGCTCAATAGAATATTCGCTGGGAGTTTTATCCGAGTTTGCACCCAATAAAAAGCCATACCGAAGTATGGCTTTATAGGTATATGAAGCAAGCGAGATAATTACAGGTTCGCCATCATATCGTTGATGCGATCTTGTGCCGATTGCAGAGCGTCTTCTACTGGAGTTTCGCCCGTAATAGCCGCAGCCAACTCTTCACCAATAATATCTTGCACAGCAAACTGACGTTTAACACCGTTTGGTAAGCCTTTACCTGTTTGGGTAATCGAAAGGATTTCTTTACGATGAGGCAGATCTAAGAACTCTTTTGTTTTCAACACAGAGCTGACACTTGGTAAGTGTCCAGTACGTGACCACTGAAAATCATGCGAGCTGAAGAACTTAAAGAATCGTTCGATGGCTTTTTGCTCGGCTTCTGAATGCTGTTGATTCGGAACTACCCAAGCGTGGCCGTCCACAAAGTGTGATTTCGATTTATGGTATAAGAACGGATAAGGTTCGGCATCATACGATTGATATAGTGGACTTTTCGGGTTTTTCGATTGTTTATCGTAAGCACTAATCAACCAGTTACCATTTAACAGAATGCCACCTTCAGCATGGCTAAATGCGGCAACAGTGGCCGGATAATCCATGTGTTTTGTTGTTAGGTTTTCATCATAGATTGTTTTGAATAGATTCATGACGTTTTTAGCTTCAGGCGTTACTAACTTCACTTTCTTAGGGTTAGCAAAGAAATCGCTGTCTTGTTGGAACATGTACGTATAAAACAGACGTGCATACGCTGCGGTTTCATTACTTAAACTTTGGATCATGTAAGGTTTACCCGTCGCTTTTTTAAATTGACGAGCTTGCTCAAGTAGTTCTTTTGGCGAATTAGGCAACACGGGTTTGCCATCTTTCATTAACCCTGCTTTGGCCATTAATTTGGTATTAATGTGGAAAAGCATCGTCCACGTGTCTAAAGGTAGGCCATAAAAATGTCCGTCACGGGTAACGCCACGGGTTGCCGTTGGCGTAAAGATGCTTTTCTTGATGCCTTCGTCTTTCAGGTACTTATCAATAGGTACAATCAACTTGCGTGATTGATAATCTGAAATTACTGAGTCATGCATAGTGACAATATCTGGTGGCGTACGAGCGGCCATTTGTGCGGTTAATTGGTCGTAGCCCGGCCATGCCACAGTCGATACTTTCAAATCAATATCAGGGTTTTCTTTTTGAAATTTATTCAGTAGCGTGGTCATAATGCCACATTCACCTGAAGCGTCAGCAACGTCGGTTGAGTTTCCATACTCAGCGTTACACGCACCAAAGAAGCGTTGTAATTGTATTTCTGTTTTTGCTTGTACTGCTCCCGCGGTCATCAGACAGCTTAAGGCGAGCGTTAATGTTTTCACTCTAGTTTTCATTATCTAAACCTTCTGTTTCTTTGATGTTATTGATTAAAATAACTTTCTCTTTGTAGGGTGAGAAAGATGTCCTTATTGTTTAACTGCGCCGCCCGCAACTGCGGTTACGATATGACGTTGGAAGAAGATGTAAACTAAGATAATTGGAATTGCCGAGAAGATGGCTTGAGAGCTTAAGTATCCCAATCCTTCTGTTTGCGCAAAGTTAGTTTGCGAAGAGGCAATCCCGACAGTGATGGTATACATCGATTTATCCGTCGCCGAAATCATTGGCCAGAAGTAATCGTTCCATGATGTTAAAAACGTTAATATCGCAAGCGTCGCTTGTGCTGGTATCGTTAACGGTAATAACACTTTAAAGAATATTTTGAATTTAGAGGCATTATCCATGATCGCCGCTTCATCAATTTCTTTGGGAATGGCTTTAAAAAATTGCGTCATCAAAAAGACCCCAAACGGAGCAGAGAGCCCAGGTAAAATAAGCCCCGCATAGGTATTGTGTAGATGCAAAAGGCTGAATATTTGGTGACGAGCAATAATGACCGCTTGTTCTGGCACGGCTAACCCCATAAGAACGACGACAAAAATGACATTCTTCAGAGGAAAGTCTAAGCGGGCAAAGGCATAGCCTGCCAGTGATGACAGAGTAAGCACACCAAGTGTCATAAATAGAGACACGATGACGCTGTTTATAAACCATTGAAAAACTAGCGAATTATGGAAGATGTTCACATAGTTTTCTAAGGTGTATGGGAAGTGAAAAACCGCATCAGAACCTAGCATCAATTCTTGGTTATCTTTAAGACTTAACCCAACCATCCACAAGAAGGGTGCAATCATTAAAAGTGAGAAGATAATGGTAAGAATCAACCAAGGGTTCAGCGCCTTTTGGCTCCCAGGACGGAACGTTTTATAGCGACCTTTGCCTTGATCTTCCTTGATATTGGTTTTTGTCGACATTTTTACTGTATCCATTGTGATTACCCTTTCTTACGGCTGAAGGCAAATTGGGCGAGTGCGGCTATCAAGATAATAATAAATAACACTTGAGAGGCAGCAGCTGCCATACCAATATCCCAGCGACGGAAGCCCGCATCGTAGATAAACATGACAATAGAGCGTGAAGCGTTATTTGGACCGCCATTTGTCATCAATAATGCTTGTCCGAACAATTGAAATTGCATAATGATCTGGATGATTAATACCAGCACGATGGTGCGAGTGATCGATGGGAACGTAATACTTCTAAACGTTGCCCATTTACTGGCGTTATCGAGTTCTGCAGCTTCGTACAATTCTTTCGGTATCTGTTGTAGTGCAGCCGTAAACAAAATCATCGGTAAGCCTAGGCACCACCAAATCGTAGCAATCGCAATTGAGCCTAAGGCCCAATCGGGGCTCGATAAAAACGGAATAGGCGTCATATCAAAGGCTTTAAATACCATCGACATAAAGCCATCATTAGGAATAAAAATAATACGCCAAATGAGGGTGACGACTGTTACCGAAAGGATCGTCGACGCAAAGAAAATACCTCGCAAGATATTTGCTGTGCGCGTTTGACGGTTTAGTGCAAGCGCCAAAAGTAACCCAACGATAATTAATGCGGGAACAGTCAGTAAAACAAAGTAGAATGTGTTACCGACGGTTTGGAGAAAAATGTCATTTGAGAATAACCGTTCATAGTTTTTCCATCCGACATAATGACCAGGGCTAAATAGGTCGACTTTTTTGAAGCTGAGATCAATGCCCCAAACCAGCGGAACCGCAATCATACCGATAAAGATGCACATGTAAGGAGCAATAAACAGCATGTTACTCCAGCGCTCTTTATTTGAGCGAGCTTCAATCATGATGTCCTCCTTGATAGGCTTTTTCTTTCGAGTCAAAAAGGTGCATATTTTCGAAATCAAAATTAATCGAGACGCGCTGTTGGTTTTCAACTTCTTGTTTGCTTGATGTTTCGACAATGATGGTATGGTTATTTTCAAGTAACACGTGTACCAATGTACGATCGCCTAAACGCTCAATAAACTGTACTTCGCCGCTGGCGTGAGCTTTGGCTTCATCTTCTGTGATATAAATATCTTCAGCTCGAATACCCATCTCAAATTGAGAATCGTCAGGAAGTTTTGCGGTTTCAATGGTCGATGTGATGGGTTTTACTTGATTAATGTGTACGGTAGCGAAGGGGTCATTACGATCAAGTTTATCAACCGGTAATATATTCATTGCGGGTGAGCCGACAAAGCGTGCCACAAATTTACTTGCAGGGTAGCGGTAAATTTCAATCGGTGAGCCGATTTGTTCAATGTGACTTTGGTTTAATATCACGATGCGATCCGCTAATGTCATCGCTTCAATTTGGTCGTGCGTAACATAAATCATGGTCGCGTTCACACGATTATGCAGATCAGCAAGCTCGATGCGAGTTCGGCTACGCAAGGCAGCATCTAAGTTAGAAAGGGGTTCATCAAATAAGAAAGCGCGCGGCTGACGGACAATGGCACGGCCAATCGCAACACGTTGCCTTTGACCTCCGGATAGATCGGCAGGTTTACGGTCGAGTAGATGTTCTATTTCTAAAATCCGCGCCGCATCGGCGATGCGTTTTTTGATTTCACTAGACGGTGTTCCGATATTTTTGAGACCGAAAATCATGTTTCCCTCGACCGTCATATGGGGATAAAGCGCGTAGTTTTGGAAGACCATGGAGATACCGCGTTCACCGGGAGCGAGTGTATCTAGTCGATGCCCATCCATCCAAATCTCCCCATCTGAGAGACTTTCAAGACCAGCAATCATCCGCAGCAATGTGGATTTTCCACAGCCTGACGGCCCGAGGAATACGACAAATTCATTGTTCTTGATACTAAATGAAATATCATTGAGCACAGCCGTATCGCCAAATTCTTTAGTGAGATGTTTAATCTCGATAGAAGACGCCATGTATCATTCCTTATTATTATCTTTGTAGGTTATGTAAGGTAAGTTATCTATTTGTTACGAGGGATTATCATATTACTCCTACGATTCATGAGCGTAGATATTTAACGCAGAAAAGTATACGCCTCACAAAAAGAGGCGAATAAGTGTTCATAATTATGTGTTTAATCACATCTCGGTAGGCAGACTTTCTCTAAGAGAAAATAATGGAGAGGTGTGGATTTTTAGCCAATATGGATAAAAACGCTATTTATTCAAAATGAGGTTAGATATCGAAAGTAAAATATGGGCGATGAGTTATTTGCTTTATCGAAAGGTGCGTTTTATCATCGCCTATATTGGTATGTTATTTTGTGAAAATATTGGCAGATGAGCGACAAGGATATCTTTTTTATACTAATTTACTGTCGCCTCTGAGTAGCAACGCGTTTTCAAACGGTAGGAGTTAACATGGAAGTTGCTTTGGAGAGTCGAAGACTAAAACTAGTCCCGCCATCATTGGCTTTTGTTGATGAAATGTATGACATTATTAAACGAAACCGTGATAATCTTTCTCAATTTTTACCTTGGGCTTCATCAGATTTTTCGCCATCGGATCTTGCGGTGAACTTGGAACAAGCGGCGAAAAACTATGAGCAGTTTAGTGGTGAGTTTTTATTTCATCTCGTTGAAAAAGAGACCAACTCTTTTATTGGCGTGCTTGGTTTTATTGTTCGCGATGTGTCTGTTCCCTATGTGGAAATTGGCTATTGGTTAGACCCTGAAAAAACAGGGTGTGGTTATATCAGTGAAGCAATTAACCCTATTGAACGCTATGCGTTTATTGATAAACAGGTAAAGCGCATTGAAATAAAAATGGCCGGTTCTAATACAAAAAGCCAAGCTGTGGCTGTGCGTTGCGGATACCGTTTCGAGGGGCAATTAGCGAATGCTAGACGCCTACCCTCTGGCGCGCTTGACAGTACACTTATTTATGCCAAAACGGTCTAATAATAATATGGGATAGATGATTTATGAATAACCTAATATTGCTTTTTCATAAGACTTGCCCTAATAAATACCATCAGGCAATGTCATACAATAAGGATGATAAGATAATTCAATAGAGAGTCTATTAATATCCCCATGATTTTATTCTGCCAATAAAATAAAAATACAGCCGAGCCGCCCTCATTATTAATCATTGCTGTAATATTGATGCGATGAATTACCTTCAGCATTGATGGGTGTACTTGCCGGTTTTTTCTGTCCTTTCTGTGGATACCCATTTTCGTCATTCCCAATGATCTGGTCACTTTCTCTGGATTCGTCCAACGGCTACCTATTTCGCTAATCGATATAAATACGTGGTGTATCACGCACAGTGATGATATCTAATTATTTGTTTTATATAGCTTTATTTTGGTTATTTTACCAACATGCATTAATTTTATTGAGATTAATTTCAAAGCTTGAATGAGAATAAGTTGCGTTTATAATGCTTGATACGCTTACGTTAGTAATTGTATTAACGGATTGTTTTTTGAAGGAAGTTTGCTCATGCGCAATTTTATCATCTGCTGTGTTGTTATGTTGACCAGCATATTCTCGGTCGGCGCCTATGCCACTGGTTATCCGCTCACTGTCACGGACATGGCTGGTCGTCACGTGACCATTAACTCTGAGCCGCAGCGTATAGTGCTGCAAGATGGCCGAGATGCATTAATGTTAGCGGTTTTGGATAAAACCGCCCCATTTAAACGTATCGTCGCGTGGAATAATATTTTGAAGCGCTCGGACGTTGGTCTTTGGAATCGCCTCGCCAAACAATGGCCAAAAGCCAACCAGATTCTCGATATGAATTTTGGGGATAGTGGTGACTTAAACTTGGAAGAAGTATTAACGCAACGTCCAGATTTATTGGTGGCCGAGCTACGCTCGAAACCTGCTTTGGAGCAAGGTGGCGTTATCAAAACGCTGAATAAGCTCCATATTCCGGTACTCTTTGTCGATACCGCAGAACAACCGATAAAAAATGCGCCAGCGAGCGTGAAACTGTTAGGCAAAGTCTTAAATCAAGAGCAGCATGGAAAAGCCTACTACGACTTTTATCAGGCGCACCTCAACAACGTCGAGCAGGGGGTGAAAACCGCGGTGGCGAAACACGGCGGTCAACGAGCCAATGTCTTTATTGAAGCGCATGCCGGAGTCAAAGGTGCCAATGATTGTTGCTTTACCCACCATCATTTTGGTTGGGCTGATTTGGTTGAAGCGGCGGGCGGTAATAATTTAGGATCGCAGCTGCTCAAAGGCCCAACGGGTGTTGTCGCGATGGAAAAAGTCTTGGCACTGAATCCGGATGTGTATGTCATGACCGGCAGCCAGTGGCGTGGGAGAAGCAAATCTATCGCACTGCCGTTAGGGTATGATGTGACGCCGGCGAATGTGCAAGCGGCTTTCTCTCACCTGTTATCGCGCCCAGGCTTTAAACAAATGAAAGCCTATAAAAAACATCGTATTTATGGTGTTTATCATCAGTTTTATAACCATCCGTACAACATTGTCGCGATTGAAGGACTGGCAAAAGATTTTTATCCAGAGCAGTTTAAACAGCTCGATCCAACCAAAACATATCAAACGATCTTAGCGCGCTTTACAGGGATTCAGCGCGATGCTCACCTCACGCTCTTCGCACAAGCAAAGGAATAGTCCTTTCTTATGACTGATACTTCGTTAGAACTGGGCCAAGTGCCCAGTCATTTCGCTTATAAAAATACGGTTCGGCGTAAATCGTTACTGTTGGTCACATGCTTTGTGTTAACGCTCATCGCGGTGGCGGTTGATTTGCTCTCTGGCTCTGGCACATTGCCGTGGTCACAAGCCTTTGAGGCGATCATCCATCCTGAACGGGTGTCACCTATGGTGCATGTGGTGATGTGGGATTTACGCATGCCAGTCACCATTACCGCAGTCTTATCTGGTGTTGGTTTGGCGTTAGCAGGGTTGTTGATGCAGACGGTATTGGATAATCCGTTGGCTGAGCCGTTTACCTTAGGGATTTCCTCTGCGGCAGGGTTTGGCGCGGCGTTGGTGATTGTGTTTCAAACCACGTTGTTCAGTTTTCTGCCTGTCGATTATTTGCTGACCGCAAACGCCTTTGTATTTTCACTTGCGACGGTGTTATTTATCGGTATTTTTTCGGCGCGTAAGGGCTTATCGGTGGAGATGATTGTGATGCTTGGCATTGCGGTGCATTTCGTGTTCTCTGCGCTGCTTGGATTAGCTCAATACGTTGCCGATGTCGATCAATTGCAATCTTTAGTCTTTTGGCTGATGGGATCACTGCAAAAAAGTACGTGGACTCAGGTGGGGATCAATAGCGGTATCATCGTTGTGATTGTTCCTGTGTTACTGTTTTTATCGTGGCAAATTTCGGCACTGCGAGGCTTTGGAGAACAAGCCCAAGTTCTGGGGATCTCTGTGGCACGTTTACGTATGCTGTTATTGGTATTTGCCGCTCTCCTCGCGAGTGCCATTACCGCGACCATTGGTGTGGTAGGATTTATTGGTTTGGTCGCTCCGCACGTGGCACGTATGTTAGTGGGGGAAGATCAGCGCTTTACGCAAATCATGACGATGATTATTGGCGCGTTAATTATGACGGTCTCATCGATCATCAGTAAGCTTCTCATTCCCGGAGTCATCTTACCTATCGGTATGGTAACGTCATTATTGGGTGTTCCGTTTTTCGTGTGGTTAGTTTTCGGACGTAGTATGGGGGGACGCTAATGCTTAATGTTAAGCAACTCTCGGTCAGTATTGGCCGTCATGATATTTTGAAGCCAGTCAGTTTTGATTTGGCGGCCGGGCAATCGCTCGCATTATTGGGACGCAATGGTGCGGGTAAATCAACGTTAGTAAAAGGTTTAGCTGGATTGGTAAAAGCCAGTGGAGCGGCCAAAGTCGGAGGGCTGAGCCTGACGGATATGACCGCCAAAGAGCGCAGTAAACTGATTGGCTATGTGGCGCAGGATTTTTCATCGACCACGGTTCGGCTGTGTGTGTTTGAGCTTCTGCTACTCGCGCAAAACAGCCAAAATATGAGTTTTCGAGCCTCACCGGAAAGCTTGGTGTTAGCGCAAGAGATGCTTGAGCGATTAAACTTAACTCATTTGAGTGAGCGAATGCTCAGTGAAATGTCTGGCGGGCAACGTCAGATGGTGGCTTTGGCTCTGGCACTGATCCATAAACCGCAAATTTTATTACTGGACGAGCCAACGTCGGCACTCGATTTAGCCAACCAATTGCAATTGTTACAGGTGGTTCGTGAGTACACCAAAGAGCATAATATTGTCACCATTATGGTGTTGCATGATTTAAATCTGGCTCATCGCTTTGCTGACCGAACCATGATTTTAGAATCTGGCGATATTGCTGCTGAGGGAGAGACTCACCAAGTGCTCACCGCTGAGCAGATTGCCAAAAGCTACGGTATTCATTGTGAGGTATTTACGGGCTCTGATGGGTATCGCAGTATTCATCCGTTGTCTTCGTTGTAACTTCTCGCTGTCTTCTCTGTCGTCAATTCGTTTTTATAGAAAGGGAGCGAGCTCCCTTCTTGTTCTACAATAAATACACAGCATTTCGCTTGTATGAGGATTTGCTGTTTATCTCTCATCGATTTTTATGATATCAATGGTGGCTATAAACACGATATCCATTCAGTTCATTGACAAAAGCGTGGAGGTAATCATGGCTTTTAATGCTCCTCCTATAAAAACGACGGATACTGATGACGTGCGCAACGTCGGATTTGAAATCGAATTTACGGGCCTCACTTTAAGTAACGTAACGTCTATTCTGCAAGATGTGCTTGGCGGCACTCTCGAACAAAAGTCGGAAGTTGAGTATGAATTGAAGACATCAGAGTATGGCAAATTCCAAGTCGAACTTGATTGGGAATTTCTAAAAAATGCGGCATTGGAAGCTAAAGTGAACGATCAAGGGCACAAGCGGGTGGAGTTTCTTCATCAAGTGGCATTGTCTGTCGTGCCACTCGAAATTATCTTTCCCCCGTTCCCATTAGATAAGCTCGATAAGCTCGACGAGATTATTTCTGCGCTGCGTGAGGCGGGTGCCAAAGGGACCGATGATTCAGTGGTTGCGGCTTTTGGCGTGCATATCAACCCTGAAGTCCCTTCAAAAGAGGTGAAAACCTTGCATGCCTATTTGCGCGCATTTGGCTTATTGCAGTGGTGGTTGAATCAAGCTCATGAGGTCAATATTGCCCGTAAAATGAGCCCGTATATCAAATTATATACTGAAGACTATGTTGAGCTATTGCTTGAGAAAGATTATGAGACACTTGATGAGCTAATGGACGATTATCTTAAGCATAATCCGAGTCGTAATCGAGCGTTAGATATGTTGCCTTTATTTGCGAGTGTGGATGAAGACAAAGTGAGAAACGCCGTCGCAGACACTAAGGTGAACGCGAGGCCGACGTTCCATTATCGTTTACCCAATTGTTTAATCGAACATAAAGATTGGAGTTTTGCTTCGTCTTGGAATCTGTGGAATTTGGTTGAGATTCTCGCGGCGGATCCGGAGAGTCTGGACTTTTTATCGAAGCGTTTTAAAGCGATGTCAATGCCAGTAATTGGTGTGAAACGTCATGATTGGATTAAGGAAGTCGACCAATGGATAGAAAGCCTCGGATAGGTGTGACAGGGAGCGATCGCCGTTGGTCTCCGTCATGGTGGTGTACCAAGTTTGCTCTCAAATTAGCAGGCGCACAGCCTGAGCGTATCAGTGTTGCCCATTCTTGGTCTGGCCATTCGTTTGATGCTCTCATCATCGGTGGTGGGGATGATATTGATCCTGAGCATTATGGTGAAACTTTTGGTGAACGCGATAAATTTGATCCAAAGCGAGATAAGCTGGAGATCCAGTGGATTGAATGGGCATTAGAGAACAACGTACCGCTGTTAGGTATTTGTCGTGGGTCGCAACTGATAAATGTGGTGAAGGGTGGCAATCTGTATGAAGATATTTCTTCACTACGCGAGCGAACCTATAACCGTCCCGGACTTTTGCCGACCAAGCAGGTGTTTGTCGACCGCTCATCCTCACTGTGTACCTTATGTGGAAAAGCGAAGCTTCGGGTCAATAGCCTGCACCACCAAGCGATTAAGGATGTTGGCAATGGGTTACGTGTGGTTGGGCGTGATCTAGATAGTTTTGTCCAAGCCATCGAAAGCACGGATGATAAAGCCATATATGGCGTGCAGTGGCATCCTGAATATTTGTTTTACTTACCGAGCCAATTCACGCTCTTTCGTTGGTTAGTGCGCTTAGGGCGCGAATCCGCCGCGTGATTCTCATCGCTGGAATCTGCTTAACACTGAGCCCCGACTTGCGCGTTCGCTTTTGGTAATAGCGCCGCGAGTCGGGGCTTAGTGATCGATAAGTATTAAAATTCTTCGCGGCGTGGTTGGCCCCATAGGCTGGCTGCACTGACGGCAAACACCGATAAAATAATCAGTGAAGAGGCGGGCGCAAGCACGACCCAAAAACTGCGTTCAATATAAGGCATACCTTCAGATAAAATACGTCCCCATTCTGGGCTGGGCGGCATCGCACCTAATCCCAGAAAGCCTAATGATGCTAAGGCTAGTGCCATTCCCGGAACCCGAAGCATCGCGTGGCGCAGTAATGGTTTAAAAATCGCGGGCAAAACATAACATAGCTGACGCCTGATTGTGCCAACACCGATAAGCGGTAACATTTGCACATAGGAACGCGCTTTGACTTCTTCAGTCAGTACGGCGGCGTGGGCGGCCAAGGGTGCCCAACTGACGAATAACACGGCAAGACTCGCGCCCACAATTCCAGGCCCCGACACTGCGACCACCAACAGCCCAGTGATGACAGGCGGTAGGGCATTGGCCATTTCAATGGGGCCAGCCATCAGGCGCGGAAACTGCCCGACGACGAAACCAATCACTAAGCACAGCAGGGCAATGGTCAATGCGACAAGGCAGGTATAAAAACTGCCATGAGCTATACGAGCCAAAACATCCCTTCCCATCGCATCAGCCCCAAATGGTAATTGCCATGACGGCTCAGCTAATCTCGCGTATTCGATCATAAAGGGATCTCTGAAGATACCCACGACAATCACTAAGCCAAGTATCAGTAAGCAGATCCACGGCAGAGCTCGCGCTGCTCCTGATGGTGTAGCAGTGTGTCCTTTGGCTGGTGGCAGAGCTCCTAACCGCAGCGCACGACCCAAGAGCAGATAGCGTAAGAGATTAACGCTAATGCCAGTGATAAACGCGACGGCAAGAATAAACAATATGCCCAATTGCAGTGTGGGCATATCTTTGGCTATCGCTGCGCCTAATGTCGCGCGGCCTAAGCCGGGAATGGCAAACACTTTCTCTACGGCGATCGCGGCGCCCGTCAATGAGACTAAGACTAATCCCATCAGTGGTAATACGGTGGCAATCGCGCGTTTTAATACCGCTACAGTGATGTACCAGCGACTCACTCCCGCCACACTCCACGTTGCAATCCATGGTTCGGTAAACACTTGAGCGATAGTGTCAGACAGTAACCGACCTAAATACCCGCCAGCAGGTATGGCAAGTGATAGGGCGGGGAGAACTGCATAGTTGAGGCTCTTCCATCCAAACGGCGGGAACCACTGTAACCAAATAGCGCCAATCAGTAGTAACAACGAGGCTAAGAGAAACTCGGGTAGCGCGGTGAAAATGACCGCGATAATGCCATGACTGCGATATGCATCGCCTTGTAAGCCACGTTTTATGGTCGGCATAGCAATGACTAAAGCAATCACTAACGCGCCAGTTAGCGCGAATCCCATCAAACTCAGTGATACGCTGGCTGCGTTGAGCATGCCTTCCATAATCGGGCGCCCTGATACCCAAGACACGCCCGCATCCCCCTGCAGTAGACCTTGTAGCCAAGTCATCATGAGGTGGATGGGGCCTTGCTCAAGACCGAGCGCATCGCGAATGGCTTGCAGTGCCTCGGCACTGGGGTTTTGCTCAGCGGAGCGAGCCCGTAGCAATGCGAGCGCAGGATCATGGCCAGATAACCAAGGCAGCAGGGCGACTATCACCACAACGCCTGCTAAGGTTAGCAGGCGAGACAGGCTAGAGAGTAATGTGGATAAACGCAGGGAGCGAAATGCGGTAATGCTCGTCATACAATCAGATGATCTCTTATTAACTACGGTGTGGTGATGTCTGGTTGGGTCATGTGGGTGTGGCTATCAATCAAGACACGTTCACGCGGGTCGCGTAGCGCTCCTTTCACCTGTAAAGACTCACCTTGAATAACCCGTTCATGCAACATCGGAATCGCTGCATCGCTGGCAAGAATAAGGCGTTCAGCTGCCATAATCGCCGCTTGACGCTTTTCTCCTGCAGGTAGCTGACTGGCTTTGCGCAGAGCATTGTCGATATTGGGCTGGCAAAGCTGGGCAATGTTAAATGAGCCGTTGCAAGCAAAGTCGCTGTACATATAAGCCACAGGGTCGCCAGAGTCTAACACCGTCGCTCTTGATAATATGAACGCATCAAATTTACCGGCTAATGCATCGGATTCAATCTGTGAATACTCGCGGACGTCTTGTTTGACGGTAAAACCCGCGTTGCTGAGCTGCTGGGCAATATATACCGCAACTTCCGGTAGTTCGGTGCGGTCGGTAAACGTCGCTAGGGTTATGGTTTTTCCTTGTGGATCGCCTGCCTGTGTCGGGTTAGCAACGGGCTGACGCAGTTTGGCAGCCCAAGGTAGAGCGGGCCCGAGTAATCCTGTGGCAATATCCGCTCGCTTCTCGTAGACGTTATTGACGATCACTTGGCGATTAATCGCATCACGCACTGCAGCGCGCATCGCAGGGTCTTTCATGACGCCGCGTTGGGTATTGAGATACAAAGTATTAGTGCGTGGCATAGGCACTTCGTGTACTAAGCTAGACTCTAATAATGGCACTTGTGACACGGGAATGGCTTCGACAATGTCCGCGGTATTGGTACGCAGCGCCGCGGCGCGAGCGATACCATCAGGCACGAAACTGACATCAATCCCGGAAGCCTGTGCGATCTCTCCCCAATAGTTGTCATAGCGCTCTAAAGTCGCGCCACTCGTGCCTTGTATGTTCGTTAATACAAAGGGGCCTGTGCCTGCTTCAATTGGGCTAATAATGCCGTTTTTACCATAGGCTTTAGGCGCTAAAATCGCCAGCTGTGGGCTGGTAAGTCTTTGTGCTAATAAAGGATCGGCAACTTCACTGGTCACCACAACCGCATGTTGGCCATCCGCTTGGACTGTGAGGTTGACACCATCGAGAATACGCGGCTTTGGTGAGGCGTGTGTGGCGGTTTGTAGGGCGTTGACGACACTGGCGGCATTGAGCGGTGTTCCATCATGAAACGTAACATTTGGGCGTAGTTCAAAGCGCCACTGAGTGGGGCTTAGCTGGTGCCATTTTGTCGCCAAAGCAGGTTGTAGTTGTCCGTCTTTATCGAGCACAGTGAGCGTTTCGGCGGTGCTCCAGCGCGAGAGTTTAAACGCATCATCGCTTAATGGCGACAGCCCAGAACGCGGCGGTTGCAGCATCGCTAAACGTAACCGATCAGAGTGAGCTTTTTCAGCGTGTTGGGCTGTGGAGTTATGGCTGTCGGTATTATCAAAACAACCACTTAATGTAGTGACAGACAGCATAAGGCCTAAAAGTGACCAAGTTTTGCAATGCATTGACTTCATGAATGAACATGTCCTTGTTTAAGATGGCTTGATAGTGGCCGATGATGGGTCAAATGGTGAATGTGGCATGGCATACAGGGTACCGCTGCCAATAATTGTTGAGTATAGGGATGATGCGGCGCTTGCAAAATTTCATGGGTGTTACGATCTTCGACGATGACGCCTTGGTTCATGACTAAGAGGCGATCGCATAATCCGGCCACCATCGATATATCGTGGGTGACCACCATGAGCCCCATGTTGTGGCGTTGGCAGACATCAGCAAGCAACGTTTTCATTTGCTCACGTAAAGGAAAGTCCAAGCCGCTGGTGGGTTCATCGGCTAACAAAAACTGCGGTTTGATGATCAGGGCGCGGGCTAACGCAATGCGCTGAGCTTGTCCGCCAGACAATTCACCGATGGTTTTTTGCAATACTTCATGAGGCAATTCGACTTGCTCGACGGCGTTGTGTAAATCCTTGGCACTTGGCGTAGCACGCGTTAAGCGTTTCATTGGCTCAATCAACACTTGTTGTACCGTTTGGTTCGGCGGCAAAGAATGATGAGGGTCTTGAGGTATATATTGCACTTGCTGGCGAAACCAATTGAGTGAGCGCCACGGGCGAGCGTCAATAGCGCGTTCTTGGCATGTTAACGTCCCATGATTTGGACGTACAAGACCCAACATGAGCTTCAGTAGTGTGGACTTGCCACTGCCGGATGCTCCCACTAAGCCGACACGTTCTTTGTGTGTCAGGGTTAACGACAAATCATTGATGATCGGTGTGGCTTGCGGCGCAAAGGTCACATTCGCCAAGTGTAGAAACGGATGAGCGTGTGTCATGCTTGTTGCACCTGATGGATAAAAGGAGCGATGTATTCATCGGTATTTTGTACGGCTGCAACCAAACGCTGCGTGTATGGATGTTGTGGGTGAGTTAACAGGTTTTCCATCGAGCTTTGTTCAACAATCTGACCGTCATACAACACAATGGCGCGTTCGCACAGTTGCGCCGCAACATGAATATCATGGGTAATGAACAGTAACGAAAGTGGTTTGCCGTGTAAGTGCTCACTGTGGTTGCAGGATTTATGATTTGTACATTGTTTGAGCAGATCGACCACTTGTTGCTGATTCAGTACATCCAACGCAGTGGTCGGTTCGTCAGCGATCAGTAGATTTGCGCCACTTAACAAGGCAAAGGCAATGCACAAGCGCTGACGTTGACCGCCAGAGAGTTCGGCCGGTAAGCGCGATAATAATGTTTCACTATCGGGAATGCCCATTTGAGTGAGCAGTGAAGACAATGCAGTGTGTGAACGGACGTGGGTACTTAATGATAGCTGTTTGCCGACGGTCATTAATGGATTTAATGCACCGAACGAGTCTTGGAACACCGTCGCGATTCGCCCAAGCGAGGGGCGTTTTAAAATAGGCTGATGGGTGACATCGTGCCCATTGATGATGATTTTTCCCGATACATGAGTATTGGCTGGCAGTGTGCCGCTTAATGCTCGGGCCGTCAGTGATTTACCCGATCCCGATGCACCAAGTAAGCAAACACGCTCACCTTGATGAAGTTGAAAACTGATGGCTTTAACGAGTTCGTTAGAGCCAATGCTCAGAGATAGGTTGTCCACATTTAAAAGACAAGATGGCGTTATAATATCGGTCACGGCTTGATCGTTAGTTCGTTATTTTTAGATGTTATAACATAACAATAGGGGCGTGAGCTATCTTGAAATGCATGAGTATGTTACAAAATATGACAAGGTAGTAATGGCTTGGCTTAAAGAAATAGAACCAAGGCGATAGCGCGCATTATATTGGCGCTATGATCCACGGACAATTCAGGTATCATGCTGATATCACCAAGACTTAAGGTACTCATGAATATACCAATTAAAAACGACTTACCCCCAGAGCAGGTGGCGTGTTCAAACTGTGAAGCGTGTTGCTGTCGTTTGGAAGTGATGATTATTTCAGACACCGGCGTACCTGAAAGGCACATCAAACGCGATCAATGGGGCGGTGAGACCATGCTACGGTTAGAGGATGGCTGGTGCTCGGCAATGGATAGAGATACGTATATGTGTACGATTTATGAAAATCGTCCGTGGATATGCCGAGAGTTTGAAGTAGCATCTTATGAGTGCCTAGAAGAAAGGGCGAAGTTTCTGTAATTGATTGGCACATTCTGCCTAATAACCTCCAATTAGCCACGTACATATCGTGGCATTTCATCAGCGCTCGATCGCTGAGCCGATCACGTGTATTTCTCAAATTGAAAGGAAAATTATATGTCTAGCAAAGTCTATGTCATTGCGCAATTTAAACCAAAAGACGGGAAAGAAGCTGAACTTTTTGACGTGCTGAAAGCGTTAGAACCCGATGCACATCGAGAAGATGGCTGTGTACAATATACGGTGACACGTCAAATTAGTCACCCAAGCGCGATGAGTAATGATTATCCGATTGTATTTAATGAAATATGGCAAGATGCGGACGCATGGGCTGCACATGGTCGTCGTCAACAAATTAGTGACTTTTTTACCGCGCATGTGGCAGACGAAAATGGATTGGTTGCTGATGCGATCGTGACGGCATATACCGATGAAGGTTATGACTACGATGCCCCTATTTTTTAGGTTGAATCGTGCGACTAGCTCAGCTAGCTAGGATAACGAGAGATAAAAAAAACCGGCGCTCAATGAGCGCCGGTCGATGATTTTGGGTACGGTTGGGAAGCTTAAATGCCCGCGCGTTTTAGCAAACCAGCCATTAAGGCAGAACTTGATTTGACTTGCTTACCTTTTTTCATCAGTTTATTCGACAGGTTAGTGTCGTTAATGTTTTTTGCAATGTGCGCCATTGATTGATAAAAACTGGCTGCGGATGGGTTCGATTTAGATTGCTGTAATGGCGTTAACAATTTTGCCATTGCTGAACCTTTCATGCCTTGCTTGTTGGCATAGTTTTCAACCGAATCAAGTAAACGATCCAAATCTTGCATGGCTTCGTTACTTTCTGCGCCTTGTTTTTTCAACTCTTTCATATTGCGCTTGCGGATCTGTTTGATCACGAAGCTTGGTGTGTTTAATTTGCGCACACCCCAGTAGCCAGCCGCTACAACCAGGATAATTCCCCCGATTGAATAGCCCCAGCCTGAATTCATAAAATCTAATACCGACTGCATAACAGAAGTGGCATTAGTCGCATTTGTGGATACGTCAGACATTCACCGTCCCAACCTTTTACTTAATGATTTAAACAACTTTAATAAGAAACCGTTATTACAACAATTTCACATGAATTAGGCAAACCTTGCTTTGGTTGCGAAGTCCCTTCTTTATTAGGGCTATTAGATAAAAAACGACCGAGAATAGCAACCGAATATTTGCATTAGAGCGTTTTTGGTGGAAAGATCGAACAAAAACACAAAGTTATTGTATTTTAGCGCCACGCTACCCGCAATTGTTGTGTTACTAAGCGCTGATTAGAGCTGATAGCGTGAAGAAAAACTGTTATTATGCTCACATTCACAAGCCACTTATGCTGGCTTTTTTATGTTTTGACCTCCAATTAGGATTTCTTGTGCTATCAACTGCAAACATCACCATGCAATTTGGCGATAAGCCATTATTTGAAAACATCTCAATAAAATTTGGTAATGGCAACCGCTACGGCCTTATTGGCGCGAACGGTTGTGGTAAATCGACCTTTATGAAAATTTTAGGCGGTGAACTGGAACAATCGTCAGGTACTGTGATTACTGACCCAAACGAGCGTATGGCGAAGTTAGGACAGGATCAGTTTGCATTTGAAAGCTATTCCGTGATTGATACCGTGATCATGGGCCATAAAGATCTATGGAAAGTCAAAGAAGAACGTGACCGTATTTATGCGTTGCCAGAAATGTCTGACGAAGACGGCATGCGTGTTGGCGACTTAGAAGTCGAGTTTGCCGAAATGGATGGTTATTCTGCCGATGCTCGCGCCGGAGAGCTGTTGCTTGGTCTGGGTATTCCAGAAGAACAGCATTACGGTTTGATGAGTGAAATCGCGCCTGGTCTAAAACTGCGTGTCTTGCTTGCTCAGGTGCTATTTGCAGAACCAGAAATTATGCTACTCGATGAGCCGACCAACAACTTGGACATGCACACTATCGCGTGGTTAGAAGAGATTCTTTTAGCGCGTAACTGCACGATGATCATTATTTCGCACGACCGTCACTTCCTGAACACTGTGTGTACTCATATGGCTGATTTGGACTACGGTGAACTGCGTCTGTTCCACGGTAACTACGACGAATACATGATTGCGGCTGAACAAGCACGTGAGCGTTTGCATGCCGATAATGCGAAGAAGAAAGCACAGATTGCTGAGCTGAAAACCTTCGTGAGCCGCTTCTCTGCTAACGCCTCTAAAGCCAAGCAAGCCACTTCTCGTCAAAAGCAATTAGATAAAATTCAACTTGATGAAGTGAAACCATCGAGCCGTCAATCACCGTTTATTCGTTTTGACCAGGAAAAAGAGCTGTTCCGTAATGCCTTAGAAGTGACGGGTCTGACTCAAGGTTATGACGATAACATGCTGTTTAGCGATGTTGACTTGATGGTCGAAGTGGGTGAGCGTATTGCTGTTATTGGTGCCAACGGTATTGGTAAATCAACATTGCTCAATACCCTTGCTGGTGTAATGGCACCGAAAGCGGGTGATATTAAGTGGTCAGAAAACAGTAATATCGGTTACTACGCTCAGGATCACGCGCATGATTTCAGCGAAGATATGACCTTACTTGATTGGATGGGTCAATGGAAAAATGACGGCGATGATGAACAAACGATACGTGGTATCCTTGGTCGTATGCTGTTTTCTCAAAACGACATCAAGAAATCTGTCAAAGTCCTATCCGGTGGTGAGCAAGGTCGTATGCTGTTTGGTAAGCTTATCATGCAACGTCCAAACATCTTGTTGATGGATGAGCCAACCAACCACATGGATATGGAATCGATCGAAGCGGTGAACCTCGCGTTAGAAAACTACAAAGGTACATTGATTTTTGTCTCTCATGACCGCCAATTTGTATCTTCGATTGCTACGCGCATCATCGAAATTAACGATACTGGTGTGAACGATTTCCACGGTACTTACGATGAGTACCTCGCGAAGCAAGGGTTAGTGGGCTAAACCACTCGCTGGACTGATTAGCAAAATTATAAAAGAGCCGTGTTTATCACGGCTCTTTTTTTATCTCTGCGCTCAGCTTCGGCTGCCCATCCCCCCATGAGCATACCCCCATGAGAGTGGCAGTGTCTTAATCTGACTTTTATATGCCAAAAATAGAACTATTTGTCTTCAATATTTCCAAAAATTAAAATAATTTTCTATTTTTAGATAAAAATGGAGCAAATTTAGCAAAATATTTATTCCGCTGCCACGTTATAGTATGGCTTTCATTACAGCAACGTCGTCATCACAGGCAGGGATTCTATGAATACACAATTTTGGGCACCATTTATTCAAGTACTACATCAAGAAGTGGTTCCAGCATTAGGGTGCACAGAACCGGTCTCGGTGGCGCTAGCGGCCGCAATAGGTCGAGAGCGTTTAGCGGGTATACCGCAATACATCACAGCCGAGGTGTCGCCCAATTTGATGAAAAATGGTATGGGGGTTGGCATTCCTGGTACCGGTATGGTCGGTTTACCGATTGCTGCCGCGCTTGGCGCGATGGCGGGTAATCCAAACGCTGGCCTCGAAGTATTAGAAGCGATTACCCCCGATGATGTTGCACAAGCCAAGCAATTACTAGATACCCACGCGGTCTCGGTCAGTGTGGCGCCCGTCGATCATATCCTTTATGCCAAAGTCACTGTCAGTGATGGCGATAATAACGTGGCAGTGACCATTGCGGATACGCATACACAAGTGATCGCTATTGAAGAAAATGGCCTTAACGTGTATCAAGCCCCCGTTGGTTCTGAGCCATCATCACCAAAGACGTTCAACGCGACGTCTATGATGTCGGACGTGAAGGCGCAAGATATTTATCAGTTTGCTCTTAATGCACCATTAACCGACATCGAGTTTATAGAGCAAGCACAGCAGCTCAATGATGAGTTATCCAAAGAAGGGTTACGTGGCGATTATGGCTTACAAATTGGTGCGACCTTACAACGCAATGTCGAGCGTGGATTATTGTCGAATGATCTATTAACGGAAGTGCTGATTCGCACGTCGGCGGCGTCGGATGCGCGCATGGATGGGGCGATGAAGGCGGCAATGAGTAACTCCGGTTCCGGTAATCAGGGTATCGCGGCCACAATGCCCGTGGTGGTGACGGCGCAATTTGTTAAAGCGAGTCGTGAGCGCACGTTGCGCGCGTTAGTCTTAACCAATTTGATCGCGATTTATATTAAAGCGCAGCAACATAAATTGTCCGCATTATGCGGGGCGACCACCGCTGGTATGGGAGCAACCGCAGGAATCACGTATTTATTGGGTGGTGATTATCAACAGATCAGTTACGCCGTCAGTAGCATGATTGGCGATGTGGCGGGCGTGATTTGTGATGGCGCGAAAACAGCGTGTGCGATGAAAGTCTCTTCCTCGGCGGGTGCGGCGCTCAAAGCGGCACTCATGGCGATTGATAATCAGTTTGTTTCGGGTCAAGAGGGCATTGTTGCCAATGATGTGGATGAGTCGATTGCCAATTTATCGGCTTTAGCCAATGGTTCGATGATGCAAACCGATGTACAGATTCTCGATATCATGGTGAACAAGTTAAATTAGGTCAATATACGTCATGATGTGATGTAACGTCATGATTTGAGCTAAGTGGTAGATTTAGTATGACAGTATGCTACGGTGATGTAGCAATTTTGAGTCGATGGTGCGCTAATCAATGCCAGTACGTTGTGTATGGTATTGGTCGCGCTATGACTACCACATAAAGGAGCTCTCATGACATCAGCAACACGAATTCAGTTTCACGATGGTCACTCAATACCACAACTTGGTTTAGGCGTATGGAAAGCCTCGAATGAGCAAGCCACATTAGCCATAAAAGAAGCACTACAATGTGGCTATCGACACATTGATACCGCGGCAATTTATGGTAATGAAGAAGGCGTGGGTGAAGGGATCAAGCAAAGCGGGATTCCTCGTGAAGAGATTTTTTTAACCACGAAAGTGTGGAACGAAGCTCAAGGGTATGATGCCGCGTGGGCAGCGATTAAGCAAAGTCTTGAGAAGCTTGGAACCGACTACGTTGACTTGCTATTGATTCATTGGCCGATGCCAAATCAGTGTTTATATGTGGAAACGTGGCAAGCAATGATTGAAATGAAAGAGCAAGGGTTGGTTAAATCTATAGGTGTGTCAAACTTCAATGAAGGTCACCTAAAGCATCTTGTTGCAGATACTGGCATTAAACCTGTCATTAACCAAATTGAGCTGCATCCTTACATGCAGCAGCAAGCAATGCGTGATGTTCATCAATCAATGGGGATCGCGACAGAGTGTTGGAGCCCTCTAGCACAAAATAATGCGTTATCTGATAGTGTGATTGAAACCATTGCCGAAAAGTATGGAAAAACTCCTGCGCAGATTATTATCCGTTGGCATATTGAATTAGGGTGCGTCGTCATACCTAAATCTGTGACGCCATCACGCATTCGCGAGAATGGCGAGGTATTTGATTTCAGTTTGGATCAAAATGATATTACCGCAATCGCATCATTAGAGCGTGGTGAGCGCTTAGGGCCAGACCCCGAAACCTTTGGTTAATCATAACGTGAGCCACCTCATCAGTGCGCTTGCTCAAACCAATTGTGGTAATAAAATCGTTAAATAAATAAGGCGCCTGCAAAATTTTGCAGGCGCCTTATGGTTTCTTTTGCTCAATCGGGTTAAGAAAACAGCCCGGAGGATAAATAGCGATCGCCACGGTCGCAGACAATCGCGACCACGACTGAGCCCGGATTGTCATCAGCAATCTTAATCGCCGCACTTACTGCCGCGCCTGAGCTTACTCCAGCGCAAATCCCTTCCAAACTCGCCATATCACGAGCAGTGCGCATGGCTTGTTTTTCCTCTACGTCAATCACTTGATCGACACTAGCCGCATCGAAAATACCGGGTAAATACTCCGCCGGCCAACGGCGAATTCCCGGAATTTTACTGCCTTCCTCTGGTTGTAATCCGACGATCGTAATGTCTGGGTTTTGCGATTTCAAATAGCGAGAAACGCCCATAATGGTGCCCGTTGTCCCCATACTAGAGACAAAATGGGTAATTTTCCCCTGCGTTTGCTGCCAGATTTCTGGGCCTGTTGAATTCAGGTGAGCGTCAGGGTTATCAGGATTATTAAACTGATCGAGTACTTTACCTTGTCCTTGGGCTTGCATGTTTAACGCGAGATCACGGGCGACTTCCATGCCTTCGACCAAAATCAGCTCTGCGCCATAGGCTTTCATCGAATCCACCCGCTCTTGTGTGGATGACTCGGGCATGATTAATACCATTTTATAGCCTTTAATCGCGGCCGCCATCGCCAAAGCAATACCGGTATTCCCGCTGGTGGCTTCGATTAAGGTGTCACCCGGCTGAATGGTTCCGCGCTCCTCAGCTCGTTGAATCATATTAAAAGCCGGACGATCTTTGACCGAGCCTGCTGGGTTGTTTCCTTCAAGCTTCACAAGGACAGTGCTGGTGGCGTTTCCTGTGAGTCGCTGAAGACGAACCAGAGGCGTGTTACCGATATAGTCGGCAATAGTCGGAAATTCTGACACGAATAAATCCTTAAGCATCGCTGAGAATGTCTGATGAGGTTGAACAAGTA
>JBQGON010000012.1:0-40712 GCA_052087065.1 Vibrio sp. | reverse complement strand
TGGAGCGATGATTATCGAGCCCGAGTGTTCTTTGGATTATAAATTCATCAAAGTACGCTCGCGCCCTGGGATTAACTCTATCTCAAGGAATGAGTACCATGACATCGTGTGAACCGCTACTAGTTTCCTATCTTTATATTCATCAAATCATTGAATTTTTATTTTATCTACCACTTTAACCACCAGCTGGGGTGGTTAAAGTGGTTCTCTATCGATTGGTATATAATATATTTATAGTTAAGGCTTGATATTTATTAATTTAAATAACAATATGGAAGTGTGTAGAAATTATTCTATATTCTGTATCTGCTCTCGCATTTGCTCAATTAAAACTTTGAGTTCCACACCGGAGGCGGTGATGTCGGTGCTGATGGATTTTGAGGCGAGCGTGTTGGATTCACGGTTAAACTCTTGCATCATAAAATCAAGGCGACGGCCGCAAGAGCCACCTTTGTTGAGAACGTTCGTGGCTTCTTTGACGTGCGAGTCTAAGCGGTCGAGTTCTTCTGCAACATCGGATTTTTGCGCGAGCATAATCATTTCTTGCTCTACGCGAGAAGGGTCGAGTTCGACTTGCGCTTCTTCAAATTTAGCGCGTAGGCGATCACGTTGCCATTCAAGAATTTCTGGCATGCGAGTGCGCACTTTCACCACTTCTTCGCTGATAGCTGTTAGGCGCTGTTCAATAAGTGCTTTCATGTTGTCGCCTTCGCTGGCACGAGCGGCGATAAAATCGGTCATGGCGTCTTCAAAAGCGCCGAGCAAATCTTGATTAATTGCATCCATGTCTTGCTCAGGGGTTTCCATTACACCGGGCCATTGCATAATTTGAAATGGACTGACGCGGCTGGGTTCGCCAGTCATATGCATGACTTTATTGGCCGCTTCAATCACTTGCTGAGCTAACGTCTCATTAATGTTGAGCGCACTTTGCGCGGCAGGATTGGCTTCAAAGCGTAAGTGACATTCTACTTTGCCGCGAGCAAGACGCTTACGAAAACGCTCACGCAGCACGGGCTCAAGGCCGCGGAATTGTTCAGGGAGGCGGAAATAAGTTTCTAAGTAACGTTGGTTAACCGAACGGATTTCCCATACGGCACTGCCCCAATCGCCTTTCACTTCTTTGCGCGCGTACGCAGTCATGCTGTAAATCATTAGTGTGTCCTTAGCTCTTAACTTTTCAGGCTATTTCAAACATACAGCATAGTAACATAACTCCCAGCAAATCAATCAGCGTTGCACGACATGTTTGCAAGTCTCTGTCTTTGCCATTGGGGTTAGGGTAGGAAGCGCAATCGATTTCCGTTATAATCATTTCCCAATCATTATCTTCTCACCTAAGCAAGGCTAAAGATTATGCGTCCAAATAACCGCGCAGCGGACCAAGTACGTCCTATAAAAATTACACGCAACTATACCGCTTATGCAGAAGGGTCTGTATTAGTCGAGTTTGGCAATACCAAAGTATTGTGTAACGCCACAGTAGAAGAAAACGTACCGCGTTGGTTAAAAGGCCAAGGGAAAGGTTGGGTGACCGCTGAGTACGGGATGTTACCGCGCGCGACTCACACGCGTACGCGTCGTGAAGCGGCCAGTGGTAAGCAGGGTGGACGCACTATGGAAATCCAGCGTTTGATTGCCCGTAGCCTACGCGCCGTGGTTGATCGCGAAGTCATGGGCGAAATCATGATTACGGTTGACTGTGATGTTATTCAAGCCGATGGTGGCACTCGTACTGCTTCTATCACTGGTGCCAGTGTGGCAATGGCTGATGCCTTTGCGCAATTGATGGCGAAAGGTAAGCTGAAGAAAAACCCGATGAAAGGCCACGTGGCCGCGGTATCGGTGGGTATTCTCGGTGAAGACGTATTGTGTGATTTAGAATATGTGGAAGATTCGAATGCGGATACCGACATGAATGTGGTAATGACAGAAGGTGGCAAAATGATTGAAGTGCAGGGCACCGCAGAAGGTGAACCGTTCAGTCATGAAGAGTTGCTTCGGTTATTGGCCAGCGCGCAAAAAGGCATTGCCGATATTGTTCAGGTGCAAAAAGAAGCCCTGATAGATTAGTTTTTAAAAAATAGCTCCTTAAAAGGGGCTATTTTTTTGCGTTTTTATACCACAGCAAGGAATCACGCGGTGGTAAACACCTCATTACACCGACCATTAAAGGTCACGATAAGATAGTTAAGTAGGAGAAAGAGATGAAAGCGTACCAGCGTGAGTTTATTGAGTTTGCTCTTGAGAAAGAAGTGTTGAAATTTGGCGAGTTCACTTTGAAATCGGGACGGACAAGCCCTTATTTTTTTAACGCTGGGTTGTTCAATACCGGACGTGATTTAGCGCGTTTAGGTCGCTTTTATGCTGCTGCATTGGCTGATTCAGGGATTGATTATGATGTGTTGTTTGGCCCGGCTTATAAAGGCATTCCTATTGCGACCACGACAGCCGTGGCATTGGCAGACCATCATGATACCGATACGCCTTATTGTTTTAATCGCAAAGAAGCCAAAGATCACGGCGAAGGCGGCAGCCTAGTAGGGAGCCCACTCGAAGGTCGTATTATGTTAGTCGATGATGTGATTACCGCGGGAACGGCTATTCGTGAGTCGATGCAAATCATTCAACACAATGGCGCTGATTTAGCTGGTGTGTTAGTGGCGATTGATCGCCAAGAGAAAGGCAATGGTGAACTCTCCGCGATTCAAGAAGTGGAGCGTGATTTTGGCTGTTCAGTGATTTCGATTGTCAGTTTGAATGATTTGGTGACGTTTTTGGAAGAACGTGGTGACAGTGCTGAGCATTTAGCCGCGGTAAAAACCTACCGTCAACAATATGGTGTGATTGCTTAGAACTGATAGAAGCGGCTGTGAGTACCGTGCGTATCTTGGCGGTCTTGATGCTGAAGCTCCCTTTAGGGGGAGCTTCAGCAAGCGATGGTTTGCAGGGAAGGACGAGGTATCGGCGTATTTGTTGGACCCCTTTGGGGTTACCAGCCGCTATTGATAACGGCGAGCGCCTTTTGCTGATTGATCGGATTCATGTTTAAAACGGCGATGTAACCACATCCATTGCTCGGGTGCGCGTAAAATCACTTCTTCAACATGCTGGTTCATCAACGCTCCCGCTGCCACTTGGTCGTCTAGAGGGAAAGTTTCTGTTACGTCTTTATCGGCGATAATATCGTAGCGACCTTGTTGATTACGAAAGCCAGAACCCATCACGATGGCACAGCCACTCATCTTTGCTAAAATACTGGTACCAATGGTTGTGCAGGCGTCTTCAACCGCAAAAAATGGCACATACACGGCTTTTTTACGGCCGTAATCATGGTCAGGCAGATAGAATAAACGCTGACCTTCGCGCATGACTCTAATCATCTTTTTTAAGTCTTTGCGATCAACCAATAAATTTCCGTCGTGTGAACGTCCCCAATATTGAATCCAGTTATACGCTGGATTGGTATGTGGACGAAAAACGCCATAACCTGGCATTCCGATAATCCCAAAGGCTCGTGCTGTGATTTCTAAGTTAAGCGCATGCACACAGCATAATAAGACCCCACGGCCTTCTTGTTGGTATTTCTGTAACGGCTGCATATCATGGGTAACGAGTAAACGCTTAAAGCGCCATGTTGGCCAAAACCAGGCAATCCCGGTTTCTGCCAAACCTGCCCCTGTATTTTTGAAATTTTCCAAAACAAAGGCATCAATTTCTTCAGAGGTCATTGCTGGAAATGCTAATTCCAAATTACGGCGCGCCGTGTGTACGCGGCCTTTACCAAAGCGCATGGCTAACTTGCCTAGGCTACGTCCAATGGTGAGTAGTACCGAGTACGGGAGTAGATTAACCACCAACGCTAGGCTAAGAAAACCTAACCAAATACCCCAATATTTAGGGTGCAAAAGAGCAAGCGAAAATGAGGGTCTTTCAAAGTCTAAATGTGGCTTCATAGTGTTTACTTTATCTGTGCTATTAACAGAGCCCAGTATTGCTCGAAGTTCGCAGTCGGCAGATGTTTAAAATCAGATCGTACAAAACGGTTTAAACTGCCTTCTACTTGCCCCAATAACTGAGCGGCTAGAATATTATCATCAACAGGGAAAGCTTTGCCTTCACGGATTTTACGTTCTCTTATCACTTGGCGTAGAGAGGTTTCAATACGTTCGTATAGTTGGTTAATACGATCGCGTAAGCGCTCGTTTTCAAACATTAGAGCATGACCAGAGAGAATTCTTGTCAAACCAGGGTTACGTTCTGAAAAGGCGAGTAATAATTGAATAACTAAACGTAGACGGCTTAACGTATCTTTTTCTTCTTCCAATATGAGATTGATACGAGTCATTAGCGAATCTTCGATAAATTCGATCAATCCTTCAAACATGCGCGCTTTACTTGGGAAGTGGCGATATAGCGCAGCTTCAGACACACCCACTTGTTTTGCAAGCTTTGCTGTCGTTATCCGAGAAGCGCCCTCATGAGACTCGAGCATTTCCGCGAGTGCTTGCAAAATTTCTTCACGACGATTTGATTTCTTGGTGGCGACCATAACCCCATTATCCTTTACGTTACACTACATTCTATCAATACATCACTCTGAGGGCTTGCTATGGAAAGAAAGCCCGATATATTGCTTCAGAGGAGTTGTTAAAGCTGTTTATTAATTAATAGCATTAGGGAGTGAGCAAGCTGGTTTTTACTTGCCAAAGGCAAGGCGTGCTCACAATCATGCCAATAAACAGTTAATGCATTATCGTTACTATTGAAACCTTGACCTGCCACAGAGACATCATTGGCACAAATCATATCAAGGTTCTTTTTCAATAATTTACTACGCGCATAGTCGGCCACATTTTGCGTTTCTGCTGCAAAGCCGACCGTAAAAGGTCGATGTTGAGAAAGCGCCGCCACCGATGCAACAATATCAGGATTTTTGACCATGGTGATGGTCATGCGATCACTGTCTGTGGTTTTCTTCATTTTTTGCTCAGCGACTTGCTCAGCACGATAGTCAGCAACGGCCGCGCAGCCAATGAACACATCATGCTGCTGGGCATGAGCCATCACGGCCGCATGCATCTCATGGGCGCTCTCCACATTCAGTCGCGTTACCCCTGCTGGTGTATCAAGCGCAACGGGCCCAGAGATGAGCGTGACATCCGCGCCGAGTTTGGCAGCAGCAGACGCCAGTGCAAACCCCATTTTTCCTGAGCTATGGTTACTAATATAGCGTACTGGGTCTAATGCTTCACGAGTTGGTCCTGCGGTCAGCAGCACTCGCTTACCTTGCAAAGGTTTTGGGCCGAAGAAATCCTCACAGTGATGCACGATATCCATAGGATCGAGCATACGACCAGGGCCGATATCACCACAAGCTTGCTCTCCGGCATCTGGGCCCCACAGTTCAAAGCCTCGCCGGGTTAATGTGGCGATATTTTCTTGAGTGGCGGTATTTCGGTACATTTGTTGATTCATCGCCGGAGCGAGTGCCACGGGAGCATCGGTTGCCAGTACCAGTGTTGACAATAAATCATTGCCCATTCCCGCACTGATTCGTGCAATCAAATCGGCTGTTGCTGGAGCGAGTAACACCAGATCGGCCCATTTGGCGAGTTCAATATGGCCCATTGAAGCTTCTGCCGCTGGATCAAATAAACTATCCGACACCGGTTGGCCGGATACAGCTTGCATTGTTAAAGGGGTAATAAAAGCTTCGGCTGCTTGGGTCATCACAACGCGAACGGCTGCACCTCGCTCAATTAAGCGACGGGTCAGTTCTGCACATTTGTACGCAGCGATGCCGCCACTAATACCCAGCAGAATGTTCTTTCCTGCTAATGTTTGCATTCTGGAATTCCTCAACAAAGATGCTCGCTATGCTAGCACAACTCCTGAGATATGTCAGAGTACTGCTAATTCTGTTTCAGAGAAAATAAAGGGAAGGCCGTTCCAAGTTGTGGATGATAAATTAACATGGCAAACAACCAGATCAGTGAACCTAGTCGAAAGCAAAAGGATCATGACTTGTGGTGCGTAGGTGTCCTCAGCTATTAAGAAATAGTCGAAGAGGAGGGCACCATGAAGTTAAAGAATTTACCGATAGAATCGCTGCCACGTGAAAAGCTGATAGGTCATGGCGCACAAGCGCTAACCGATGCTGAACTCCTCGCTATTTTTTTAAGAACAGGCATCACCGGAATGAATGTTGTGGTGTTGGCAGATACATTACTGCGAGAGTTTGGATCGCTGCGAGCATTGTTTTCAGCCTCACAGCATGACTTTTGCCAGCAGAAAGGGTTAGGGATGGCCAAATACGTGCAATTACAAGCGGTGCTTGAAATGTCGCAACGTTATTTAGCTGAAACCTTACAGCGAGGTGATGCGCTGACTAGCCCACAACACACCAAACTCTATCTCTCGGGCGCATTACGTGATCGCCAGCGCGAAGCGTTCTATTTATTATTTCTAGATAACCAACACCGCGTGATCTGCGATGAAGTGTTATTTGAAGGGACTATTGATGCGGCGAGTGTGTATCCGCGTGAAGTGGTCAAACGTGCGCTATATCATAATGCGGCCGCGGTTATTCTCGCGCATAATCATCCATCCGGTATTGCAGAACCGAGCCAAGCGGATCGCCGAATTACCACACGTTTGGCCGATGCTCTAGGGCTTGTGGATATTCGAGTCCTGGATCACTTTGTTGTCGGAGATGGCGATGTGGTGTCTTTTGCTGAACGGGGTTGGATGTAAGTTTGTAGTGTTTAGTACACCGTATCGTTACTTATCGTCCCTTGGCGATGGTGAATACAGCAGCTGAGTGTGCATTTTGATAGTTTTGTTGTGTAAATTTTGTTCAACTAACTCTTTTTTTTAAATATATTATTCGGACTAAAATTACATTTATTTTTAAAAACAAAGGGCTTAATCATAAAAGTGGAATGAAACACGACTTTTCAAGGTCAACCATAGGGTTAGTATTGAACATATAAGCACTTTTCCCCTTGTTAGTTGGCTAAAATCTGATACTATTCGCAAACATTTTTTAACACCAACTCAGCTCGCCAGAGAAAAAAGATCAGTGATTTCTTGAAAAAGGATCTGTTCGGGTCTTGAGCAATGTATAGCAAGTTAGTATAATACGCGACCTTTGATAGCCTTGTATGGATTTACCATACTGGTTTTTACCTCAGTTGAGGTTCGGCCAGCAAGCAAGGTTGATATCGAGCTGAAACGATTTGGAGAAGACATTACATGTCCCGAGTATGCCAAGTAACTGGTAAGCGTCCAGTAGCGGGTAACAACCGTTCACACGCACGAAATGCTACTAAGCGTCGTTTTCTGCCGAACCTACAAACTCATCGTTTCTGGGTAGAGAGCGAAAAACGTTTTGTTAAACTACGTCTAACTGCTAAAGGTATGCGTATCATCGATAAGAAAGGTATTGAAGCCGTTCTTGGTGATATCCGTGCACGTGGCGAAAACGTTTAAGAGGAATTGAACCATGGCTAAAGGCATTCGTGAGAAAATCCGTCTAGTATCTTCTGCAGGTACTGGTCACTTCTACACTACTGACAAAAACAAACGCAACATGCCAGGCAAATTTGAGATCAAGAAATTTGATCCAGTTGTCCGTAAACACGTTGCTTACAAAGAAGCGAAAATTAAATAATTTTTGCTCTTGTCACAGTGTTATAAAAACCCAGCCTTTTGGTTGGGTTTTTTATTATCTGGACTTTAACCCTGCCGCTTGGCTATAGTCTTTACTATAGCGATAAGGTCTCTGCTTTATCATTCTCCATTTTCCCCGATGCTGACACTGTGTAGAGGAGCTTCGAATGCGTGTGTCCCCGGCTCGTCGCCGCCGCTGGAATAACATTATGATTCTAATGGTGATTTTATTTATCGGAGTGTTAAACCTTCCGACGATCATCAAAAGTTATTTACTGCCCACACCGAACCAGCAAGAGACCACGACACCATTCGTTTTTAATCCAAATAAGACGGTCAAGACCATCAATTTTACGCATTTCTCTTTGCAGGATAAACAAACGCAATGGCACTCTAGCGCAGAGCTTCCTATGTCGGCAGGTAATCTTGCTCAGCGTTGGTTAGCATTGCAAGGCACTCTGGTGGATGACAAAACGTTTGAATCTTTGAGTCCACAGTTAGGTAATCCTGCGACGATCGAGGTGTGGTACAACGATCAAGTTGAGCCACAACGCATCACTTACTATCACACTGCGAAATTTTGGCTATTCCAAAACTGGCAAAATAAGTGGGTAGCGATTTCTGTTGCGAAAGATTACATTATGCCTGCAATCAATCAATCTACTGTTGAGTTTTAAGACTCCTGATAAGGAATTATCATGCCTGAATTACCCGAGGTAGAGGTCAGCCGTCAGGGGATCTCGCCTTTTTTAGTCGGTGAAACCGTCAAAGCGATTGAAGTTCGCACGCCAAAGCTTCGTTGGGATATTCCCTATGCGCTCAAAAAGCTTGAAGGGCAAGTCATCCGTGATATTAAAAGGCGAGCGAAGTATTTATTATTAGAAACCGATGTCGGCACCGCATTGATTCACCTTGGCATGTCAGGGTCGTTACGGGTGCTCGATGCGGCGTTACCACCAGCAAAACATGACCATGTTGATCTTTTTATGATGAATGGCCGCGTACTTCGTTATAACGATCCGCGTCGTTTTGGTGCTTGGTTATGGTATGAGCCTGGCGAGGCACCAGCGGTGCTGGCGCATCTTGGTCCTGAGCCATTAAGTGATGCCTTTACCGCCCAATATATGTTGGATAGGGCCAAAAAACGGCAAGTGGCGGTGAAGACGTTCATTATGGATAACAAGAATGTCGTCGGCGTCGGGAATATTTATGCTAGTGAATCGCTCTTCTCTGCCGGTATTTTACCCACAAGGCCTGTACACACGCTGAGCTTGAAAGAGTGGCAATCATTAGTTGAAAACATCAAACTTGTCCTTGCTCATTCCATTCGTCAGGGGGGCACCACTCTCAAAGACTTTAATCAAGCCGATGGCAAGCCCGGATATTTTGCTCAAGAGCTGAAAGTCTACGGTAAGCAAGGCGAACCCTGCCCAGAATGCGGGGCTGTAATCTTTGAGCAAAAAATCGGTCAAAGGAATACGTTTTTCTGTCGGTTATGCCAGCGTTGACGTATATTTTTATCAAGGTTACTTGCATGCCATTGGCCTTACAATTTATTATTTTATACTAAAAGTACTGCTCTATGATTAATATCGTTTTATGTTCTGATGAAAACTACGCCCCTTATTGTGCAGTTGTTATTGCTTCTGCTTTAGAAAACACCAAGAATCCAGAAAAATTTCGCTTTCATATAATCACTTCGAATCTTCAACATCAAACCATAGTGAAATTAGATAGTTTGGTAGCAAGTTATGGCTCAAATGTACATATACATGATGCGGATATCTCTTTCTTTTCTGAGATAAATATTGATTTAGGTAGGTTTGGTATTGGTACTCTTTTACGTCTATTTATGGATCGCTATCTGCCTGAAGAGTATGAAAAAGTCATTTATCTAGATTGTGATTTATTAATTTTAGGAGATTTAGCGAAGCTTTGGTGTTGTGATTTAGAAAGTAAAGGATTAGGCGCGGTTAGTGACTTATGCGGGCCTACAACTTTTGCTAAGCGTAGATCACCTTATTTTAATGCAGGTGTATTACTGATAGATCTCCAGCAATGGAAAGCTAATGATATCGCTATACGTGCAGTTAATTTTCTGAGTGATGAAACTCATGATATAAAATATTTAGATCAAGATGCTTTGAATCATTTATACAGTGGTCAGTGGACAGAACTGGACTTATGCTGGAATGTGCAGCCTGCTATTTACAGCGCTTATGAGAAGGATTTTGACTATTTAGATGCTAGTCAAGTATCTGAAGTAATTGCGAAACCTGCCATTATCCATTTTATTGGCCCTATCAAACCTTGGCATGCGCAATGTACTCATCCCTTGCAGGACCTTTTTCTTCATTTTTCAACGTTAACAGGTTGGCCAATGACCCCATCACAAGTACGACAGCCTCTTGATTGGTCGGAAAAAGTTGCACGGTTTTTAAAGCTGCCTAAGATTGTACGCCGCCGTAAGCTAACCCAGTACCTTGTTAAAAACGCTAAATGAAATACCTATGCCTGATATAAACAACATATCTAATCGATAATTAAACGAGTGATTATGAAGTTTCCTAAGTTAATGAAGTCTCTTGACCGCAAGTTCGGCAAGTTACGTAAAAAGAGCGCTGTTTTAAATAAGTGTTATAACCACTTGTCTGATATTAATGTCGAGCACACTTTCCATTCAGCGAGGAAGAAAGCGAAAATTAAGTCCGCTTCTGCGCAAGCGATTCAACAGTTATTGGCACCGACAAAGCAGTCGAGCGAGTCAAAAGAGCTACCTAAAATTATTTGGATGTATTGGCATTCAGGTTTTGATACGGCACCAGAGGTGGCTCAATTAGCTGTAAAGTCTTGGCAAGTGATGAACCCAGAGTATGACGTTAGGCTGTTGGATGACTCTAATTTAGAGTCGTACCTAGGTTTTGATTTTAAAGCGGTGTTTCAATCGATGTCGGTACGTTGCCTGTTCCCGACCAAAGCCGATATTCTGCGATTATATTTATTAAGTCGCTATGGCGGTGTCTGGGTCGATGCGACAACGTTTTGTATGACGCCTTTAAATGAGTGGCTACCGCAAGCGTTAGCCCCTTGTGGTGTGTTCAATTTCAAACAAAAAAATAACCCGACTCGGCCTATTGAAGCCTGGTTTATTGCGGCTCCGCAAGGGTCTCCGGTCATTGGCGATGTTTTGGCCCAGTATGTTGAGTATTTAAATAAACCGCGTGCATACACACTCTTTATTTCTGGAAAAGTGCCATTATTGAATCGCATTTTGAGCGAAGAAGAGCAGCAACAGCCGTTGGGGGCAGACATCTCTTATCGGGCCGAGAACTATGGGTTTATGCCGTATTTCTCTGTGGCGTATTTCTTCTTTGAAGCGACTAAGCGGTATCTTTCTGAGCAGCAAGTGGCGATGTACCTACGCCAAGATGAACCTAATGCTATGACGAATCGTTATGCGTTAACCAAAGATCCGTTTAGCGAGTTTGAGAATGCGTATGTCTCTAAACAGACGTATGTTGAGTCGTATTTAAAAAGTGATCTGTTTCAGCAGCGTAAAGCCGTTCTCATGCAGCGTTTGCAACACGCACAACATCAGTCTTAACGAGCGTTATCTTAAAAAAAGCGCGCACACTTAATGGTGTACGCGCTTTTTTATCGATGCTGATACCGAGTGTTTTATTTCTGTTGTAGTTTTTCTTGGATTGCTTGGGCCACAGACTTAGGTACAAAATCGCGAATATCGCCGCCATGAATCGCAACTTCACGAACAATCGAAGAAGAAAGAAACATGAATTCTTCTGTCGGCGTTAAAAAGATACTTTCTAATTTTGGTTGAAAGCGGCGATACATATTGGTTAAACCAAATTCGTATTCAAAGTCGATAGTGGTGCGTAACCCACGAATCAAAATTCCGGCTTGCTCTTCTTTCACGAAGTCTATTAACAACCCAGAGAAGCCTTTGATGGACACATTGGGTAAGTCATTGACGGCTTGTTGGGCCATGGCCACGCGTTCATCTAAAGTAAACATGGTGTTTTTAGATGGGCTGGCAGCAACGCCTACCACCACATCGTCAAACAGTGCGGCTGCGCGTTGTATAATATCGAGATGACCGTTAGTAATAGGATCAAAGGTACCGGGGTATATCACTTTTTTAATCATCGGATGACTTAACCTCTTGGTAAATATCTTGATAAAGCTCAGCGGTATGTTCAATGCGAAACGAGGAAAGCTTATGTTGAGCACCTGTACATAAGGCATCACGTAACTCAGGATTGGCTTGTAAGGTTAGGATGGCTTCTGCTAATGCTTGGCTATCTCCGGGTTCAATGAGTACGCCTGATACTTGATCTTCAATGATATCCGGAATGCCCCCCGCTCGGCTGGCCACCACAGGCAACCCGCTGTTGAGTCCTTCTAAAATCACAGAGCCCAAGCCTTCAGTATACGATGGATGTACTTGCAGATCGGCTGCGGCAAACCAACTGCCCATATTTGATTGCTTACCACAAAATCTCACGTTCGTGAGCCCCTGTGCGAGCTCTTCCAAATGCTCTCGTGCTTTACCATCACCCAGTAAAGCGAAATGGACATTAGCGTTCTGCGCTTGCAATACTCGCGCTGCCGCGATGGTGACATCAAAGCCTTTATGCTGCAGCATATTGGCAGCATGAATGACTAAAAAGGTGTGATTGAAACGAGTGCGAATCGCTGTGACATCAGCGTCATTGACCGGATACGACACGGGAGAGCTGGGGATCTTATAAGGCGATAGTGCCGGATAAGCATGCTGAATTTTTGCAACGATATCTCGACTAAGCCCAACCACGGCACTGGCTTTTTTATACGCTAAGTTGGCAAGCCATTTCTTTTTGAGTGGATTATCGATACGCCGAGTGACGATATAAGGAATGCCATGGAGTAATTTTTGAATCAACGCCCAATAAATAGCGCGTCCCTCATGAACATGCACCAAATCGCACCCCGCGGTCACGGAAGCGGCATGCGCCGCAAAGTAGTGATTGGCTAGGATAACCCGACAAGGCAAGGTACGCACTGCCTCGACAAAAGGACTTTTGGGATTCGCCACGACCGTCAGCTCATAGCCTAATGCGGCTTGCTGTTTAATAAGCTGTAGCGTTTGGTTCTCTCCTCCGTGATACCCCGAGGCAAGGTTAACGTGGCAAATTTTCATAACCATTACCAGATTTTATTGAAGTCTTCTTTTTCAAGTACTTTCGGATCGCGTTGATACTCAAGCAGCTTGGCGTATTTTAGATAGCTATTAATGGCAGAGCTTAGCGCCACCGTCATACCATCAACACCGCCGAGAAAACCGCGTTGCATGACGTATTTACGGAAGAACGCGTTCAAACCATGTGAAAACGGCGAGAAAGCATTGGCGCGTTTCCCTTTTTGATACATGATTTTTGCGGCGCGACTACTGAAGTTGCGTCCAGGTTTGGCAAACAATTGTCCGAGATTTTCAAATGAGTAATGGATCAGGTCGCAATCCAGTTCTTGCGGTTTTTTTGCTTGGACAGATGCATGCTGTTTTACCTCAGAAAACTTGGTTTTCTGGCGATTGTATAAACGAATGCAGTAATCGGGGTACCATCCACACTGCTTCACCCAGCGGCTACCAATATGATTACGGCGGCGGAACGCAAAGCCATCATGGGCGGTATTTTGCAGATCTAGGCCTTGTATCGTCGCAATGGCTTCTGGTGTTAAGCGTTCATCGGCATCAATACTTAATACCCAATCATTGGTTGCATGAGGGAGGCCGACGTTCTTTTGAAATCCATCCCCAAGGTAGGCTTGTTCCACCACTTTAGCGCCCATAGATTGAGCGATAGCTTGCGTGTCATCGGTACTTTGAGAATCGACAATAATGACTTCAGAACAGACCGTCTGTAGTGATTCTATGCATTCTTTAATGTTATTGGATTCGTTCAGAGTAATGACAATACCTGTAATCATATTTTTCTCTCTTATGCTCGCGTAATATCTGTACTGCTCGGCAGTCACAGTCTTAACACGAGTTTATAAATTGAAGTCAGCAACGACACGATCAAACATGGCTATGACCGCGGGTACGGTAATGCGTTGCATGGCTGTTTCATCTTTGACTCGGGTTCGCCAATCTAGCTCAGCGATCGGTTTTTGGTGTTCTTCGGCAATCGCCGCTTCGTAAGCAGATACCACATATTGCCGGTATTGATAGGGCCCAGTGCGTTGCGGATTATGATGTGCATATAACCCGACGACAGGTGTATTAACGGCGTTGGCCATATGGGCTGGCCCTGTATCTGGAGCGATGACCATATCTGCGCCATCAAGTAGCGCTAACATTTGTTTGATCGAGCTCTTGCCGACAATATTGGTCACCGAGAGCGATAGATGGTCAGTAATTGCTGCGCACAGACGCATTTCGACAGGGGATGGACTTCCAGCGATAATAACATGCCAACCTTGTTGTTTAGCGTATTCAATCACACGGGCATAGCCCTCTGCTGTCCAATTTTTGTAAGATTTACTCGCGCCTGGGACAATGACAAGATTGCGACACTGTGTGTCAAACTGTGCTTGCGCCCATTGCGCATCCTCATTGGAATAAGGGATTGCCCAATTCGGTTGGCTGCTTGGCACGCCCAACACGTGTCCGAACGCCATTAAGCCATCGAGGACGTGTGGTTCTTGCGGCGAGGGCACTTTGATATTGGTAAACCAAGTTTGGAAATCTTGGCTACGCTTGGCATCAAATCCGAGTTTATATCGCGCTTTAATTCCGAGGGTCGCAATACTGGCTCGTAAGGCGTACTGCATATGTAAAAGCGCATCAAAGTGGCGACCTTTGAGGGTTTTCCACAGTTGGCGGTAGCCCTGAACGCCTTGTTTTTTATCAAAGACGATCACTTCTACACCAGGCAACCCATCAAGCAAACTGGCTTCTAATTTTCCCGTAATCCAAGTGATATGGGTTTCAGGCCAATATTTCTGGATTGCTTGAACCGCAGCAATGGTATTACATACATCTCCAATCGCAGAGAGTCGTAAAATACACAGTGATTGCGGCGCACAATTAAACAGAGTCATTAACTACTCTCTTTTCCTAGTGGTTAGGGGATGTCAGCTACGATATAACATCGGACTCACTTCCCTCATCATGAGGTCAATATTATGTAAACACGAATTGTAGAGGGCGCAGCTCATTACGTCTATCTCATCCTGCCATTATTTAAGCAAGAAGACAGGGAGAAGACCCCTCATCCTGATTTATTTCTACTGAGTGTTACCTTTGAGAGAGATTATCTTCATTGGCAGATTAATGTAAACTACGCACAGGTAAATCCTTTGGTATCTACCTAAATGTCTGTGATATTAGTGATCTTAATACAAGGTGAGTGCAGTGATAAAAGAACTTCAACAAGCGAATCAAACCATTTGGTATGATGATGAGTGTTTGCATGATGACCCTTGGCGCTGTTTTGATCCGCACTATTGGCAAGAGCGAAATAAAGTGACGGGGAGTGCACAAGGTCGTGGCACAACATGGTTTGTCCAGTTAGACTCGATGGAAGCGGCACTACGTCATTATCGTCGGGGCGGATTATTTGGTAAATTAGTCAAAGATCAATATTGGTTCACCGATTGGCAAAGCACCCGCAGTCATCAAGAATTTATCTTGCTTGAGGCGTTACAGCGAGCGAATGTCAATGTGCCGAAACCGATTGCCGCTCGCGCAGTGAAGAGTGGACTATGGTATCGCGCTGACCTGTTGAGTGAAAAAATTCAAAATGCCCAAGATGTGGTCGGTATTCTACAAAACACAACGTTAACCCAAGCGAATTATCACAGCATTGGGGCAATGATTGGCCGTATGCACAGCGCGAATGTTAATCATACCGATCTGAATATTCATAACATTCTTATTGATGACCAAGACGATGTTTGGATCATCGATTTTGATAAATGTGGGTTTGCCTCTGAGCATGGCGAGTGGAAGAGTGCTAATTTAGAGCGTTTAAAACGTTCATTTGTTAAAGAGCAGCCACAGTTTAGTACTCCGTGGCCACAGCTATGCTGGTCATGGTTACTGGATGGATATCAAGCGGTGGCTCAATAGCAAACACGAGGGTTGTATAAAACATCAACGCTTATGTGTTTATTTCGTGATTTTTCGCTGAACATTGTCTGATTTTTGCCATAATCGCGTAGAATTTAGCAGTCATGTTCTTAATTAAGGTTAACCACTCGCGTATTATGTTTCGTGCTCTTTATACGTTACTTATCATAGTAATCTCACCATTTTTTTTATATTCATTGCTGAAAAAGCGCAGTGATAAACCTCATATCGGACGGCGTTGGATTGAGTACTTTGGGTATTGTGCGCCACTCAATACAACGGCTCCTGTGGTTTGGTTACATACGGTGTCGGTGGGAGAAGTATTAGGGGCCGCCCCATTTGTTAAAGCGTTTAAGCAGCGTTATCCCGAAACAACCATCGTGATGACCACGACCACTACGACTGGCGCTGCGCAAGCGGAAAAATTAGGTCGGTTAGTTGAGCACCGCTTTATGCCTTTAGATTTCCCTTGGGCGATCAAACGTTTTATTGGTCGCATTCAGCCATCACAGCTTCTTATCATGGAAACCGAGTTATGGCCAAATACCTTAGCGATCACACATCGCATGCAAGTACCCATTGCGGTCATTAACGCCCGCCTTTCTGTGCGATCTTGTGAGCGCTATCAAAAACTACCCGCGATTGGCGCGTTTTTAGCCCGCCATATCGACCAGATATTTTGTTTGCATCAAGACGATGCCGAGCGATTCACCGCGCTTGGTTTTCGTCCCGAGCAAGTCAATGTCACCGGTTCGCTTAAATTTGATATTACCGTGGCAGATAGCGTGGTTCGTGCCGGTAAACAATTGCGTTATCGCTTAGGGGCTAAGCGTCCGGTGTGGATCGCAGCCAGTACCCATCAAGGAGAAGATGCCATTGTGCTTGATGCGCACCGTTTACTACTCAAACGCTGCCCTGATGCTTTATTAATTTTGGTGCCTCGCCATCCAGAGCGCTTTCAATCAGTCGCAGGAGAAATTACCGAGCATGGGCTCTCGTATGAGCGTCGTACTCAAAGTCGCAAAGGTGCGATATTATCGCAAGTGTATTTGGCGGACACGATGGGCGAAATGATGCAATTATTGGCCGCGAGTGATGTGTGTTTTATGGGCGGGAGTTTACTCGGTGATAAAGTGGGTGGTCATAATTTATTAGAGCCTGCTGCATTGAGCTTGCCGACGTTAACTGGGCCCAGTTATTTTAACTTCAGTGATATTGCAGGGCAGCTGATCGCGGCGCAGGCCACGGTGGTGTGTGATTCGCATGAACATATTGCCGCAGCGTTGATTGATTTACTGGATCATCCTGAAAAGCGGATCGAATGTGGTCAGCAGGCTTACCAAGTCGTACAGCATAATCGAGGTGCGATAGACAGAACATTAACAGGATTGTTTCCCAATGAAGACGCTTGATTACCAATACTCTTTACAACCTGATTGGCACATTCCGGCGCTATTGGACGAGTCAGGTATGCTCTCTTTTGATAAGACTTTATTGCCTGAGACAACGCAAGTTACGGTACTGTTGGAGATCAGTTATACCTCGACCAGTAAAAAAAGAATGGGGGTTGTGGAACTAAGACAGTCTGGTTGGCAGCCAGAAGCGCGTGAGAATGAGCAGTTTTTTGAACCCCAACAAGCAGGCAAGCGTTATCTCAATCTAACCCGATTACCTAGTTTACACGAGGTTCAGTGCATCACTCATGATTGTAAATTGGCATCGCAGGTCTCTTTGTTGCTCTTCCGAAATCCGCCAATTGAACGTGGCCCGATGCTGATTATTGCTCCGCATGCCGATGATGCTGAATTGGCGGCCTACGGTGTCTACCAGCATTTGCATTCGCAGGTGTGGATTGCGACCTTGTATGCGGGAGAGTCGTTACAGAAAATCGCCAAACAATATATTCCAGATTTGGATAGCAGCATGGACGAGGGATGTCCTCGCAAAGCCTCTATTCGTCACTGGAATAGCATGACCACGCCACTACTTGCTAACGTCCCTGCCAATCAACTGGTCTGTTTGGGATATTCCGGTATTACAGTAGAGACACTTTATCACGCGCCACAAGAGCCAATTATGCATGGCGCGGGTCAAAAATATTCTCCTGTATCATTTCGAGCGCTCAATTCGCTCAGTTTGTCGAATGATTTGGACGCGGCGAATACACCACAAGCGATGGTCAATGAGCTCTGTGAACTGTTATTACGAGTGCAGCCCACGACGGTATTAGTGACTGACCCAGAGGTCGATCCTCATCCAGAACATAAGGCTGCAGCGCATGCGCTCGCTCTGGCGATGGAGCAAAGTGATTATGTGCCACAGCAAGTCTTAATGTATGTGAACCATTTAAACGGTATTAAAGATTTTCCATATGGACCCGAACATACCACCACCGCATTGGCTCCGTTTTATAAAAATCATGAGTATTTTAATCAAGTGCAGGTGTATAGCTATTCACTATCACTGGCGGAGCAAAAAGAGAAAGTGGTCGCATTCGATACCATGCATGATTTACGAGCGTCAGCCTCGGTAGAAAAACAGATCAAGCGCTGGTGGCATGAGAAACGATATGGCTACGGTTATCGCTACTATGGTCACCACATTTATTTCCAAACGCATATCAAGGCCGCCGAAGTTTTTACGGTATTACCAGGCCGTCATTATTGTGAGCAGTTACTCGCGGCGTGTTCTAAATAAGTGGGTTTGTTGATAAAAAAGGCCAGTTGGAGAACTGGCCTTTTTCTATGGAGCAGAGTGATGCGTCTTTATTTAATGAGCTTAGAAGTAAACGTATTCAAGTAAGTTTGTACGATACGTTGGCCATCGAATTGGGCCAATGAGGATTGCACCGCCGCTTGATAGGTTTCATCACGAGGCGTTGTGAGGGCTTTATACATCGCTGCGGCTAGTGCTTCTGGTGTCATTTCAGCTAAGAACTCGCTTAGCGGCCCTTGCATGATTTGTGACACCCCTCCTGGGCAGCATGTTGCGGCGACTGGTGCTCCGCAGGCAAGGGCTTCAATCAATACCATGCCTAAGCCTTCTGACTTTGAGCTTAACGTGAATAAGTCTGCATGAGCAAACCATGGGTAGGGAGGCATTTGCTGGCCCTTGAGAAACACACGATTTTCTAAGCCTAATTGCGAAACTTTATCTTCAATGGCCGCGCGTTCACGCCCTTCACCGACAATGACTAAGTCTTGGGTGATATCATGACGGCTGACTAAAATATGATACGCTTCAACCAATAGCGGGACGTTTTTAATGGGACTCAAACGGCCCAACCCTAAAATATACGGCCTAGGGTGTAAGCTGTTTTTATCCGCCTGGCTTTGCTCAGCGATGCGGTCGTATTCGAGTGGGTTGCTGATCAAGGTCGCGCTGCGTGGCGTAATACCATGCAGTTGAGTAATCGCTTGGAAGTTATCCATCACGCCCTGTGAAATACACACCATATTGCGATGACCATAAATACCCTGAAATGCACGTTTTGATAGGCGACCATAATGATGCTTGCCTTGTACACTTTCACACACAAACACAAAGCGTGGATCGTGTAGCGGCCAGACATGCTCGAAAGTACCATGGCCACGAAACACAATCAGATCAAATTCCGCGCCATTGCGGCTTTCTAATTGCTGCAGACGTTTCGCAAAGGCTCTACATTCGGCATAGGCAAACAATCGCGCGTAGCTTTTACGGGCAAACAGATTGGCAATACGACAAGACACCATCCATAGCGCCCCTAACCCCGTACGTAATACATCCTTTTTCACATCAAACAAATGAATCGGAATTGTCGGATCGTCAGGTTGCAGTTCGACGGGTCGATTTTTTAAGTAGAGCAGCTCCACATGGTGACCCGCTTTGTGAAACGCGTTGGTTAAGTTAACGGCAACACGTTCCATGCCTCCGACTTTTAGGCTATTGACGACGACGGCAATTCTCACGTCATATCCCTATTATTATCTTTGAACAATCGATTAGCTAAGACAAATGAATATAAGCCACCCATTATGACTGTATATGCGAAGACGCCATAAGTTCGATAGTTAAATGATTCAAAAAAGTTAATACTTATCCAGTAAATAGAAAAAATTAACGATAGCATAAGCCAAATTTCTGCATTTGGTAGAATCGAACGCATTTTAAAGAGTTGGCGAGTGACGGTTATATACACCGAGTTCAAAACCACCCAGCCGAATAATCCATAACTCACGAGAGTGTCCATATGGAAACTATGTAGGTGTCGTAAACCAGTAATAATACCTGGATTCTCATTGAATCTTTCTGAGAAAACTTGAGATTGCGATATAACTAGGCTAGGACCATGCACACCAACGCCAATTAATGGGTGTTCTTGAATCCAAGGAATTGCCGCAATCCATGAATTAAGTCGGATGCCAATGCTAGACATAGGTATATGAGCCGTATTTAAGTGGATAATATCGCTTAATGACTGCATATCTTTGGGTGAGAATATTTTCAGTATAAAAGGAAGTGATAGATATAGGGCTATACTGGTAAATAACAAGGTCAGTATATAAAATATCACGACTTTAGATAACTTAGTATTTTGATATACGAGAAAGTATAAGATTGGTAACAACCCTATAGCCAAGAGCAGCCCGACAAACACCATTCGAGATTGTGTAATGACGACCATTATCGCAAAGAACATCACTGCGCTACCTGCAAGCATTAGCATGGCAAACTTGAGTCGCTTGTTGCGATAAAACTTAGATGTGATTTTGACGGTCGCGAAGATGCTAAGTATTAGGCAAAGACCCGAAAACATCGACGTATATTGAGCATTTTTGATATTAAAATCAACGCGTTTATCATGAAAAATACCCATTTCAAAAGAATGGATAAAATCTGATTTGATGCATATTCCAAGAATAAAACTAGCAATAAAACAACAAAACAGTATGTATATTAGTCTCTTTTCCCCTTTTAACCAATAAGCAATAAAGACGAAAAGAAACAATCTTGCTAATTTATCGAGTTCGGGGATGGATCTTGCTGAATCAGAGATATAAAAAAGACTGTTACACCAACTGAGTAAAGAGACGATTAACGCTAAACCGAGCGTGATGATAATTGGGTCTCGATAAATTCTACTGCGATGTACATAGAGTATGCCTACAGAGCCGAGAATGAAAATAGCACGGAAAGCATCCGCGATATGTTCAAATGCGATAGCACATGAAACGTAGCCAAAAACAGCAAACAACATAATAAAACGATATCGTTCACCTAAAAATGTAGTAGAAAAATTGTTCATAACAGATGTATTACTCTTTTTGGGGCTAATTCAGTCAGGCATTTCATATGCCCAAGTGGGCATGTGCGTTCAAAGCACGGACGACAATCAATATCTGTGCCAATAATGCTGACTTTATCGGTGAGAGGCGGGGTGTAGTTCGGCGAAGTAGAGCCATACACGCCAATCACATAGCAACCCACGGCTGCCGCAACGTGCATTAAGCCAGAGTCGTTACTGACGACAGTTTGGCAAGCCCCTAATAAGTCGATTGCTTCAATGAGTGACGTTTGTCCCGCTAAGACTTTTAAGTCCTCTTGGTGTTCGGCCACCAATTGTTTAATGGCTTCGCAGGTCGGCGTATCTTTGCCGGAGCCAAATAGCCATACTTGATAACCGTTGTTGACGGCATATTGAGCAACTTGCGCATAATGCTCTACTGGCCATTGCTTGGATGGCCCAAATTCAGCGCCGGGGCACAAGCCTAAAATCGGTTTGTTAGTCGCAAGCGAAAATTTTTCAATGGCGTTCTTCTGCGCCTTGCGATCAATGAGTAAAGCTGGATGCGGTAAGGTATCAATGCCGCCAAGTGAGTGTGAATCCACCATCTCTTTTTTTGGGTGTGCCAGTGCGACTAAGCGTTCCACCATATATTGAAAGGCTTTACGGTTAGGACGGATATCATTTAGCAAACCATAACGACTTTCGCCTTTCCAGCCGATACGCTTAGGAATGCCGGCAAAGAGTGGAATTAAGGCAGATTTTGCAGAGCGAGGTATCACATAGGCGCGCTCGTATTTTTCTTTTGCTAATTTTCGACCTAACTGGTAACGAGTTTTTAAGCCAAAATTACCATGGCCTACTGGCATTTCAATCGCATGACGAACCTCAGGCATGCGCTCTAAAATGGGCTTACACCATCCAGGAGCAAGCACATCAATTTCAATCTGTGGTTCTTGTTGTTTCAAGCGTTTAAAAAGTGATTGTGACATCACCATGTCACCCACCCAAGAAGGGCCTATGATTAAAACTTTACTCATTATGGCTTCCGTTTGTATTATTTTTTACCGGCCAGTTGTCGTTTGGCTTGCTTGTAAACATTATCGCCATCAGGTTGCGTTTTTAACAGTCGCAATGTCCACATATATTGCTCAGGGTTTTGTGAGACTGCCGTTTCAATGAATTGGTTCATTGTTCTGGCATCTGCTTCCTCTGTCGTATTAGGGAAATTCTCAAAAGCAGGATAAATATCGACAGTATAGCGTCCTGTTTTGGCATCAATCATGGCAAATACTGGGACAATGGCCGCTCGAGAGACTTTGGAGAGTTTACCTAAACCTTTGAGTGTGGCTTTTGTGGTGGCAAAAAAATCGACAAAGACACTCGCTTCCGCGCCATGATCTTGATCAGGTAAGTAATACCCTAAGTATCCATCTCGGACCGATTTTATAAAAGGTTTTACCCCATCGCTACGTTCATGAACTTTGCCGCCGTATTGCACACGTTGACGGTGCATGAGCCAATCGAGTACTTCATTGCGCTGTTTTTTTGCCATTGCAGCAACAGGTAAGTCCATTGATGCAAACAAAATTGCTGGAATATCAATGGTCCAAGAATGTGGAACGAGCAAAATGACATTCTTACCTTGTTCTTGTAAAGAGGTAAGATTTTCCATCCCACGAATATCACATTGCTGTTTGAACCAATCACGGTTACGCAATGTAAGGAGCCCAAAGCCTGTTAAAAAAACGGCCGAAGTCACCAGCATATTATGCAAAATAGCTTCCCGCTCGGTGAGACTTTTTTCTGGAAAGCAGGCGGCCAAGTTTGCTCGAGCATTTAAAATAGTGCCGCGCTGTTTTTTGAGCATTTTATTAGCAGCTTTCACCGAAAGCCAGTGTCGAAACGCATGAGGAAGCAGAGAAAAAGGGATCCAAACCAGTAGCATTAACCATGTACCCCAATAGCGCGGCGCGAAAAAACGCCAAGTTAATGTAGGGTTGTATGCATTGGGGTCATTATCGTTACGAGAAGAGGTCGACATCTATATTCAAACCTAAAAGAATAAAAATAAAACAAATGCGTAGTATAGCAGCGAACCATTAATAAGAAAGGATACAGATTGGTTATTTGAACAATTCCATTGTAAATATAACAGTCAGTTTTTCTAAATCGTCTGTCTCACAATCAGTGCTGTAATAATCATTCCCTTCAGTGGGGAGTTAGCGGGGTACTACCCACATCAAAGTCGCTACACCAAAACGACGAAAGACAGCGTTATACTCTGGAAAAAAGAAAGGGAGCAACCAACGTTGCTCCCTTTAATCTCATCAACTGGCTAACAACTGACTAGTCACTACCAAATAAGTCACGGGTATAGACTTTATCGGCAACATCAGCGAGCTCTTTCGTCATACGGTTCGAGACAATAACATCGGCTTCTTGCTTGAATGCCGCCATATCTTTAATCACACGCGAGTTAAAGAAAAGAGATTCCTCTAATACAGGTTCATAGACAATGACTTCTACGCCTTTTGCTTTCAGACGTTTCATAATCCCTTGTATGGACGATGCTCTGAAGTTATCAGAGCCAGACTTCATGATTAAGCGATAAATGCCCACTACTTTTGGCTCACGCTTTAGGATGCTATTTGCGACAAAGTCTTTGCGAGTACGGTTGGCATCGACAATAGCGTTAATAATGTTATTAGGCACACTTTCGTAGTTTGCCAATAACTGTTTAGTATCTTTCGGTAGGCAGTAACCTCCATAACCAAATGACGGGTTATTGTAGTGATTACCAATGCGAGGGTCTAATCCGACACCTTCAATGATTTGGCGAGCATCTAAACCATTTACTTCAGCATACGAGTCAAGCTCGTTGAAGTATGCAACGCGCATAGCGAGGTAAGTATTAGAAAATAATTTGACCGCTTCGGCTTCGGTCGAATTGGTAAAAATAGTGGCTATATCTTGTTTTTCTGCGCCTTCAGCAAGCAGTGCAGCAAATGCTTTGGCACGTTCACTTTGCTCACCGATGATAATACGAGACGGATAAAGGTTATCGTATAAGGCTTTACCTTCACGTAAAAATTCGGGCGAAAATATAATATTTTCGGTCTCAAATTGTTGGCAAATATCCGCGGTGTAGCCGACAGGTACGGTGGATTTTATCACCATAGTCGCATGAGGATTAATCGCCATCACATCACGAATCACCGCTTCAACCGATGAGGTGTTAAAATAATTCGTTTGAGGATCATAATCAGTTGGGGTCGCAATAATCACAAAATCCGCATCTTGATAAGCAAGGTGCTTGTCCATCGTGGCTGTGAAGTTGAGTTCTTTAGTTGCTAAGAAACGTTCAATTTCTGCATCTACAATCGGAGACTGCTTGCGATTTAACATCGCCACTTTTTCTTCGATGATATCTAATGCAACCACTTCATTATGTTGAGAAAGTAACATCGCATTGGAAAGACCGACGTATCCTGTGCCGGCAACTGCAATTTTCATATATAAGCCTTATAAATAATAAAAATTAAAACCTAGTTTATTAACCGTTAATGATCGTCATATATTCAGCAACACCTTCTGCCACAGTTTTAAAGTCTACATCACAGCCAGCGGCTCGTAATTTAGACAGATCTGCTTGGGTGTATTCTTGATAAGCGCCTTTGAGGTGTTCAGGGAAAGGAATAGTTTCAATTTTTCCTTGCCCATGATGGCGGATGACGGCATTCGCGACTTCTTCGAATGATTCGGCTTTACCCGTACCACAGTTATAAATCCCAGAGGTTCCATTATCCATAAACCACAGGTTCACTGCGGCGACGTCACCAACATAAACGAAATCTCGTTTAAAGTGTTCGCTTCCTGCAAAAAGTTTAGGATTTTCGCCTGCGTTCATTTGATTGTTCAAATGAAACGCAACGGAAGCCATTGAACCTTTATGTTGTTCTCGCGGACCATAGACGTTGAAATAACGGAAACCTGTAATTTGAGAAAGCGTTTCACCATGCTTAGCCGCATCATCCCAAAGTCGACGCACATAATTATCGAATTGCTGTTTTGAATAGCCGTAAACATTCAGAGCACCTTCATAAGACGGTTCTTCAATAAACGTAGAGGTATCACCGTATGTTGCGGCTGAAGAAGCATATAAGAAAGGGATTTCACGTTCTAAGCAATAATGAAGCAGCTCTTTTGAATATTCATAGTTATTGAGCATCATGTACTTGCCATCCCACTCGGTTGTGGCTGAGCAAGCTCCCTCATGGAAAACAGCTTCAATAGGTCCGAAGTCATCCCCTGCCATCACCTGGGTTAGAAAGTCATCACGGTCCATGTAGTCAGTGATATCTAAATCGACCAAGTTATTGAATTTACGTCCATTTTTTAGGTGATCCACAACAAGTATGTCGTTGATACCACGATCATTGAGCGCTTTGATGATATTACTGCCGATCATGCCAGCACCGCCCGTTACGATAATCATGTATTCATTCCTTAGTCAATATTTACCACTATTTGTGCTATTATAAAGGTTAATCATTAGTCTGTAATCACAAAAATCACGTTAAATAAATCATATGGTTAGCGAAATTTTAAAGATTGCATACAATGTTTACCTGTATAAAACCCAGAAATGTCATTTTTTAAGGCACAGGTTTACCTGAACTGTCTGGGCGGTAGCGTGCCTAATTAGTATAAAATAGGTTCGAATAATCGAATCAGTATGAAATGACATCGAAGAAAGCGGATGAATGAATGAAAATTTTAGTGACTGGGGGAGCTGGCTTTATCGGCTCAGCAGTAATACGTCATATTATTGATAATACAACGGATGAAGTGGTTAACGTTGATAAGTTAACCTATGCCGGTAATACTGAATCGTTACATGGATATACCAGTAATGAACGTTATAACTTTGAGCAAGTTGATATCTGCGATAGCACGGCAATAAAAGGCGTGTTTGAACAACACTGTCCTGATGTGGTCATGCACTTGGCAGCAGAATCACATGTAGACCGTTCTATTGATGGGCCCGCGGCCTTTATTGAAACCAATATCGTTGGGACATATCAGCTGCTTGAAGCCGCTCGTCAATATTGGAACCAGCTGAATGATAAACGAAAAAATGCGTTTCGTTTTCATCATATATCAACGGATGAGGTTTATGGCGATTTAGAAGGGACGACTGATCTATTTTTAGAAACAACCAATTATCAACCTTCTAGCCCTTATTCTGCTTCGAAAGCATCAAGCGATCATTTAGTGAGGGCTTGGAATCGGACTTATGGATTACCGGCGCTCGTGACCAATTGCTCTAATAACTATGGTCCCTATCATTTTCCTGAAAAGCTAATCCCTCTTATGATTTTAAATGCACTTGAGGGTAAAGCACTCCCAGTATACGGTGATGGCATGCAAATTCGTGATTGGCTGTATGTTGAAGATCATGCACGAGCCCTGTACCGAGTGGTTACAGAAGGGAAAGTGGGAGAAACTTATAATATTGGTGGGCACAATGAAAAAGCCAATATTGAGGTTGTGAAAACAATTTGTACTCTTCTTGAAGAATTAGTTCCGGAAAAACCAGCAAACGTTGCACATTACAGTGATTTGATTACCTATGTCACGGACCGCCCTGGGCACGATGTTCGTTATGCTATTGATGCAACGAAAATAAGCCAAGACTTGGGATGGGTTCCGCAAGAAACGTTTGAATCTGGAATGAGAAAAACGGTTCAATGGTATTTAAATAATCGTCAGTGGTGGAGCCGAGTGCTTGACGGCTCATACAGCCGTGAACGCTTAGGCACACATAATCACTAACATAGGAACCGTATTATGAAAGGTATTATACTCGCTGGCGGTTCTGGAACTCGCTTATATCCAATAACTCGTGGTGTTTCAAAACAGTTATTACCCATCTATAACAAACCAATGATTTACTATCCGCTGTCGACTTTAATGCTTGCGGGAATTAAAGATATTTTGATTATTACCACTCCAGAAGATCATGAGAGTTTCAAACGATTACTGGGTAACGGCAGTACTCTTGGTATCAATTTAGAGTACGCCATTCAACCGAGCCCCGATGGATTGGCTCAAGCTTTTATTATTGGTGAAGATTTCATTGACGGGGATAGTGTTTGTCTTGTCTTAGGCGACAATATTTTTTATGGCCAGTCTTTTAGTAAGACTCTGCGTAATGCAGCAACTCAAAAGCAAGGTGCGACTGTCTTTGGTTATCAAGTGAAAGATCCTGAGCGCTTTGGGGTCGTTGAATTTGACGATAATATGAAAGCCATTTCGATAGAAGAAAAACCCTCTCGGCCGAAATCTGATTATGCAGTCACGGGGTTGTACTTTTATGATAATCAAGTGGTTGAATTAGCGAAAAAAGTTGAACCTTCTGAACGTGGTGAGCTTGAGATTACTGCTCTCAATGAGATGTATTTGCAGGCGAATGCTCTAAATGTGGAATTACTCGGACGTGGTTTTGCATGGTTAGATACAGGTACGCATGAAAGTCTTCAGGAAGCCTCAGCATTTGTTGAAACGATCGAGCATGTTCAAGGTCTTAAAATCGCGTGTCTAGAAGAAATTGCATGGAGAAATGGGTGGTTGGATGATCAACAGGTTATTGAGCTCGCTCAGCCTATGTTAAAAAATGACTATGGTCAGTATTTACTGAGACTTGTTGATGAAGGACAAAAAAAGGCTTCAATATCATGAGAGTATTAGTAACTGGTAGTAAAGGGCAAGTCGGCCAGTGTTTGGTTGAACAGTTATTAGAGAAAGAGTATACAACACTCGCCCTAGATCGAAATCAGCTTGATATTACTTCACCAGAGGCTATCACTCAGACAATGTATGAGTTTAAGCCAGACATTATTATTAATGCGGCTGCCTACACCGCGGTTGATAAGGCGGAAGGGGAGTCTGAGAGTGCCTACCTTATTAATAGAGATGGAGCGAAATATCTCGCCCAAGCTGCCTCAAAGATAGGAGCGGCTCTACTGCATATCTCAACGGATTATGTTTTCTCGGGTGAACAAGGCGGGGGGGAGTATCTAGAAAGCGATACTCCAGTGCCACAAGGCGTGTATGGCGTAAGTAAATTAGAAGGTGAACGAGCGATACAAGCATACTGCGAGCGGCATATTATATTGCGTACAGCTTGGGTATTTGGAGAGTATGGGAATAACTTTGTGAAAACTATGCTACGTCTTGGTAGACAAAGAGACTCGTTAAGCATTGTTTCTGATCAATTTGGCGGACCGACTTATGCAGGCGACATTGCGTCAACCCTCATTCAAATGGCAGAAAAAATTATAACCAATGAATCGGTTAAGTTTGGTATTTATCACTTTTCTGGACTCCCGCATGTCAGTTGGTTTGACTTTGCTAGCCATATTTTTGATGTGGCGGTAGAGCAAAAAGTATTGACTCGAAAACCGGATCTTTCCGCCATCACGTCCGATATGTATCCAACGCCTGCGAAACGGCCGGCTAACTCAAAGCTGTCTGTACAAAAAATAAAAGAACAATTTGGCATCGATGCTAGTGATTGGAAAAGGGCATTGATTCAATTAAATCGCTATTGTAATTAAAAGATAAAAATATATGAATGTAATTGACACAAAAATACCAGACGTAAAAATTATTGAACCTGCGGTATTTGGCGACGATAGAGGTTTCTTCATGGAAACCTGGCAACAGAAAAAATTCGAAGAATTAGTCACAGGTAAACCAACGACTTTTGTTCAAGATAATCACTCAAAATCCAAGAAAGGGATCCTAAGAGGATTGCATTATCAAACGGAAAATACGCAAGGAAAATTAGTCCGAGTGATATCCGGTGAAGTTTTTGATGTTGCGGTAGATATACGTAAAAGTTCACCAACATTTGGACAATGGGTTGGCGTGTATTTATCAGCAGAAAATAAAAAGCAGCTCTGGGTACCGGAGGGCTTTGCTCATGGTTTTTACGTCACATCAGATGAAGCGGAATTTGTATATAAATGCACGGATTATTATAATCCTAAGTCTGAACATTCAATTCTATGGAATGATAATACTATAGGGATTGAGTGGCCTTTAGACGGTCATGAACCGTCATTATCAGATAAAGATCATAAAGGTCATGCATTAATTAATGCTCAATACCTTTAAATAATATTTGGAATTTATTAGCCGTGAATATGATTATACAAGACTTCAAGCAAGCTTATAAGGAAAAAGATTTATGGATTAATCTTGCTTGGATCGAAATGAAGAGAAAATATAATGGTACTAAATTAGGAATTATCTGGCAGATACTCAGTACATTAATCATTGGCTTATGCTTAGGTTACTTCTATTCTATAATTCTAAGTCAAAAGCCAGATGTTTATATACCTTACTTGATTTCAGGTTTGGTTGTATGGAATATAATATCACAATACATTACCGATGGATGTAAGGTTTTTATATCTAATGCAAAACAGATAAAAGAAGTTCCTATAAACTATTTTTCTTATGTATGTAAATTACTTCTAAAAAATATTTTTATTTTTATTTTTGGATGCATATCTATTGCCATAGTTCTTGTTTATTTTGATAAATTTAAAGATATTGACCCATTTGGAGTTATATTAGGATTAATAATTGTAACTCTAAATGGCTTTTGGTTTTCTATTCTTATCGGTATGTTAACGTTATTTATAAGAGATATTACAGAACTAATATCAAATGTAATGAGGTTAGTCTTCTTCATCACACCAGTATTATGGGTTCCAGCTCTAGCAGGTTCAAGAGCTTATTTGGTCCATCTTAATCCGCTGTTTTATTTTTTAGATGTGATAAGAAGTCCCATTCTTGGTCAAGCTCTAAACCCGAATACTCTGCTTATTACTTGTACTATTGGTATAATAGGATTAGTTTTATCATTTATTATTTATTACATGAACAAAGATAAAATACCTTACATGGTGTAGAAATGACTAGTATTGTAGTTAAAGATTTAACATTAGACTATCCTATGAAAGGATTTAGTAAATCAAAGAATAAAACTAAATCCTCTGTTGGTGGTAATATTCTTTTAAAGAATAACAAGCCTGTTTTGAGAGCCTTAGATAATATTTCGTTTTCGATAAATAAAGGGGATAGAGTAGCTCTCATCGGTCATAACGGATCTGGGAAGTCAACATTATTAAAAGTGATGGCTGGTATATATAAACCTCATCATGGTAGTGTTGAAGTTGACGGGAAAGTCGCGCCTTTATTTAATCTAAAGTTTGGCATGGACAATGAGTTATCCGGTTATGAAAATATCGTTTTGAGAGGATTGTATCTTGGTTTTACACTAAAAGAAATCAAGAAGAAAAGACCACTCATAGCTGAGCAGTCTGAGCTCGGTGATTTTCTCCATATGCCAATAAAAACATACTCTTCCGGCATGTTAGCGAGATTAGCTTTTGCGGTATCAACGAGTGTAGATGCTGATATATTACTTTTAGATGAAATGATCGGCACAGGCGATGCTAATTTTATAAATAAAGCAAAGGAGATGATAGATAGATTTATATCCAATTCAAATATCCTAGTACTGGCTTCACATTCTAATAAAGTTTTAAGACAAATATGTAATAAGGCAATTTTATTTGAGCATGGAAGACTTGTGACTGCTGGTGATATCGAAGAAGTCTTAACGGTATATAGGCATAAAATTGAACTGGAGAAAGGGACACCAAATAAAATAGAATCATCAAAAAAAGCTTTGTTGGTCAATGATACTGGTTTTACTGAAAATCTTGGTTGTCGAGCCGTCAAGGAGGGGGTTGTTTCTCTGTTAAAAGAAAGTGTAGAGGTTACCGATTCTATTCCATTAGGATATTTGCAAGAAGCATTTAATGACATCGCATCTAAAAGTAAAGATTATATAGATAAAAGCCAATATATACCAAGAAAGAAAGATTTTACTTCCAGTGTAAGCTTTTCTGAATGGAAAAAAATAGCAGATAAAGTATTAGATAATGATCAATATTTAAAAAATGTAAGTAAACTGGATGTTGTTATAGTAAATGCAGAAGGAAGTATTCATCACGATTCAAAGCGGGCTCTTGCTTTACTTGCTTTAATTAAGGCTTTTAAAGATGCTGGTAAAGTCGTGATTGTCTTAAATGCAACAATAGAAGCAATGAACAGTGATATATTAACTTATGCTTTAAATGATGTTGATGTTATTCATGTTCGTGAAAACAAAACACACGAGTATTTGTCAAAAATCGGCATCAAAAGTATAGTATACGATGATATTGCTAATATATATATTGGGAATTCTCCTGAGTATAAAATATCATCGATAGATGATCAAAAAAAATCTCGATGTCTTCTAAGTCAGGGAGTTCTGAATAATCCAGAATCTCTTAAGAAGTCTATCGATGTTATAAGAAATAATGGATACGAACCTTATTACTTAACTATGAGCGATGGCAACGAAGATTCTGTAGCTAATGAAGTATGCAAAGCATTAAATGTAAAATTATTTTATGCTAAAGATATTATGCTTGAGGATTTTTGTTCCTTCATTAAGCAATTTGATATAGTTGTTTCAGGAAGGCATCATTTAAATTTATTTGTATTGCATAGTGGTGTTAACTTAATTTGTTTTCCATCTAATACTTATAAGATTGAAGGAACGATGGAACTATACGGTATTTCTGATAATATTGTTTATAGTTATTCAGAATTAGAAAACCTCTTAAAAGAACGATCTGATTCTATGCATTTATCTCCTTCGAAAGTATTTAATAATTTAAATAAAAATACAAGTGAATTGAAAAGCATAATAAATGAAACAATTAGATCCATTTGATTTTATAGCTAACTCTGCAGAAGGTCAGTCCGTTATTTTTGTAGGTAACGCTCCTTCTTTAACGGCAGAGAATCAGGGTGATTGGATTGATAGCCATGATATTGTCGTTCGTTTTAATCAATTACCGTATAAGGACATGAAGTCGGATGTTGGTATAAAAACGACTTACTTAGTCACTAATCCGTATGTAGAAGCTAGATCTGATATCCTCGCTTATGATCCGAATATGACTGTTATCGTTCTTTTTTCTCAAACTCGGCGAGGAAATAAAAAGTCATTCTACCATTGGCTTAATGGAAATAATGTACTTTTCAGTTATGCTCCCGACATTATGGCGGTAAAAAACAACCGTCACTTTGAATCTTTAACGACAGGAACTTATGGAACACAGTTTTTGTCCAGAGTTCTGAAGCCTTCTAAGATCTCAGTAACAGGCTTTACTATGTTTTTAGGGGATACAAATCATCATTATTGGAGCAGTATTATACCTACAGGCACCAAAGCTCATGACTTTGAAATTGAAGCTAAAGTATTCATTAATATAATTAATGCATTTAGAGAAAAAGCTAAAATTACAGTTACTGAAGATATTCTATGGGTTTCTAAGAAATCAAAAGTTAAACTTAAAAAAAATATTATAGTAAAAAAATTAAATAACATAAGGTGGAGAAATGAAAGTCGGTGTTTCTGGAACTTTCGATGTAGATAACTATGGAGATGTATTATTTCCATTAGTAACTAGTAAAATATTAGATAAATATGATGTATTACCATTATCTCCAACAAGTAGTAATCCATCATATATAGATAGCTTATCTCCTAATGAGATCAACTCAAAGTCTATTAATGAGATAAATGCGTTGGTAGTGGGCGGGGGGAATATCATTAGAACGTCTTCATCTTACTTAGATAATTATGTATTTAATGAGAAAGAAAACACTGCCTATAGTAATCTTTGGCTTTCTATAACACTGAGTAATCTAGATAATAATGTTCCTATTGTATGGAACTGTCCTGGTGTGGCAGAAGTATTTGATGAAGAGTTGCATGATATTATTTCAAGTGCTTTAAATAGAATAAATTACATCTCGGTAAGAGATGAATTAAGTAAAAAAATTCTTGAAAATATTAACAAAAATTGCAATATATCGGTAGTGCCTGACAGTGTTTGGGCTATTTCTGATTTATTCCCCAAAGAAAACCTTCGCTCAGATTTTTACAATGTTATTGGTAAATCAAACCTAGATAAAGATTATATTGCATTTCATTTTAATAGTAGATATTTAAAAGGTAATAGCACAATTGATATTGTTGAGAACATTAAATATATTTCTGAAAAATATAATTCTGTTCCAATATTAATATCATTAGGTAATTGTCATGAAGATAATGTTTTAATAAAAGAAATTAGTAATTCTATTAAATTCGAACATATCTGTATATCAGAGCCTGAATCTTTGCGTCAGTGCGTATCTGTCTTAGCTTTTTCTAAAGCATATTTTGGTTCTTCCATGCATGGGTTAATCACATCTAGTTCATATGGTAATATGGCTTTGTGTGTAGCTGAAGATAAAATAAAGTTTGATGGTATACAAGATTTATTTTTTAATAATAAGGTGTATTATAGTTCATGGAATGATGTTATTTCTAACTTAGACCATTTTGATATCGATCAGAGAAGAATACTTGCTAATAAAGTTAAGAATAGTAATATATTAAAGTTAGAAGAGCATTGGAATAAAATAAAATCAATATTAGACGATTGTTCTAATGAAAAAGACTTCCTTTCTGCTGATTTATTAAATAAATTTAATGATAAAATATCTACTTTAAAAATAATCTCATTCGAGAAAAGTAATTCAGGTCTAAAAAAAGAAATTAGATCATTAGAAAGAGATTTGAATAAGTCAAGATTAGAAATCATCGAACTAAAAACTAAATTATCTCTGATACATATACGTATAGCCGATAAGTTAGCAAGGAATGTATTGTCAGTCCCTTATGCCCCTCAAATTTTACGTAGATTAAAACAGAATTATACAAAAATAATCAATCAATATAGACAGTTTAAGTTTAAACATATCAATGCTCAAGCATGGGAGATGGACTCGACAGCTATTTCAGAAGTTAAAAAATATGAACGAGAGAAGAAAGGTCGTAAAGTTGCGGTAGTTACTGCTTTGTACGGTGGTTATGACAATTTGACATTGCCACTAAACATTTGTGACGACTTTGATTATTTTTGTTTTACAGATACTAAGCAGGATACGTTTGGGGTTTGGAATATATGTAGTGTTCCATACTATAATTCTGAGCCAACAAGAATCGCTCGCTATGTAAAAACTCATTTGAATGAGCTATTTCCAAGTTACGATTATATTATCTGGGTCGATGGAAATGTTCGTTTCAACCATCATATTGAGAAATTGCTTTCTGATTTTAAAGAAAGTGATGAGCATATAGCATTAATCAAACATCCAATTAGAAATTGTGTATATGAAGAAGCTGATAAATGTATAGATTTAAATAAAGATTCTTCAAGGCTAATTCATAATCAAATAGAACACTATAGAAAAATTGGTCTTCCAAAAAATTTAGGAATGTATGAGACAAATGTCTACATTGTTCGTAATAATGATGATGAAAAAATAAGTAAATTTTATCGAACGTGGTGGAATGAAATAAAACTAAGATCTCGTAGGGATCAGATGTCAGTTACTTATTCTTTAAGACAATGTGGAATAAAAGTTAAGTACCTTTTAGATTATGGTAAATGTGTTCGAGAAGATCCAAATTTTGAAATATATCACCATCAAAAATCTAGATATTTACAGGCTCCAAAAGATCTACTACCGTTAAGTGATGTTCGACAGCCCAATTTTGAGTATGTCGAAAATAAACAAGACATGCTAGACACCTCAGTATTTACATGTGATGTTATAATCTGTGTCTATAATGCTCTCGATGACGTTAAGTTATGTGTCGAATCAGTATTTAAAGATATGGAAAATATTAATGAAGTGATATTTGTTAACGATTGCTCTAATGACGAGACAACTGATTATCTTTCAAGTATTTCTGGATATGATAAAGTTAAAGTAATACATAATGAAACTAATCAAGGCTATACAAAATCAGCAAATATCGGTTTGAAAGCAAGTGCTGCTGACCTTAGAATTCTATTGAATAGTGATACTGTTGTAACTAATGGATGGGTGAAAAAACTAAAATTTGCCGCATTTAGTGATGACCGAGTCGGAATAGTTGGGCCGATTTCTAATGCTGCTAGTAATCAATCAGTACCAGATGTAAAAGGGTCTAAAAATCAAACAGCGATAAACACCTTACCAAATGGTTTTACTCCTGAGTCTATGAATGAGTTAGCAGAGAGTTTTAATAGCAGGGTTTATCCAATTGTTCCTCTTATTCATGGTTTTTGTATTGGGATTAAGGCATCAGTTATTCACGAAATTGGTTATTTTGATGATGTTAACTTCGCACGATACTACGGAGAGGAAAATGATTATTGCTTGAGGGCTTATCTAGCGGGCTTTGAACATCGAGTAGCAATAGATACTTTTATATTCCATAGTAAATCAAAAAGTATAGAAGAAGAAGAGAGAATCATTCATATGGATAAGGCTGGCAGAAAGCTAAGAGATATCTATGGTTCAGATGAAGTTAAGGGTTTTGTTCTTCAAGTGGAGAATAACCCTGTACTTGTCAACTTAAGATCATTTTTTAAATCAAAAGTTTAATATAAAAATCTTGGAGCTCCCTTACGAATAGTAAGGGAGTCTATTATGTTAAAATATTCAGTTTGTATATGTACATATAATGGTGCTAGATATATAGAAGAGCAGCTTAAAAGTATATTGAGTCAGAAAAGAGAACCAAGTGAGATTATCATATCTGATGACGGATCTACTGATGATACCATTAAAATAATAGAAAGGTTTTTTTTAGTTAATACTTTTAAAGACTATAAAATTGTTGATGGTCCTAATAATGGTCCGGCACAAAACTTTATAAAAGTTTTGGAATATGCTAAATATGATATAATATTTTTTTCTGATCAGGATGATATTTGGTGTTCAAATAAAGTTTGTCGTTATCTTGAACATGTCCAATTACATGTACCTCAGTTAATATACTCAGATTCTACCCTGTTTCACGATTTTGATTATAAAGATTGTGCTTCTTTTATGGATAGTCAGCAGTTAACAAATAATATTTTGTTTGATGATTCCATATTGATAACTAATTGTGTCCAGGGAGCAACTATATGTTTAAATCGAAAACTAATTGAATTACATAAAAATAATATTAAATTTTTTGATCAAAGAAAAATATTGATGCATGACTGGTATCTTTCTGTACTTGCTAAATATTATGGAAAGGTAACATATATAAATGAGCCATTAATCTATTATAGACAGCATGATAACAACGTGGTCGGTGCAAAAAATAAAGTATCAAGCATTATTGATGCTCTTAATAGAGCTAACAATATATCAAAACAAACCTTACTTTTTTTGGGTGTTTTAAATAAAGTTAGTCACAAAAAGATAATTGATATTAAAAATGTATTTAATTTAAAATTTAGAAATGTAAAAAAATTAAAGCTGTTACTTGTTTACCTATTTATATTGAAAAATATTTTATTTTCTAACGATTATTAGTCCCATAGTAATTTTTTATAATGGTATATTAGTAGACTTCTCACATACCAATAAAAGTGCTTAGAAAAAAGTTTTCTATTGGCATGTTGAGCTAAATGAATGGCTTCGATTTGAGGGAAATACTTTATTGTGTTTCCCTTTTTTTTCGCTCTCATACAAATATCTGCATCTTCAAAATACATAAAATAGGTTTCATCAAAGCCATTGAGCTTCTCGTAACATTGAGCGGAAAAGAGCAGAAAAGATCCTGCAGCCCAGTCTATCTCTTGGGGCGTGTGTATGGATGCTTTATCATAAATATCGTTGCGAGGAAGGCCAATCAGTGATTTTAATGGATTAAGAAGTGAGTGGTTTCGGCGAATGGAGTGATCGAAGATCGTTTTCTCTTCGTCTTTGTAGAGATTAATGGCCGCGATATCAGATTGATGCTGCTCTATTAGCTTAAGTAGTTCGGCTATCATACTCTTATCGATGATAACATCTGGGTTTAAGACTAAAAAATAGTCATGTTGTGTCATTCCTAACTGCTGCTGTGCATAGTTAAAAACATCGTTATTGTTCGCACCAAACCCTTTCGTTTTGTTCTCAGTGAGAAGATGAATGGAATGACGCTGGCAATACTCACGAAGAAGAGGGCTAGGTTCAGTATTCGATTTCACTATCACCGAATAGTGAATAGAGAGATGTTGTAGTGTATCGAATTGGATAATTAAGTCATCATGGTGATGATTGACGACGGAGATAAACAAGTTCATTAGCATGCTCCTTTTCTTGGCGTATAGCCTGTTGGAGCTTCAGCAATGATGCGTATCGCGCAGTTAACATCGAATGAATCACAACATTCATCAAGTTCAATTAATAAGGCGTTCATCGCTTCCCACGAGAGTTTATCTTCACATGCGGTCATGATTTTTTGATGACTTGTTCCTTCAACATTATCGCCAATCAATAGCTCTTCGTAGAGCTTTTCACCGGGTCGTAAACCGGTAAATTGTATTTCAATATCACCGTCGTCACTGTGGCCATCATAATATTCGCTCATTCCCATGAGATGGATCATGCGCTTGGCTAAATCGTGGATTTTCACAGGCTCACCCATATCTAGCACAAACACTTGACCATTAATGCCCATCGCACCAGCTTGGATGACTAGCTGTGCTGCTTCTGGGATCAACATAAAGTAGCGAATGATATCTGGATGTGTGACCGTAACAGGACCGCCAGCGTGGATTTGAGATTTGAATAATGGCACAACAGAACCGGATGACCCCAATACATTGCCGAATCGCACCATTGTAAATATCGTATGCTGCTGGGTTTCAGAAAGTGCCTGTAGCACCAGTTCGGCAAGACGCTTCGTGGTTCCCATCACATTGGTCGGGCGCACCGCTTTATCGGTGGAAATCAAAGTAAAATGCTGAACGTTGGCTTGAATAGCCGCTTGGGCACAGGCTAGTGTGCCAAACACATTATTACGTAACCCTTCTATAACGTTACTTTCAACTAAAGGTACGTGTTTATAGGCGGCGGCATGGTAAACAGTATTGATACCATAGTGAGTCATAATTTTGAGCAAGCGATTTTTGTTTTGTACTGAGCCTAGCGCTGTGATTATTACCGTATCAAGGGATAGATTTTTTTTCAGTTTTTGCAAATCTTGATCAATACGATAGAGATTGTATTCATTGAGTTCAAATAAGACGAGTGTTGTAGGACGTTGAGTTAAAATCTGTCGACAAAGTTCAGAGCCAATGGAACCACCTGCTCCAGTGATCATGACATTTTGATCCGTGATATTTTTAGCCAGTAACTTTGCATCAGGATCAACTGGTGCCCGACCTAATAAATCAGATACATCGAGATCTTGAATATCGGTCGGTCGCGCCTTACCAGTGGCAATATCGTCTACTGATGGTACTGATTGTAAAGCAATTGGCCAAGTGGATAATTTTTCGACTAGTCGTAATCGAGCGCCACGATTAATATTATTAATTGCCAGCAAGAGTTTTACCGGCTCATAAAGGTGTTGAAGTCGAGGAAACTCACTGCTGTGATGAACTCGGATACCTAAAATAATTTGTCCTGTTTTCGCAGGATCATCATCAAGCATAATCACGGGGTGATAGTCGTTACCTTGAATTAATGTATACGCCAGATCACGCCCGGTTGCTCCTGCACCATAGATAAAGACATTCGGTTTTTTGCGTTTATAGTAGTGATAGTAAACCGTACGAATTAGAATGCGTGGGCCACCGAGAAAGAGGGTTGCCAAGCCAACATAGATAAAAGGCACACTGCGCGGGATAAAAGCATGCAGGAAAAATCCACTAAGCGCTAATGTCACTGATGAGATGATGACTGATAGAAATATATAGCCAATGGCGGGCAGCATCATATAACGGAGTACGGCGCGATACATACCTAGCCGAACGAAGCACGTTAATGTAATGCTTGCAGTGATGAATAAGGTAACAATTTCGTGAATACCTAAAGGAAACCATACTCTATCTAAGCGCAATGCAATCGAACAATACAGTGATAAAATGATTGCGAGAATATCATAAGATATTGAAATGATACGTTTTGTGCTGCGCTTTGCTTCAAGTAAACTCTGGAGAGGTGTGAACATTGATGAAAAGGTCCTTCCATAGAATCAGATTGATAGGTATAAGAGATTGGTTGGCATTCGAATTATATGAGGTTAGTTTAAGCATTAAAGTGTAAATTTGCCAGTTAGATATTGATAATATATGCCATAATTATTAAAAAAATCTGATACTTATCTGGAGATACTATTTGAAAGTACTGATAACCGGAGTGACGGGTTTTGTCGCCTCTGCTGTCGCTAAACACGGAGCTCATCTCAAGTGGCAGATAGAAGGCCAATGCCGAACGCTTCCTTCGACCAAGCCTACGTATACGGTGCATTGTTTATCTATCAATTCGCAAACCGATTGGTCTTCATGCTTACATGAAAAAGAGGTGGTGATACATTGTGCCGCGAGAGTACATCAAATGGATGAAAGTCCAGAGATCGCACACAAAACTTATCTCGAGATCAATACCCACGGGACATTGAATCTTGCTCGGCAAGCCGCTCAAGCGGGAGTGAAACGGTTTATATTCATGAGTTCGATAAAAGTGAATGGTGAGCAAACCGGGCCGGGACAGCCTTTTACCACAGAGATTTCATCGGTTCCTGACGATCCTTATGGGGCGAGTAAATATCAAGCCGAGCAAGGGCTGAGAAAAATCGCACAAGAGACAGGAATGGAGGTGGTGATTATCCGTCCTCCTCTTGTTTATGGACCGGGTGTGAAAGCGAACTTTTTATCGATGATTCGATGGATAGATAAAGGCATTCCTCTGCCGCTAGGGCGAATCAACAATCAGCGTAGTATGGTGTTCATTGACAATCTTGTATCACTAATTACCGCAGCCACTGAGCATCCGGAAGCGGCTAATCAGACTTTTCTGGTTTCTGATAATCATGATGTCTCGACCACCGAGTTGTTACGTTTAATCGCCAGCAGTTTAGGAAAAAGAAGCCGCTTATTGCCCGTACCGAGCCATTTATTAGTGATGCTATTGCGAATGCTCGGTAAAGGGGATATTGCAGAAAAACTCACCGCTAGTTTGCAAGTTGATCTGCGGCACACACAGCAAATGTTACAATGGCAGCCGCCTGTTTCCTTATCGCAAGGGATTCAATCTACGGTGGATCATTATCAAGAACACAAGTCCTCGAATAAACCGCATGGAGTAAATCAATGATCCGAGCGATTGATTTTTTGTTAGCCTTAATCGGGCTATGTTTACTATGGCCAGTATTACTGATTATTTGCCTGATCGGCTACTTTGATACCGGGTCCCCCGTATTTTTCCAACAGCGTGTCGGTCAAAATCAGCGATTGTTTACGCTGATTAAGTTTCGCACCATGCCCATTGAAACTCAATCGGTGGCGACGCATCTTGTCGGTAAAAGTTCTGTGACTCGCCTGGGTGGTTTTTTACGTAAAACCAAATTGGATGAGTTGCCACAGTTGATTAATGTGGTGAAAGGCGAAATGAGCTTAGTGGGGCCGCGTCCGT